>NZ_JAHNZW010000020.1:0-45690 GCF_026931025.1 Sporosarcina sp. G11-34 | reverse complement strand
ATAATGACCCTATCCTTTCAGCCCAAAGCGGTAATGTTATTTTTGCCTCTGGAACAGGTTGGTCAAACGGATACGGGCTACATGTAATCGTCAATCACGGTGAAGTCACTACTTTGTATGCCCATCTAAATTCTACGCAAGTAAAAATTAATGATGTGGTTTCTCAAGGGGACGTACTCGGCACATGCGGTTCAACGGGAACATCAACCGGAAATCATCTACATTTTGAAATAATTCGTGCCGGTGGTAAAGAAGATCCGATGCCGTATTTAACGGAATATACGGCCGTTGATTAGCAGTAAATATACGGTGTTGATTTGTCCGACGTTAATCGGTGGTGTAAACATTGATAGAACAGCGTTTCGGATAAGCAACGTCGGACGTTGAAGAAGATGAACGTCCGACGTGAAAGTGCTCTACAAACGTTGCTGTTATAAGGTTCTGAAATCCTAACGTCAGACGTTGGGTTATTCGTGTTGAAATAACTTTATAAACGTCCGACGTTGAGTTACAAGAATGCTTCTGTATTAAGCGTTTAAGATGTGAATTTACGTCCCCAAACAAGAAAGGAATGGATTTAGTGGAAGCTGAAAAGAAGCTGCTGTTTGAGCAGTTGAAAAACATTGAAGAAATGAAGGTTTACCTAATGTTACAAATAAATAAGTTAGGCGGAAATGATACTGCTATTAAAAGAACGTCGGTATATCCAATGGCGAAGGTAAAACCAATGGTTATCAATGGTTATCCAATATTTCAATTTTCTTATGAAGGTGCTCTTCCGCTCTATAAAGAAGCTGATAGGGACTACCTGGCAATGGTTAGGCATTATTATTTTCGTGCAACCCAAGATTCATATGACTTTACGAAGATTAATTATCGGTTTGATGATTCTGTAATTATCATCGCTCAATATTATGAAAATAAGATAATTCGTGATTTGGACAATCGAAACCGAAAGCTTATTCAAGATGCAATACGGCATACAGGACTAATCGGGGACGATTGCTGGTGGCGGGTATGGAACGTTGATATAGGGTTACTGGATCCAAGGGGAAATCATGTGCAAGTCTTTGTAGTTTCGCAGGACAATTTCGAGGAATTTATGAGCTATTTGAAAGAAGAGTATTTTCATTTGGCACACATACCCGAATCAACATTGCAGGAAGAAATATTTGAAGAATATAGAACCGAAGTGGAGAGGGAAAAGAGAACAAAAGAAAGAAAGGAGAAAGAACGGTTGAAGCGTTCATCAAATACTAAACCAGGAGATTTCTGGGGTTAACCATTCGTTAAAGTTTGACTATTGTACCCCAGTTAAAGTCCCGAATTTTAGGTGCAATATAAAGGTTTTTTTAGAACCCCTATATTGTACCCAACAGGGACGAAATATTGTACCCGGTATAAATGGTTAAACGCAAGTGGTTATTGGCTTTAGTGAATTCTACCCGAATTGGACAAAACGGAGAGGTTTAGTTGAATCAATTCGTAGCGCAGTGTAGAAGTGACCGAAAATAAACAGCCGGGGCGAACAATCAAAAAGGAGGGAAACGCATGTCGAAGACGCGCAATAAACAGGTGGTGAAGGTTCTGCAAGCTCGTGATATTGAGATACTAACTGGCCTCTACGAACATCGTGTGTTGAGTACGGAGCAGATCATGCGACGCTACGAAATGTCACGGTGGTATACGTATAAGAAATTACGAATCTTGCGTAATTCAAGATTTATCAGCACCCACCCGATAAGTGGGTACCTTGCGAATCAAAATAGACAAGGCTCTTATCATCGAATTAGTGAAATAGGCATCTCCTGCTTAAGAGAGCAGGGGGTGCCAGTTGAACGAAGGGCCGATGAATTACGAGTGAATATCCGGCGTCTACCGTTTCTACTATCCACCAATGATGTGATGATTGATTTAGAAAGATACGGTTGGAAGATGAAGGACAGCAGGGGTGTAAAGGAGAAATTCGAATTAAACCGTGGTGCAAACGTACAAGGCATGTTAACAAGTCCTGGCGGCACAGAGTACTTGTTCTACATGTTTCTACACGGCGTGGGAATGAAGAATTTGATGAAGATAACAAAGGAAATACGAGATTTCGGGCATCCAAACTATATCCTATTTGCTAAAAGTGCAACCAGCTACAGCACAATTGTTCAGCATCTATCAACAAATAATTCTATCATCGTTAAGTGTCAAAGCCTGAAAATCTTCCCATATACATTCGCGAAATACTATTTACGCTTATTTGAAGATGAAAATAATGTCATGAAGTTTCTCGAAGACTATGACATCTATGACCTGTCTTTTAAAACATCTTCTGTTAGCAATAGCAATAAACAATACGATGGTTTGGAGCGAATAGTTAGACACAGTGGGGAGGAAAAGTATCTTGTGAATCTGCTAGATACGGACTTGGTCAAAGTTTATAACATTAAACAATACCGAAAAGAATTATTTAAATTAGACGGACGGAAAGTGCTAGTAATAACTACTCCAAATACACGAGATATGCATGAGCAGTTATTAGAAGAGATTCATCACGTAGATTACCTTGAAATTGATTCCGGGGATCTCGTCGACTATCTCTCAGCAATCCAATTGTAGAGCTCCATAAACACTGTTCTTTAAAATACGTTTAGAATGCACGTTATTAAAAAATACGAAAGGGGAAAATAATATGCAAAATACAAATCAAGTTATACCTGAACTACTGGAGATGACAAAACTGACCGCACACGAAAAGGGGCTAAACAACGAAATAGCGGTCCATCTAGGTGAACAAGAGCAAAGAAGAATGTACCGAACTATGCGCGAGCTACTAGCTGATGAACTTGTATTTGTGTTGAATCTGGAAGTGTCGAGTGCCCGAAGTAGAGAGGGGTGATCTAGTTGCAAGTAATTATAGTGGTGATTAGCTTTCTATCGGCAGCGTTGGGTGTCACAATCATGTACAACGCTGTCTATATCCCTTCGGCAAAATTGATCTTGATTTATGGACTGATAGCTCTGGTCACCTACTTCATCATCAAACAGGTACAGCAGTCGAAACATAAGAAGTTGGATAAACTCATGTCAATCAGTATGACGTTGTTCGGATCCATGTTCCTTGCTAGTCTCGTCTATTCAATCTGGGACATGGAAAAGTTTCTATCTCGATTAACAATGATGAAATTAACATTAGTGTTGATTGGCATAACCGGAGTCTATCTGAATATCGTCTTCATACGTGCCGAAATCTCCTACAAGAAAAAGCGAGGGAATCAGCGAATTGAGGAACAGCCGAACAAAAGTTATTTTGAAAAACGTAAAGAAGAAAAAGAAAGAATTGAACGTGGAGATGTAAGAATAATGCTAGGAGAATCTACTGATAATAACGATAATTGACAATCACTTATTAATGAGTGACAATTCATTTAATAACGTATGAATTTAATTATTACTTTTTTCTAATTCAATAATGAGGGCCAAGCTAATTGTGAAATCCTAATGCGAAGTTTTTCAGGGATAAAGAGGTTGATTGACAATGAGATTAGGATGATTTATTGGAATTAATAGAGATTCCTTTTAGTCATGAAGACCCTGAGGACAGAAGTTAATAATTCGGTACTACTGTGGGATAAGTAATAAACTTATCTTTTTTTATGAAGCCATTTCAAAATCAATTATTATCCATGTGATTGCTATACGAGTAAAGGCACTTAAAATAGGGGGGAGAAAATTGAAGTGGTATGAATATATAATCTCTCGTACATTTTTAAAGATAACAGATGAAAAAGAAAGAAGAGAACAAGATTCCTATACTAGTGATATGAAAGAAAAAGAGCGATTTTCAGATAAGGGATCTTTACGCTATAATAAGACGATGGGTTTTTTTGACTTTATCGAGCCTAAGAAAAATGTCCATTTTGTTACCACAGAAATTAGTATTACTGAAGAAAAATGTAGGATGATTATTAGTAAAACTGCTAAATCTATTAGATCGGAACCATTCGATTACCCTTGGGATGCAGAGTCTGATTGTTCATTTACGTTAGATTATTATAGGGATTTAGGTTTCACAACTGAAGTGAAAAGGGAAGTACCGATACTTATAGCTGATTCAGATATTTGTTGTCCATTTTGTTTAAATTCAAGTTCAATTAAAACTTGGGCTATTAACAGCTATAAACAGGAAATGATTGACTTACCAAATATAATTATGATAGCAAAAGATCTAGATGGATATAAGACTGATTTAACCATTAAAGATATTGAAACAAATAAATACTGGTGTCCAATTTGTAATAACGGGATAGATAATGCCAATTTATTAATACTGAAAAATTTTGAATGGAAAGCTAAGTTTCTGAAAGAAGAAAACTTGGCCCACCATACTTCTCCACACATTGAAGCAATATCCCAAAAGGAAGAACGGAAACCAATGAAAAAGAAGGCTGTATCATTCACAGACCCTAGAGAAATCATTCAAAAACCACTAACAAAAATTTTAAAAGACCAGTATCAAGGATTAGTTGCAAAAGGGACTCAAACAGTTCGAACAAAAAGTGGATTAATTGAAGTTTCGAAATGGGTTTCATTGAAAAATGAGTTACCCATGAACTTCAAACTTAATTCGGAGCCATTTACAACATATAAAGTAAATGAAAATCACTATATAAGAAATAAAAGAGACAAAAATGAGTACCCTATCATTTATGTACCTATAGATGAATTATTAGTAAACTCTTATGACGAGCGAGATGAAGAAAAAGTAAGTGAAGTTAAAAAGATGTTCCATAAAGGAGAATTGCTAGAACCAATTCCATTAACTGTGGATAAAAGAGTTATAAGATTTGTACATTTGGCTATCTTTTCATTTGAAATGGGTCTAACACATGTGCCTGTAATTATAAGTGGAGAATTTACAGCAAAACGAATACTTGAAAAAACGTACAAAGAACAAGTCAAAACTATTCAAGCCGGGGAGGCGCCGATGATTAAACAAGTTGCCGATCAACAACCGCATGCTTATGGAACATTTGTAAAAAAGAAAAACAAACTATACAGAACAGAGGCATATATTGAATGGGGAAATAGTGAGGAAATTTTAGGTACTGTAATTATGCTTAACCCGGGCAGTGCCTCATTAAAAATTAATACATTTAATGATGAAGTACCGGTCCACAATGAGTTGAAAATAGACCCAACAATGAAATCACTTATTCAGATGTTGGAAGCATTTCATAATGAAACAGGAAGAATTAAAGGAAGGTTATATATTTATAATTTATTTCCTTTACAGAATCCTAAAATGAGTAAAGCCATGAACGAACTTGAAGAATTATGGTTAGAAAATGAGCCACTCGTAAAATTCTTACCTAAATCAAAAGATCAATTAGTCAAACAAGTAGACCAGTCTCCCTGGGTGTTATTAGGATGGGGTTGTGGGCCCAAAACACCTAATTTAACTGCTTTAATAGACCAGTGGTTGGACATTATCAACCAAACCAAAACACCAGTCCTGGGGAAAAAGGGGAAATCACCTTTGGATTACCACCACCCAAGACCTCAACTTCAAACGAAACAAATTGAATATCAACTTGAACTCAAGCGGCAATTCGACCAATTAACTAAGGATAAAAGAAAACAAAACTATATAGGAATTCAAGATGTATCTTGGAAGCGTCATTTAGAAAATTTTCAACCGGCTGAAGATTTTTATATCGGCCCGTATAGATTATTATTATTTAACATTGATATTAATGAAAAAGGATATTATTTACAATACAATTATCGGTTGATTTGCTTTGTTGAAGGGCTAAATGTACCTATACTAGCATTAAATCATGAATCATCACATTCAAAAACAAGTTATTTTGGTGCTTCGTTTGATAAGAAACTTCTAAATCTAGGTCCGGCATCCAAATCGATGACACTTATTGAATTTAGAAAATGGGCTTTGCAAAACATTTCATATTTCATTGAAGATATAGATACTAAAGAGGTTTATGAAAAAATGAATCAAAATTTACCTCCAACGAATTTATTTAAAAAGCCATACGATGAACTTATGGAAAAGCGAATTGAGCAATTTGCAAAGCAAATCATAGAATTCCAAGACCGTTATGAATATTGTTTTATCCCGTCCTATGCGGAAAAGTATGGTGATTTTAATATTCATGGTGTACCAATAGATGGTGTGAATACAATTATTGTGGAATTAAAGGATGAACTAAAACTGTTATCGGTTGAATTTGATAAAGAACATTTCACGATTGAACAAATCATTATCTGGCTACAACAGATGGGTGTATATATTGGAAACAAATACAAAGCTAACCACTTTATAGAAGACGGCTATCGTATTATTAATGCTTTCAAATTCACAGGTCATATAATGGCACTTTATATCAAAGGTAAGGAAATTCTTGAATTAGATACTGAAGAACTGGAAGAAATAACTGAGGATTACGGGTTGAAATATGTGAAAGTTGATCCAAAAAAGTCGAAAGGATTAAATTTAGAGCTGACGATACTATTAAATTATGAACGAGTTCTAGAGATACCTAGACTTGAATTTGACCGTGAAAATGACAGGGTTATTTCGAATGGAAATTTACTAAGAATAGATTATATTGATGCATACAATAATGGTATTGGTTTTTATCGATATGATGACCTGGAACCAATTGTTGTAATTTTGGACCAGAAAACGACTGTCGAAATTAATATATTTAAAACAGAGAATAACCATAAAATTTGTAATATTGAGCACCATTATATTATTGATCTTGATGTAATTGAGTAAAGTATTTGTAACGTGTTAATATTGATGGATTTATATTGCTTTATTAAGCGTTTTGACAAGAACTAATATTATGTTTATCCATTTATAAATCGGTTTATACAGCTAGGGAATTAAATCTGAATGCGGTAAAAATATTTGGTGGTTTATTTCTGATTAATTTTAATGAGGTAAAGTAGCAATATAATTTGGAGGGGATAGCTTGTCGGGAAGTTTAATAAGACTATTTCTAGTAGATGGTAATCCAAATGGACTTAGAACAGTAGAAATATCGAATATGACAATATATACAACAGTATTTCCAAGGACAAAATTAAAGGATTTCTTAACAAGGAACGAATCCAAAAAGCCTGGTTGTTATATATTACTAGGTAACGATATCGAAAATCTAGATAAAAAAATTGCTTATGTTGGTGAAGGTGAATCTGTTGAGACAAGATTGAAAAGCCATTCGCATGGAATAAATCAGAAAGATTTTTGGGATGAAGCTATTGTATTCACTTCAAAAGATGATTATATAACTAAAACTCAAATTCAATATCTTGAATCTAAAATTCATAATTTAATTGATCAGGCAAAGACGGCAGAACTTGAAAATAGTCAAAAACCTTCTAGTCCTAATCTCTCTGAAGTGGATACAGCAGAAATGGAACATTTCTTAGGTGCTATTAGAAAAATATTATCATCTGTAGGGATCAATATACTAGAACCGAAGAGAATTGAATCAAGTGTAAAAGTAGCAAAGGAAGTAAATATTTATGAATTTAGTGTAAATAATGCAAAAGCTAAAATGAAAATTGAAGAAGATAAGTATATAGTTCTTCAAGGATCAACGGCTGTTATCGAAAATAGGCCTTCTGCACAACTTGCAATTAAAAAGATGAGAGCCTCTTTGATTAGTAGTGGAGTGTTAGAAGAAGATAATGACAAGAATTACTATGTATTTACGGATGATTATATATTTAATAGCCCAAGTTATGCAGCAGCAGCTGTAGCTGGCGGATCAGTAAATGGCAGGAGAAATTGGAAGTATAAAGGAAGAAGTTTGAATGATATTGAGTTGGAAGAGTTGTGAAAAATTACTATATAGATGGAGTTTGTAACTAATAATTTATAAGCTGCTGAGTGATTTATTTCAGCAACAATCTAGAATTAGTAAACTAAGTATAAAGTTCTTATACAAAACACGTTTCGTTCAGCAATTTGAATGAAGCGTGTTATTTTTATTGCCAATTTTACCAAAGGGGGAGTCGTAAAGTGTTTTTCAAACCTAAAATCTGTAGAAAGAAGCTGTATATCTTCCCTGAGGTAGAAGACCATATAGCCGAGCAAAGCCTAACCGAATTAATCGAGTTGGGTTTTCTTGTACTTGAAACATCGCTCATCTTATTAAGGAAAATGAATACCGGCAACTACAAAAAGGATATGCAGTTTTGGAGGAAGCGTATTTCGCACAATGTTCATGCGCTACCTGAATTATTATGGGGTGACGGTCAACATACGAGTCAGTCAGCTGATAATTAAAAAACAAAGTGAATCAGACTTAGAATTCCTCAGGTTCAAGATCTCGAAAATAATTCAAACATTGTTCAGCTTTGAAGAAAATAACCATGTTCTATTCATAATGGAACAGATTCATATGTACTTCGGGAAGTGGGATCGGATAAAAAGCTGATAATGGAAGGAGTTGTGGCAGATGGGAATGCCGATTGTATGGCAAGGAAGCGACTGTTTCACACATATGCTTGCTGTTGGTCCAACAAGGTGCGGTAAGACAGCGACAATATTGAAACCAATAATTTATCAACTGTTACTTCAGAAGAAACGAGGTGTCCCTTTGGGTATATCCGTTGTAGAACCAAAAGGTGATGTAGCAGCGATGGTTGCCGAAATGTGCGAGGAAATGGATATCCCGTGTACGCATGTTGATCCTGAAAAAACGAATTCAGCTAGATTTAATCCAATGGAAGGTGACACGGACACAGTGGCGGAGGCAACAGTCGTTGTACTAAAAGGATTGTTCGGAAAGCAGGATGCATTTTTCGCTACTGTCCAAGAACTTTCCGCACGTAACGTTACGAAATTATTGAAAGAATTACACGGCAACAACATGGACATTATTGATGTGATGAATACGCTACGTGATCAAAACGTCTTACAGCAGAAAGTATCTGAACTGAAACATCGTGATGGTATGACAGATTTGGTTCACTTCTTTGAATCAGAATTACTAGGGAGTATGCGTGAGAAATATCAGCAATTTGTCATTGGATTAAGAGCACAACTCGAAAACATTGTTAGTAACGAATCACTAAGAACAATCATGACAGGCAAGAGTGACGTGAACATTGACAAGCATTTAGCAACGGGTGGTGTCCTAGCGGTCAATACCGCACTTGGCAAACTAAGGAAAGCAGGTGATGCATTCGGACAATTTATGATCATGCATTTACAAAATGGCACATTTAGGAGGCCGGGAACAGAAGATACACGTATTCCACATTTTTTGATTGTCGATGAATACAGTCGCTATATTAATCCAGACGTAGAAATCTTCTTATCGCTCGCTGCCGAATATCGGGTAGCGGGTATTTTTGCGACACAATCTCTTGGCCAACTTGAAATTGAATCGGGAAGTCTTGGTCCAAAGGCAATGAAACAAGCAATTCTTACGTCATGTCGAAACAAAATCTGTTTTGGCGGTATATCTGCACAGGATGCGCAAGATTTTGCAGATGAATTTGGTAAAGATAAAGTGATTATGCGACAAAGCACATACAAGAATAGAATATTGCTACCCCGATTGTTTCCTGATTCTTATCGGGATACGGAAGACGAAGAATATCGTTTTGATCCGACAGACTTAATGGATGGAATACCTAAATTCAACTTCGTTCATAAACTCTTAGAAGACGGTACCCCACAGAAGCCGGCACTAGCGAAAGGCAACTTTGTCCCACGAAATTGGAAGGAGTTGAGGGAGTGGGAAGACAAAACAACTTTTAAAAAGGCGAAAAGTAAAATGACTAAGAAAATCACGAAGGAGAGTCTATTTAATCGTTTTCGCACACTAAAGAATAAGAGAAAGGTGAAAGAGGCTGAGAAATTACACGAGGTACTATTAACAGGTATTAAAACGAGTCCTATCAAGGAGCCGGAGCTTGAAGCATCTATTTCGGAAAGTCTGGATAATAGAACAAAAGCAGGCAGAGAATCAGTAGAGGAAAAGGATTTACTATCAGCTATAACTATTAATAATAGAGAGGGGGCTGGCCATGATTTTATACAAACACAAGAACAAAGAGAACCTTTATCAGTATCCAACACTGTTAGTGAAGAAAGTGGCGATGTTCAAGTGAAGACAAGTACTAAAAAGAAGGAATCTAGTAATGTAGTGAAGTCGAACGATGGATTTTGGGATTAGGAATAGCTAATTAAATTTAAAACACCTTTCGTTAATCGACTCAAATCGGTTAAGGAGCGGTGTTATTTTATTACAAAAGAATAAACAATTGAAATGGAGAGAATAAAATGACAGAAAACAACATGCAGGTTCTAATTGAAGGTTTTGACCCATCGAAAGTACAAACGGAAGATGAATTTAGTAATGATTGGAAAAAGGTTTACGGTGCTTACCAAAATAATTCAATCTTACAGGCTCCGATCACTGGAATTGAAACGTTGCTTGATAAGCCTTGTGCTGTTGTAACCCTTAGTAACATCCGTGGTTTCATCCCACTGGAGTTTACGGGCGCAGCTAACTTGCGACAGCTTCGAGCGATGACAGGACAGTCGGTAGCATTTAAAGTGCTGAATTATGATCGTGAAGCGGAAGTGTTCACTGGATCACGTATCGCAGCATTGGATCAGATGGCTTCAATCACATTAAAGAAGATTGATATAGATGATGAAATCATTGCCGTTGTCCGTAGTGTCAGCCCATCACTTGTTCGGGCAGATATCGGTGGAATCGAAGTGAAAATCCCGCTGGAGGAAATCAAATATGGTTGGATTGACGATTTAACGGAAGAGGTTAAGCAGGGCGATCACCTGAAAGTTAAAGTCTTGGAGATTAATAAAGAAGAGAAGAAAGTCGTGGTCAGTGCGAAGGCGACGCAAGAGAACCCATGGTTGCGTTCAATTGGTCGATACTCGTCTGGTAATGAATACGTGGGCGAAGTTTCCGGTGTACGTGAATACGGTGTGTTCGTCAATTTGGAAGCCGGTGTGGATTCATTGGCCCGTCACTTGAAGTTCCAAAATGTTAAAAGGGGTGATCGGGTACTGGTCCGTGTGTTAGAAACCGATGCAAAGAAAGAACAGATTCGTACACGTATTACGCGTGTACTGTAAAAATGTTGGGGGTATGTCAAAGTGCATCCCCCTTCCATATTAAAGCTAGAGGAGGATACCAATGCCAATTAGCCCTTATTCATTATCGCATGAATGGAACTTGCACTGGACACGGATACCGTCTAATGTACGACAATCAAATTATATCAATGGTGAATCACCGAAAGAACGTAAAGCATTAGAGGCACTTGCAGCAGTTGGAATAATCGAGGGAGCACAGCTCATTCGGTTATTTTCTTTGGATAAGAAACGACTAAAACGAATGGTTACGGAAAAGAAAATAGTAAGGCATGAATTGAAAAGAAATATACAGGCCATACCGATTTTTACACTTGGGATAAATGGGGCAGTCATTGCGGGGCTGAGTGAGTGCTTTGAGATTAATTACTGGGTTGAATATAAAACTGAGGATGTTTTGAAACGACTTCTATTCTTTCAGTTGTTTCAACATCTTCCTAACGCAAGGATTTTGCCGGCACAAGAACCGTTCAGTGGGTTGATTCAGTTTCAAGGTAAGCCGATTTATGTGTATGTTGTACGAGGAGATGTAAATGATTTGCTTATGTATTTGAAGTGGAATGGCAAACACTTTAACGAGCGTCTTATCCTTATTACTGAATCAATTCAACATTTAGAATGGCCGAAGGTAAGTGCTGAGAAGCTTAAATTAAGGGTAGCTCTAGATATGGATTTACGGGATGACACTAAAGACCTTCCAAAGGTCTTTTATTTTTTGGATGAATCCGGTAAGTTTATTAGGGAGATAGAAAGGGTGGAAGAATTTGGGGCAACCTTGTGATATAATATTCTAAATGCCTGTAAAAAATTAAGAATTATCTTGAGCCAAATCAGTGAGAAATATAAGTAAATGGTAGCAAGTAAAAAACAACTCAGCTCTTAATTATGAAAAATCTATAACAGTTCCAGAAATTCTAGACGAAACAAAGTTAGTAATAGGATAAAGTGTATTTGTAATCTATTCATCCCAGGTGGGTTCATGCTTTATTCATCAAATATCGCTTGGGGTGTTGTTTATGGAATGGTAAATGATTAATCACGGTCATGCTAAGTCAAAAAAAAAGCAGTAGCTTCGACGAGTCTTATGCAATAGCGCCTTCAAGTTTCTGTCGTATAAAGCTTAGTATTAAAAGCTGTCTGAATTGTATAAAGGGGAAAATGGTGAAAAATAAAATGAAACTGAAAAATAAACTGGAACTGAAAAATAAACTGGAACTGAAAAATAAACTGAAAGATATAATTTCAAAATCTCCTTTAATCGAAACCTTAATATTTGTGGGCTTCGTTATAGTATCGGGAATACTTTGTGGCTCTTTTGTCAATGAATTGACCGTTGCAAATAAGATTGTATGGAAAGACTCCTTTAAGATATTACCGACATATTTGATATTCATCTATACTTTTTTTATTTATCAATACAATAAGTTTTTATACAACGAGCGTATGGACATCACCAAGTTCTCAGATGAAATTTACGTGGCTGCTTATGTTAAAAAATCACTATATCCTGAGCTAGTAGAAAGTTTTAAGAAAGATATAAGGGACGGAAATACAGATAACTTTAATAAGTTTGATGATCTAATAGATATCAAAGCACTTATGAATAGGGATAACAAAGATAAAGGAAATGATAAGTTATGAAAGATGTATTGGTAACTAAAAAAATTACGGAAAAAATAAAAGGCATTGCTCATTCAGGCGATAAAGCATTATTGAGAAAATTGATTTCTATTGTAGATAATCTTGGAAGTATAGATTATAGGGGACAGGCGAAAAAGGTTTTTAGTACAGACAATATATATGTTCTTAGAATTAATAAACGCTATAGATTGTTTTACGCAATTGAAAAAGATGAAAATAATCAAGAGATTATTCTTTTATTGGATATTGTAATGAGAAAGAATAATGAAAATGAATACATTGACATTCAAAACATTCTTAATGATTATAAAAGTGAATGAAATTAAATGTACTTTTACTAAACGTCAAGATTATAAATCAAACTTATAGATTTGCTATTAACTGACTTCCATTCGATTTGCTATCTATTTTTGAATTGGATATAGTATATACATATTTAAACAGTTTTCAAGTCACCATTTTCCATAGGTGAAAGTCGTTAAGCCTTTGTATCAATACTAAAGGAGATTCGACACAAATGTTTAGCCTTTGTATTTTCATTCTCTTTGAGAAAAGTTAGGCAGACGTCTTACGTCACAAAATTGCTTTCTGCACACTAGATACTTACGCATTATTTGCGTGATATATATTTAAAAGCCGATTGATCCCATTTTGGGTGATGTCGGCTTTTTTTGTTTCAAAAATCAGATAGGAGTGCTGCAATGAAATGACAGGAGAACAAAACAACTTTCGTTTTCAGTTGCAGTAGGTTACATAAAAGTCGATTGATCCCTAATGGGTGAAGTCGGCTTTTTTATTTATAAAAAATACAAAAGGAGATGGTTTAAGTGGAAAAAGTATTGACGTTTACAAATGAACAGAAGTCGTTGATTTGGAATCGATTTGTTCAGCCAGCAAAAGGAACGCAAGAAGAGGCGAACCATTTTATTGAAGTGTGTGAAACGTTTGGCTTGAATCCTTTGCTAGGTGACATCGTTTTTCAACGTTATGAAACAAAGAATGGACCGAATACATCTTTCATTACTACTCGTGATGGGTTGCTTCGTGTAGCGACTACGCAAGAAGGCTATGTAGGCCCCCCCAACGCTAACGTAGTACGAGAAGGAGATACATTCGAGTTCATCCCTTCAGAAGGAAGTGTGCGGCATGAGTTCGGTCAGAAACGTGGTCCTATACTTGGTGCTTATGCAGTCATGCATCATAAACGTTTTAGGCCTGTTGCCGTATTCGTAGATTTTCAGGAATACTTTCAAGCGAATTCAGGCGAACTTAATTCGAGGTATAACAATAAAAACGTTTGGGACAAAATGCCCTCGGCTATGATCCAGAAAATAGCTGAAGTCTTTGTGCTTCGTCGTCAGTTCCCTCTGGGTGGTTTGTACACGCGTGAAGAAATGTCGCTCGAAGAAAACGATAACGGTAATAGTGGAAATGCAGACATTCCGAACCAGTCTAATCCAGCCCCAGAAAAACAAACCGAAGTGGCTGAGCAGCAACAAACTCCAGTAGCACCTGTTCAACAGCCAAAGGAAACCGCTGTCGAAGGGGTATTCATCCTACAAAGTTTTGAAAAAGGTGTAAGTCCACAAAATGTTCCGTTTGCAAAATTGAATGTAATGAACAAAGCAAGCAGTGAGGTAAGCCTTGTTTTGGTAAAAGAGAAAGAAGATACAATTGAGTCCCTAAGTCATGTTGAAACGGGGCAAGAGTTGTCTTTGGTCATTAAAAATGAAAGTGGTTTTAACTTCCTTGAAGCGTTCACGCTGATTCAATCGAAGGAGAAAAATGTTCAAGAGGAATCAGTACCCGAACAAACAGAAACTGTTCAAAAGGAAAATCAATTAGCCTCTGATTCTGCTGATCCAATAGAAACATTCATCATGGAAAAGTATGAACCAGGTACAACACCAGGTGGCATAAACTTCGCGAAAATGTATGTAAAGAACATTACAGACAACAAGCAATCAATGGTTTTTGCACAAGGTGAAGAAGCAGTTGAAAAAACGAGGCACCTTTCACAAGGTAGCGAGTTTGCAATGCAGACGCGTATTGAAAACGGATTTACATTTTTTGTGAAATTAAGAGATGCAGATAAAAGGAGTGCTTGATTATGCTCCCAGAGATTCTGACAGTTGCAGAGGAATATGGGATTACATTCAATCCCCGGTATCTAGGTAAAAAGGAGACGCTTTGTAAATGTACATTTTGCGAAGAGGATTCAAAGCCAGGAAAGGGTAGCAAGTATTACCTTTCTTTAAATACACAGGATCAAGTATATAAATGTTGGTACTGCGGTGTTTCAGGTGGTGTTTTGGACTTTGAAGCAAAGTTATCGGGTATCTCCTACAACAAGGTACGCGAAAAATACTTTGGCAAAAGGAAGAAACCTGTACATCCTGCTGAAAGCTTGAATACACATCAGCTTCGGTTAATCGGGTGGGCTGAATACAAACGAAATGATCGTTATGAATTCAAAATGAACCGGGAATCGGTTTTAAGAGATTGGAAGAGTTATGAGCACGGTGAGCTGGTAAAACACTTTGCCTTGTTTATGGTAGTCGCTCACATTGAGAACCAAGCAGAACGCCAAAATGAACTTCTTCAATATGTCATTCAGTCATGTCATAAAACACAGATTTATTTGTTGTTCAATCGACTGTTGGCTGAATATATGAAAGATGAAGAGGAACGTACTAGCTGGGCTAAAGAAGGTACTGAAATAGGGCGAGCAGCCTGGAAAGTATCGTTGTCAACTTATGATTTCCGAATGGAAAAAGTCGTGTGCAATGTTGTATTTCTATATCACTTGCTGGTAATGGATCAAATGAAAACACCCATAAAAGCAGGGTGTAAAAAGGAAATAGTTGTGAATGACAAAATGTCTTTCGCAAATTAAAATATCCGTCACCCTTTACGGAGGAGAAATAGGGACGTGGCTGTAAATCAGTTATGAGAATAGGAGAACATTATGAATAACGTGAGTCTAGTAGGTCGTTTAACGAAAGAACCAGAATTGAAGTATACACAAAACGGTGTGGCAGTTTGCAACTTCACACTTGCGATCAATCGTCCGTTTAAAAATGCGAAGGGTGAAAATGAAGCAGACTTTATCATGATCCAAGTTTGGAGAAAGTCAGCTGAAAATGCAGCGAACTTCCTTAAAAAAGGGAGTCAGGCAGCTGTGAATGGTCGTATTAATACTCGACACTATGAGAATGACAAGGGAGACCGTGTATACGTTACAGAGGTAGTTGCTGACTTTGTACAGTTCCTGGATCCTAAACCACAAGGTCAGGGCAATCAACCACAGCAAGGACAGGGAAGCTACCAGAAACAGCCTAATCCCTATGTTGGTAACAGTAACGCCCAAAATCATAATAGTAATCAATTCGAAACAGGTGGAGGTCCTATTGCGGTAAGCGATGATGACCTGCCGTTTTAGCCCTAAGAGTATTTAGTAGTAGGAGATTGGGTATCCAGTCTCCTTTTGTTTATTGAAAACTGAAAGAAGAAAGGAGAGATCTTATTGATTTACTCTTTTTCGCGTTTAAATCTTTACACAAGCTGTCCTTACCGATTCTTTAAGAAGTACATTGAAGGATATGAAGAACCGACCACCTATCCATTAGCTTTGGGTAAAGGTGTTCATAAAGCAGTGGAGGATAAAATTAATGGGGTGCCTCATTTAGAAGCCGTTTTAAACGGGATGATTGAAGCTGAGTTTCATTCAGAAGTAACTATGGATGAATTATCGCTGCTGGTGAGTCATGCGCCATTAACAAAGGATATGGGGAAGACAGAGATCCATTTTCAACTACTTTTATCCGATGAAGATTCAGCCCCGATGTTACAAGGGTATATTGATCTTGTTTCATCAGATGGAAGTAAAATAGTCGATTGGAAAACGAATCGTGTGAGATACAATGTTCGGGACAATCATCAATTGGGACTGTATGCATGGGCGATAGGACAATTAAAGAATAGACATACGGTTGAAGGCAACTTGTATTTTCTCCGGTTTAGGAGAGCGAGTAAACACGTTTTTAATCGGTCTGACATGGAAGATTCACGACAATGGGCTTTGCGTGTAGCAAACGAAATCAATTCCAAACGTGAGATTTTAGACTTACTACCAGATGAAGCGGAAGAGTTATTCCAATCAACACCTTCTAGTAATTGTAGGAATTGTCCGTTTGCGATTGAATGCTATCGCAAGTTCAGTAGTTATTAAAAGTAGAATAAAGAACAGGATTAACACCGATGTGGATTTATATCCTTCGGTGTTTTTCTTTGTTCAATTTATTGAGGGAGATATTTACATGACTATAATTACAATAACGGAAGCAGTCGCAATTATATGTGTAGGTGGCGGCGTTGCTATCCTGTCGTATTTGTTTGGATTAAATCAAGGGAAGAAAACAAATACACTCTGAGTCGTAAAACTACAATTAAAACAGAAAACAGACAACCGATTACAATACCGGTTGTCCGTTTTCCTTTGATTTATAAGGTAGTGAGAAGAGTTAGCATTAGTTTTCAAAGTATTCAACAGACCATAGCTTTTCACAAATGCGCTGAACAAGTTGCTGTCTATCTTCAATATCATTACTTTTAAAATCATTATGAGCTTTAAAATTTAAATCCTTGATAATTTCCGATTTTAAAAAGTTAGGGTTCTTAGCATAATACGCTGAATTTAATGTCTGTGCATATGTGTTTTCTTTGATATAATGCTTCACTTTATCATCGTATTTATCACTACTAAAGGATTGATTTGTTCCAGAAGGTAAAAGAATAAGTGCACCTAATAAATTTCTCCACCTTTGGAAGTCATTTTCTTGATCAAACTCATCAGAATGCTCTTGAAACTTATTCGCCCAAATGTGTTCTATCTCAAATTGTTTACCGGTAGGATGATGGTATGACACATAAGTAGTATCTTTGCCTACTATATTATCTATATAGCTAGATATACGTGAAAGTAAGTGTTTTACAAACTTCCTGTTTTGTCCATGTAATCCAAACTCCAGAACGCCTTGCCAATCTTCCTGAATTTTATTAACTTCATTAGTTAAATTTTGTCCTAATAAATCGAGATTGTTGCTCCTAATCAACTTAATGATATTAAACATTGTATATTTTATAGATGTCTGGCTGAACTTGCGATAGTTAATGGCTCGCCTTACTGTAAACGTTTCTATATATCTAGAGACGAAATCAATTTTCTTCATAATTGTAGCATCTGTATCCCCGATATTAATAGATGCTAATAACAAGGGATCTTGTAATGATTCTGCGATTCCCCAGTTATTAATATAGGTTGCATGTGGTATTGCAGGGGTATATTCTGTTTGTGCGTCCCATATCTTTAGGTACCATTTAACCATAAAGGGAAATTCATTTTTGAAGTAAGTGTAAAACTCATCAGATGTGTTTAAATCTAGTAATGTTCTATGGTTGTCCTTAAACCAGTTATGAAAACGTGACCCAATTAGCTCGAAATCTTGATCAATAGATCCTACTTTCCCTGGTCTTATTGATACAGCGTACTTTCCTCTAAACCAAGCTTGGAAAAAGCTTTGATCTGCATTGTCATTATATTGATGGAGCTTTTGTATTTCTCTTTTCCATAAATCATTAATTTCTGTTCGTTGTTCTTTATTTTCAATATTAGATAAAACGTATCCTTTAAGCATTTCTGTCGCAGTTAAGTTTAGGCCCCGGTCATTCATCGTTTCAAAAATAGTGTACGCATTCTCATTTGAGTAGGCTATTATTTCAACAATAACTACATTTTCTATTAACCAGTCAATGAAAAATGGTAATATTTCACGGGTTAATTCATCTGGAAATGTTTGTACAATATCCTCATATCGATACAACATATTTTGAACAGTCTCATCATCATTTTCACTTAATGTATATTCTCCTGTTTCAAACAATGATTTTAAGCATGGCTCTCTCATTTCATCAGTCATATTAAAAGACTTCTCTCCAAACTTTTCTGAAAAGATAAGTTCGCTTATAGAAACTTTATGGTCACTGTTTTTTTGCAGGTGGTTTAAATAAATCAACAACAGCGTAATAGATGTAATGCGTTGCTGTCCATCTACAATTGATTTTTTACCACTATCCGGACTAATACTGAAAACTACTGGACCTAAATAATAACTTTGATAATTAACAACGTCTTTTCTTTTATCTTCTGTACTATAGGATTTTAAAAATGTGGATGTTAAGTCTTCTATTAAAAGTTTAATATGTTTTGATTGCCAACGATATTCACGTTGAAAATAGTCAATCGTAAACTTTTGATCTTTCAATAAACTATTTATCGTTGTGTCGGATGCTTCAATTTTATTTTTTAGTTTTTGGCTCATTTTTTATACCCCTTTACATTAGGATTGCTTTTGAGAGTATTATCAGTTCATTGTGATTCGCTCGCTTACCACAACTATTCAAATACTTATTCTAAAGTTAGTATATCAGAATTACCATGAAACTCCATTTCTGAAAAATCGGACTGGTTATATACACGTTTCCCAAAATGTTGCGACGCCTACTTTTATTTGTTAAACTTAAACTATATTCTATTAGTTTCCAAGTCATCGTATTTTGATGAAAGTCGTTATACCTTTTCATTATACAAAAGGAGATACGACACAAATGTTGTAGCCTTTGCATTCTCGTTTCGAGAAAAGATGGGTAGATGTAATTGTACGTCACAAAATTGCTTTCGAGCATATTCATATGGGTATTTACGCATTATTGCGTGATATATATTAAAAGTCGATCGAATCCTTCGGGATATGATCGGCTTTTTTGTTTTCAAAAATAAAAGTGGATGGAGTGATTTAAATGGTTGGAAAACAATTAGAAAGTTTAATTTCCGATGTTAAAAAGGGGGGGGATAAAGAAATCATTCATCTGTTATGTGGATGAAAAGAAAGAAAGGAAATTCCTTGTCTTTAAGTTTGGTGGTATCTACCAACTTGATTGCAAAGGAGAAGTTAAAAAGCTGAACCAACTTACAGACATCCAAGAGATCTTCTTGTCCATTGAAAACGGTGATGTAAAAGTTATTGGTAGTGGAAATATTGGAATCTAAAGGAGGAGTTTAATCATGGTACTAGCAAAGACAGAAGAAATTAAAAGCATGGATCATGCAATAGGTTTAGGCAAAGAAATTGAACGTGTCGAGGCAGCATTAAAAGCAATGAAAGCAGAACTAAAAGCGTTCGTTGATGTAAATGGTCCTGTTGATACCGGTGACGTGATTTGGGATTACAGCATATCCGCATCATGGAGTTTCAATGAAGACGGGCTTAAAGAATTAGCACAGAACATGGTTCTTGAAGGTGTTAATCCTTGGAAAGTGTTAAACATTACAGCTTCTAACCTAAAGAAATTGGGTTGGGATGATACCGTTGTAGCAAAAATGGGCGAAAAAAAGGAGACGCGAAGGTTCGCATCTCGTAAAAAGTAAATATTTAAAAACTGTAGATATATCATAACATAAAAAAAAGCCTTCCACCAGGCAAGGAATGAGTGGCACATGAACGCTAGTGCCACTCGGCGCTAGCTTTGTGTGGAGAGGACTATAAAAATGATCACAACAAAATATATTACATCTGCTCGTGAAGCAGTCGCAACATACGATGCAATCGGTTCTGAAGCGGTCATAGAGCTACAGGACATTCTCGCTGTCTTAATCGGGCCATCTTCGACACCTGAAATTACAGGCTGTTTAGCGGGTCGTGGGATAAGGAATTTAGTAGAAATGACCGTTTCTGAATTGGAAGAGGTAGGCATGACACATAATGAAGCTTTGAAGGTTCATTCGGGAATGCTATTAGCTAAAAAAGTACGTAATGTTGGAAAGAATGAAAAGCGTTACACAATAAGGTCTCCAGAAGATGCAGCATCTTATCTAATGGGGGAAATGACATCACTAACGCAAGAACATTTCGTAGTCTTATATCTAAATGTAAAGAATGAAGTGCTTCATAAAAAGACCATTTTTATTGGCTCATTAAATTCATCAATAGTTCATCCTAGGGAAGTGTACAAGGAAGCTGTGAAACATAGTGCGGCATCTATAATTTGTGCACATAATCATCCTAGCGGTCAGCCCAATCCTTCACAGGAAGATATTGAAGTGACGAAAAGATTGGTTGAGGCAGGTAGTATGATGGGCGTAGAGTTGTTGGACCATGTAATTATTGGGGATCATCAGTTTATATCACTTAAGGAAAAAGGCTATATGTAAAGGAATTTGTCGAAGAGCGTATTAATTTACGCTCTTTTTTTGTTTGCTAAAACATAAAGAATCTCTTGCAGCTAGTCGTGGTATGAAATGTAGTTAGCCCCTTAATGAGAAGGAATTGGTGCTAGGCGGATTAAGTGAAGGCTAAAAAATATATTAAAACTATGGGAACAAAAAATATATAAGTGGATATAAAGGAAGTGAGCTATAAAAAATAGCGCCTATAAATAAGTTAAATAAACCGTAAGTCTGTAATTTAACCTGTGCTCAACCAAGATCAGACGCAATAGAGAACACAGTACATCTACGAATATCGGTTGAAACATGGCGCATGTATATACTTAAGATACAGCCTGTTAAAGGTAACAGTGATTGGTCACTTACTCCGAGTGCTTTCGATGGATTAACGTACGAAATAATAAATAGACCTTACAAAACGTCGTGACTGCCAACATGAGTCGTGGTAAACGCAATATCTTTGTTGGACCTGGTACCGGGGCAGTAATTAAATAAGGGGTGACATAATTATCTGTTAATGTTATCCTTAATAGGATGATTCGAATATTATTGTACAAGAAGAGGCGACTACCCATAAATTTGGGCGGTTGCCTGTTTTTATTTGTTCAATTATAAAAGGGTATTGAGTCCTCTTGTCGAATCTTGTTGGCGGGAGGGGATAAATATTGAATTGTCTAAAGTGTGGAATACCATTCTGCGAAGATGAAGTATTCATGATTAAAGAGGAAGAAGTAGAACCAATCTGTGACGGCTGTGACTTATCAGGCGAAATATATTTAATTACATATAACAAAGAAGAGTTTGCGGTCCAAGCACAAAATCAAGAAGCGGCAGTGGAGAAATGGAAAAACTATGTACAGTGGATGGAACTTGCTGTGCCGAATGAAATGCCAATCGTCAATAAAGTTAAGTATTTCTTGCCAGCTGAATAATAAAAAAACACTCAGAATAAACAAATGGCGCTACTCGTGAGTAATCTCATTTAGTGGCGCCTTTTATTTTTATTTGCAAAGTTTTAATTCCGCCTTTATGATGTTGTGTCAAGACGATTCTTAGAAAGAAAGGAGTGACTAAACCATGAGTTGGTCGACATCGTCGCGCAATACTTACCCTTGCAGTTGTGGTGAAGGCACATATACAGTTCATGTTGAAGTGGATGATTGGAATAGACAAAGGGATAATCGAGTAATACATTGCCCGGAATGTGCTAAAAAAGAAAAGGAACATGAGATGGAAATAGTAAATGAAAGAAAACGTTTGCGGGAACTAGACGAGGAAGTAAGGATATATTTTGCCGAGCATTACATGGAACAATGGGTTAAATACTTTGCTCCAACTAAAAATAAGAAAGAAAAATGGACGCTAGCGAATGATATGGGTATTGAAGGAGGTAGTATATCCACTTTTTATAATCGGTGGAAATCTAGGGGAATGGATGAATACATTAGAAGTCTTGCGAATTATAACAATATGCATAAGATTATCCAAGTATTACATATTGAAGATAGCCGTTTGAGCTCCAAGACCCAGCAAGCTTTGGAGTTGGAAAAGAGAGAGCATTCAAGGGCGGTTAGTAACTGGCATAGAAACCGATAAATAAATCTTGATAATTACTGATATGCATTAACAAGAAAAGTTGACTGCTCTTAATTCTTTTTCATTTCTTTTATCCGTTAGATTGATAATTTTGTTCTTTTTCGATTGAAAGAAAAGCCCTCTAAAAGGGCTTTTAACTATCCAGTTCAGATAACCCTGAGCTTGTCAACCCAATCAAAACGTTTAGACCAAGCCAAAACCTCAACATCATAATTATTTAAAGAACTTAAAAACTTATCGGCTATAGGGATATTACCATCATTCGCTAAAACAAAGAAATCCGAGTCGGGTCTTGCATCCCTTACATCAATGAAAGAAAATAATGGGGGAGTATAATTATCAGCAGACGGTGTATTGATGGCCCTAATTAATTTTTCGTTTTTCTTTTTTGTACGTGGTAGAGCAAAATCAAAATTTTGTTGATTACCAGATTTTCCAATAAACCCCGGGTCAGGAGTATAAAACACATTATTATCTTCGAAAAATGTAGCAACGTCCTCTGTGAAGATACTGGCCACTGTATTTCTTGCCGTTAGCAACATGTCAGATACTCTGAGAATGCATTGAAGTAAGTTGTTTTGTTTTTTCGGATAGTCATCCAATGAATCGAAAGATACACAAAGCTCATTTGTTTCACTATTGAATGCAACTCCAAAAATTTTAAGAGTAGTATTAAAAAACTCTTTTCTCTTTTTAGCATTATTGACATTAACGCCAAGCATTTCGAGTTCATTTACAATGTGCCCATCATCTGAGATCATGTATGTACCGTTTTTTTGGTGAGTGAAAAATAGCTGGATATAATCGTGATGCATATCAACGAAAGGCGTAGTGATTTCGATGAAGTCACTAAAGTCTTCAAGTATTAGTTTTTTGTTATTCCATTGGTCATATAACAATTTCAAATCCTGTATCATCAAAACAACCTCCTTTCATCTCAAATAAGTTCTGTTTGATACTTATATTCAATATCTTCAATGTTGCCAACATTGCAACGTTTTAAAAACCCTTTCATAATAAGAACCAAATCGTCGAGCTGAACATCGTTCAAATACATTTTAGCATATTCTTCGTTTAAAGGATATGCGATTGAGTCACCATATTCAGGATGCGCAATATGAATATGAGGGCAAGAAATAACTTCGCCAGAGTAAGGAAATGGACCTTCGGGATTAGGGTGATCGGGACCTAGTATATCTAATCTTAATAATGGTTTATCCTTATTTCTTTGATCACGGAGTTGTAATGTAAATTTAGGTTTTTTTCTCCCCCTACGATTTATATCTACAATGAAGGAAAAGTTGCTACTCTTTAAGTCCAAATTATCATATAATCCTTTTTCGGGAAGATGAAAATCGGAACCTTCGTACACTAACATTTTAAAGCAATTAATTAACTCATTAATCGTGTTTAGATTCATTCAGTAGGTCTCCTTCTTATGCACTCAATATATCTGTGTCTCGTTTCCGTTTAAAAGAAAAGCCCTGGGAAGGGAGGAATAAAATTTATTCAACAGCTATTAATTTAACTGTTGACCGGGTATCTACCGGGTATCTATTGTAGCTCCGTCTTCGACAGAGAATATATATTCCATTTCTCTCTTTGGTCCTAATATCGTATTCACTTGCGATCTTCCGTTTGAGTCTTTCACGAAAAAGTTGCTTCCTCTACCGACTGGTGCTGCCTTGTAACGACCTGACGGAACATCATCGCCTACGTAATACATCCCGGCACTAAGTGAGATTGGTTCTTCTTCTTTTTCCTTAATGCGTTTAGCAATAGATTCAAGTTCTGTGTTTTTTAATGAAATGTCTACTTCAAGTGTATCTAAATCAGATTTCTTGGATGCTATTTCCTTATCATGTTTACTAATGTCATCTAATAAACTTTCTTTTTTTTGATGCTTTCAATGCTTCATCAAAATCTTCTTGATGTTTGCTAATTTCGCTTAATATCGCCTCTTTATCTTTGTCTAACGAATTTATTTCAGAAGCTTTCTTTTTGACTTCCAAGACGAGTTCATCGTATGTAACTTTTTCGTTCTTCAACGGAATTTTAGCGCCTGTATATCCTATGCCGTAACCGATACCCAAAACGAAAAGTATTCCTACTGCAAACAAGATCCATTATGATTTAAGAATTTTCATAAAAAGTTTTGGTTCGGCTTCACTTTTACTTTTCATAGCAATTCCCCCAATTATTCTTTTGATAATTCTTCGATTTTATTTTCCAAAGCCATTATTTCCACGGCTTGTATATCATCATCTATGTCATCTTTCATTAGAAAGAATAAGACGTCTTGATACCTATCAATCGCTTTCTTTTTATTGCCTTTAAATTCTTCTTTTTCTGCCTTAATTAACAGGTCTTCATATTCTGTTTGGTGTATGTATTTAATGATACTTACGCTTAATTCTTTGCTGGTATATTCGTATTCGTCTTGAAATTGTTTAAGCGTCAATAAGGCCTTATTTGCATTATTAATTTTCGTGGTAGCGGTCTTTGCAAGATGTGCTTTATCCATTGACTTCTGAGTTTGCAGCAATGCTTCTTCTTCAATAGCTTCAACCCGTTTAGCTCTTACTTCATGCAAAATTTCTTGAGGTGGTGTAGATAGAACTTTTATACCCTTTGAATAATAATCCTTATCTAATGTTTGAAGATGTGTCTCGATTATATCTAATCTACCAATTTTAGTTTTAAAGTTCTTTGTACTTTCCACAAGATCATTAGATTCTTTAATGATACGAACCAATTGATTAACAACCATCGAAACAGAAGGTGCGCAGATTTTACAAAGACCATCATTTGAAACCGTTAAAAAGAACCCCTTATTATTACAATAACTACATTGAGCCATTCGATTCCTCTCCTCGCATTTAATTCTTATACTTTCATATCAACAAATATTCCGCAAATTATTGAGGTGCGAAACCCCATTTAGCGTCATATTTGCATCTTCTAGTTCATAAATAGCATTGTCCAGTAGCAGCACAAAACATTGTTTTAAAAGAATTGGAAGGAGCAATCAATAGTAGAAATCCTGCCACAGTTGCAGCTATGGCAGAAATCCTCAAAATTTAAAAGTCTGCTTTGACCAGTTCGGTGTATATAATTCTTAGGTCATTTGCAACTTGTTCGGCTGTTAAAGTTTCAGGACCAATATCTGTACGACCTACAGATGTGCGCACTTTTGAATTGTGATCGTACATTGCATTTAAAGCTTCGACAGCTAGTTCAGCAAATTTAGAATTCAATATCTTCACCCCCTCAAGGTCACTATTCGACACAGAGAGACAGAATACCTACTAAAAGGAGGAAAACAATAATTGACCAACTAGTGATCATGCAAGACAGACAAGCGGTAACTAGTTCAGTAAACATCGCCACTACTTTTGACAAGCAGCATGGACATGTATTATGGGACATTCGGAACTTGCAAAAAGATGTATCCAATTTTGGAAAGATGTTTTCAGAATCAATGACTCTTTGAACAAGCTGAAGAGGGGAAGGGGCAGGAGTAGGAAAACGCATTCTTGAGTAGAGTTGGAGATTTGAAAATCAATAGATTATAGGACCAACTCGAAAAATCAAAATACTCGTAAAATTGGACAAGGTAGCACACGCGGTCAAGTTTGATTTGCAAATGATGTTTAAGGGGGATGAAAAGTAATACACACCGTACTCAATCTGGTTGATATTAATTGGGCATGGAGTGACCAAGATTTGTGGTCGTGCAGGGCAAATTGGAATGAAGGGGCAAGTGTTGAAGCGATAGCCACTAAATTGAAAAAGCCGTCGTTGGATGTCGCTTTGCTTGTGGTAGATCAGGCGGAGGTAGGGGAGGTTAAACAGCGGTTGGATGGATTGTACGGGGCTTGATGAAAATTGTTTTTGAATAAGAAAATAGACGGGATTCCTCCCGTCCTTCGGCAAGGATAGTATAAGACGAGGAGGGTGCCTGGTGAATAAGGACATTACAATAAATCAAGATGCATTAATGCTAGAAATAGGTATAATAGACTTACCTGCAAACTGTGTGGTAGTTATTTCGGACGGCATAGCGAAAGTTAGAGAGCTTCCGGAGCACGGTGAGTATCGGATTGTGACGCATCAAGAGAAAATTAAGCGGATGCGGAGGGAAGAGGGGGAAGAGTTTTGATAGCAGAAAGCAAAACGATACCAATGAGTGATGTATTAGATATTTGGGTGTTGTTGTTTATATTTATTACATTCGTGTTTGTCTCAGCGGTTCTACTAAAAAACAAACACGTAGCAGGTTTGCAAAATATATTTAAAATTGTATTTTCTGTCATAGCAATATTTTTGCTTGTGTTTCTAGATTACAATACTGTGGAGCAGAGGTTTTATATCGGAATACCTTCACACATAACATTGATACAAACGGTTTTAGTACCACTTTTATTTCTAGATATAGTTTCATCATTGCAAGATATGTTTATAGATTAATTAATAAATAAAATACAAATAGTTCTACCAGCCAACTGGAGGACAATGATTGATTACAGCATTGCGCTGTGTCATTTGTTGACCTCTTTTTGTATTTCAAAATAAAAGGAGGAAAAACAATGGTTAATGCATTTAGAGTTATTTTATTGGTTATTATCTCCATTTCGTTTATCGGTATCGTTGGAGAAAAGATAAAACTTTACAAAAAAATGCTGGTGACTTTTCTAGGTGGTCTTGCTGCATTCATCGTGAGTGTGTTGCGTTCTAATCAATCACTAGGGTTGTTAGATGAAAATTGGAGGGGATTTCATGTTGAATTGGGCAGATAGATTAATACATGAATATACGGACGGGCGACAGGAATTAAGGAAGCGTGCGGATCAATTAGACAGGGATAACTCAATTGATATGAACGACTTGAAACAGGTTAACGGCATGATAGAGAGCACAACGCTTAGCCTTGAATGGATGATCACAGGGAAGCAACGAGGAACGTTCCGAAGGGGGAGAAAAGGCGGTTTATCAGTGTCGTTCGTATGAAAATATTGACTTGATTCCGGATATACTTGCTTCTTTTTTGTTGTGAAATAGGAAATGAGTTAGAGTAAGTAAGAGTATGGTTCAACAATCCATACGTAGAGCCAAAAAGAAGATTAAAGAGCTGATGGGAAATAAACCTATGTTATACGCATGATATACGATGACTATATAGATAAGGGGAACCATTAAAGGAAAGGTGTGCACGAGTATACACCACCTCCAACAGCCCCGATACATAACGAGTGATGAATAACGATACATAGAGGGTTTTCACCTTTCATGGCGAATGATGTCGTTAGGGGTGAGTGCAGATGAATGAAATATGGGCCGCAATACTAACAAGTACCGTAGTCACAGCAATAATTAATATTGGTTGGAAGTTTTATGAAAATAAAACTTCATTCAATAACGCCAAGTATATGCAAATTAGTAACTATTACCGCGAGTCAAGCGGTAAGGAAATGCACAGTATACTAGAATCTTGGTCAGAGATGTTGCTATTGATGGATGAACCTGGAGTGAAAGAAAGGATGGAAGATGAAGCATATCTGAAAAATTTGATAAACAATACATTCTTATATTCTTCGCCAGAAACATGCAAACGATTAGCGGTTTTTCAACAATACAATTATACAGAACTAACTAGAGGGGATAATAACCCCATTCAAATATTAGTTTTAACCGCTGGAATAATTGTCTCATTGAAACACGATTTTACTGGTGAATGGGTCAGTATTGAAGAAGTGTTAAAGATAAAAATAAATGATTTTAATGTACATGAAGATAATGTATTAAAACAAATCAAAGGTTATAAGTACTGATAATAAGAGATGCTCCTGGCCTAAAGTAGATGCTTTTTCTATGCCCGATTTACCGAAGTGTAGAGGGTTTTCACCTTTCTTGGCGAAATGTGTCAGAGGGAGGTGTGTGAAATCGATACTAAGGATATTATAACTGTATTAATTGCGATTACCGCATTATTTTTATCTGTCTTTAATTTTTTTAAAGATAAGAGAAAGTCGAAGAACAATTTTTTAAGATTAGTTGTTATTGTTAAATCTTTAAAAAGAGAATTTTCATCACTACACTTTAACCACGGGATGTTGAATTTTATCCCTGGTTCGGAAACAGAGAAGGTGTACCAAACTGCTTTCACTGAAAAGAGTACGATAATCGATAAAAAACTTTCAATCATTTATGAACTTCTGATGGAGAATCACATTATTTCTGAAAAAGATATTACCGAGGTTTTAGAAAACCTAAACATTATAGAGGAGGAACTCTTCGAATTAATGAATTATGAAATTAAGGATCGAAATGATATGGAGATAGCGAAAGGCTTTATTAATCCTACCTATCATTGTATTGAAGCAGTCGAAAGAATAATAACGGAATATGAAGGGAAGTAAAGCGTCTCTTCGGAGGTGCTTTTTCTATGCCTAAATATAATGGAGGTGGTGGTGATGCGATGTGCCGAATTGGAATAAGATTCGTGAAGAATGGGAAACAACGAAGATAACATTTAAAACATTAGCTGAAAAACATGATGTAAAAGAAGGTACTTTAAAGAGTCGAAGAAGTCGTGGAGTTAGCATGATCATGGAGCAACAATCCATATGTAGAGCCAAAAAGAAGATTGACAACAGGCTGAAAAAGTCTCCTTTATATACGGATGATATAAGAAGTCTGCATTTATGAAGTGGAGAATTAAAAGAGGGGATGCGTTCGAACGTCAATGCCCCTTCAACAGCAGCATACATACGAGTAATGCTTTAGTTATTAGACCTCTTACGAGGTTAAGTACTTAAGAGAATAAAGCAACTGGTGGAGCCGTTAGACGCTCTATTGGGCGCTTTTTATTCGTTGAAAACTATACGTCATACAGTCATAAAATAATCGAGGGCTAGTAGGTAGCAGCTACTTTAATGATTTATCGAGTGTAGCAGGCAGACGTTAGCTAACAGTAGGGCTTGATATGGCGTGGAGTTTTGAGTGTGTAAAGCATTATAAAGAGGGTTTTCACCTTTCATGGCGAATGATGTCAATGGAGGGGATAAAATTGAAAAAACTATTATCAGTATTTTTATTCTCATTTGTTCTTGTGCTATCAGCTTGTGGTAGTGATAAGCCGGAAGCGAAGAGAGAGCCAAAACAGGATGAAATAAAGAAAGATGAGCCTGTCAAGAAAGCGAAAGAGAAAGAGAGCGATATTTATTTCGACGGTAAAGTAGCACAAATTGAAATGTTAAAAGTTGAAATCAAAGAAACTAAGGTAATACCAGTCGGTGAAGAGGGTAACGAATACGGTGACAAACCGGTATTCGCGATTTGGTATGATGCAACAAATTTAAGTGGCGAAGACATTGATCCAATAACAGCTTGGCTTGCTATTTTTACGGCAATACAAGACAATGACCCTAATATGGTTAACGAGTTGGGAGTTGGATCGTCACCGGACGAAGCGCATCTAGATACGCAATCGAATACTATAAAAAAAGATGGTACAGTGGAAAATTCTATAGCTTATGAATTAGATGATTTAGAAACTCCAGTAACACTTGTTGCGACGCAAGGGATGCTTGGAGATAAAATCGGTGAAGAAAACTACGAAATAAAATAAGATTACAAGCATCCTTTGAGGTGCTTTTTCTATATCCAAAATTACCAAAGTATAGAGGGTTTTCATTTTTTTGGCGAATGGCGTCATATGGAGGTGAGGAATTTGGAACTAACTTTATTAGATGAAAGGACAACGAACAGTGAAGGTTATGGCGCAGGTAGCGGAGAAATATTTCGCGAAGAATATGCGTGTCCTTGCGGAAAAAGTATTGTTGTATATGAGAAAGACGCTATACCTGGTTTTAGAGATAAGAGCACTAGTTGCGAGTGTGAAGAATGCAACAAAAAATATGATTTTAGTAGAGGTGCGGCGATAGAAAAGTAATTTTATAAAATTAACATCTAGCACTCATTGAGGTGCTTTTTGTATGTCATAAAATGCAACTAGCAATAAGGAGAGGATGCGTGCGAGCGAAAGAACCCCTTTAACAGCCCCAAACATACGAGTGATAAATAACGCAATGCAAAACTTAATCAGTTATAAAGAGGTGACCCACACATCTATGAACTATCGTTTGAATAGTGAGTCAACTCCTGCATCATAGTATAAAAGATATAGGGGGGAATATAACGGTGTTTAACTTAGTTTTTATTGTAACGATTATGTTAGGAATTGCATCATTATTCTTATTGGTAAAGAAAAAAATACGGACGCAAACCATTGATTATAACTTCTGTATCATTTGTCGTAGCGTTGGCAATCATTATTCCTTTAGGTAATTTACCAGCTAACTATTTTGATCCAGACAAAATGACAGAAGACTAAGTTGATGAATGGTATGAGGAAAACATTTCGGCTCAAGAGGAAACAGTAACTAATGATTATGTTGAAAAGGATATACCTGAAGAAACATTAGCTGAACCAATTGTAACTAAATCAGAAACAAATCAAATTAACGAGGGTATGACATATGATGAGGTCATTGCAATCATCGGAGAAGAAGGAACATTAAACGGCGAAACAAGAACAAAGTACAGCGTTCTCACTTCTCACATGTGGAAGAATGATACAGGCGGTTATGCACTCATTCATTTTAATGATGAGAACACTGGAACACCTATAGTATATAGCTTTATGTTTGTTGATATACCTGATGAAGAATAGAAGTCACTCGATATGAGGAGATGGTTGTATGAAAGAATATAGAACAAGTTCCGACTATTTAAGAGAAGGAAAGCCACAACAGAAGCCAGGTTATTATTCAAGTAATAATGTTGTAGCAACGATTCAATGTCCACATTGTAATAGATATTCAAACTCAAAGACACTTACTTAATTGAATAACAAACTAAAGTCTGCACCCAATTGGGTGTAGGATTTTTGTTATGTAAAAACAAAAATCTATGGCTGCGGATATAAAAAAATCAAGCGGAAACACACCAATCATCATGAATGTAACGATTGAAACGTATGGCATTACAAATGTTAATGCTGCTAAAAAAGTTGGGATATTCGACGACTGGCATGTCGTCGAAGTCAAAAGGGAGGAAAATAAAGATGGCAATATCAATTAAAGTAACAACGCATAGTGGAGATGAAGATATCCTAACTGTGGATGAATTCAATCCAGTGGAAATAAATGATCAGTTAAATGACAATGAGCCCCAATCAATTTTAATCGCTGATCAAATATATTCACGCATCAATGTTAAAAATATAAAACCTGTTGTGGAGCCGTCTGACATGGAACCGAAAGTGGAGTAAAGAAGGTCTTTTTCTTTTCATGTAGAATATCATTAACAATGAAAAGGGGAGATGCTATTGGCATTAGAAGTAGATTTCAAAAAAACGAACGAACGTTTACTTGAAATCGCAATAAATGAAAAGGTAGAAGTTGGGGCGTTTGAAGTCACGGACGAAATAGAACGAGCGCAGGTAATGTTGCTTTTCGAATTAGTAGTAACACCTTACTTCTCCAACAACGAAAACAAAAAATCAATCAAAGAGTTTTCTGAAAAAGCGAAAAGGGTATTCACATCAAATTATGGGATGTTTAGCTTGTCTAGTGCGTACTCTAGTTTGGTTGAAGACTTCGAAGAGTTATTAAAAGAAATAAAATGAAAAATTGTTAATCAAGAACGTCCACTGGGCGTTCTTTTTGTTTTCAAAAAATAAGGAGGCGCACAATGGTTCCGTTTGAAGAACGTGTAGAATCGCATGAAGAACGACTAAACAAGCAAGAGGAAAGGCTCAATCAGCACGGCAAGCGCCTTGAACGACACGCTGAACAACTCAAAGAAGATAATGAGGATATTCAAACCTTAAAAGAACGTGATAAATATAAACATGTGCGCTTTTTTGATGTCGAAAAAAAATTATGCAAGAATATAAAACACAGAATAAAAAGAAAGCAAAGAAACGCGTGCCACGATGAGGGAGCAGACAAAAAGCTATTCAACATTGTCGAGCAAGCAATGGGCTACCAAGAGTCACGAACTACCCAATCATATGAACTACGAATGGCCAAACTTAATACTTGGTCTACGGTATTCCTGAAAGTTAGCGCGGGGCTTGTCGGATTATTAAGTTCGGGTGGCTCTATTTATTACATTATTGTCGAGCATGTTATTAAATAAAAGGAAGAAATTTAAATGACGAATAGACAAACTCAAAACGCACCAATTGATAGATGGATGATTGCACGCGCAGTCGTCCTTTTTATTGCGCTTTTTAATCAAATGTTGGTGATGTCAGGACTGTCATCTTTGCCTTTTGATGATGGGGCAATCGAGAGTGCGGTAACTATCACCTTAACGGTATCAGCGGCATTGTGGGCTTGGTGGAAAGACAATGATGTGACTTATAAAGCGCGTCGTAGGAATAAATTTAATAAAGACAAGGGCTTGAAGTAACGAGAGTGACGAGTAAATCGTTGCTCTTTTTTAATATAAAAAAATAGAGGGAGATTGATAGATATGAAAATCAATGACGAGGTAAAAATTAAAGATAATAATAAAGTGAAGAATGATCCACACCTGGAAGACCGCGCTTTAATAATCATTGCTGAAAACAACTATAAAGGTGTCATTACAAAAATTGTCGATGGCATTCATTTTGTTGGATTTAAAAATGACTTGGTTTGGGTTACGCAAGGATTTAAAACAAATGAAATTGAGGTGGTATAAATGGTTAAAGTCACGATTAAAAACCTTCCGTCAAATAACAACTTGACTTCTTTTCACGTTGCGGCAGGAAGTACGGGGTTGTTATGGGATTACCTCTTAATCGTAACGGTTGGCACGCAGGCGATGGCGGCAACGGATACGGCAACCGCAATACTATAGGCGTCTAAATTTGTTATTCAAAATTTGGTGGCCCCTTGTATCTTGCCATCTGACTAATAAAAAAACACCCAGCATAAACAAAAGACGCCACTCGTGAGAATTTAATCACATTGGGTGGCGCCTTTTTTATTTGCTACTCTCCCAAGTATTTCCGCTTTACGTAAATCCAAGCGATATTTGTCCTGTCGATAAGTGTTGATACGGTATCTATTTCGTCTGCTTTTTGATTAATATCGTTCATGATTTTCCTAAAACTACTTTCTGCTTCTGCTTTATTATCAAATGCACCTAACGCCATTATTACACCCATAATAAAAAGTATTTCAGTTTGTTGATTATAGTTGGAGCGAATCATATCAACCATGTTTACTAAACTACCAGTATTATTTTTTAATGTCCTCTAAAAATTCTAACTGTTTTTCTTCTTGGTCAATTTGAGCTACTTCCATCTTCCGTAATAAAGTTGCTTCATGCTTAACCTTTAAAACTTCTGCAATATCCACTAAATCATTCTGACTAAAATTGTCACGCTTCATTTTCTTCCAAAGATCTGGTTGTGACATGTTTAATAGATTAACTTGCCATTTCTATACTGTTAAATACGAAGGAAGGTTATGTGGGCTCAACCATTCGAACATTTAGACGAACTTATCAAAAATACGAGAGGATAGACGAATTATATTCTAATCGGTTAGCAGCGGGTTTAAAACGAGTGCTGGACGTGTTGCACCGCTAGTCGATTGTATATCTAAGTGTATATTGCATGTTTCTTATCGAAAAATAGTGCTGAAATAGCATCGGGTCCAGGGAAAGAGGAAAACTGAATATCAACTTTGATATTGATTTGGATGGCAAATCTAACATATGGATTGTTATTAATGGATACTGTCGGCTCAAGTAATGTAATCAGGAGGGGGTCTGTGTATGTGAGTATTGATGTAAGACGTAAAGCAATCAAACTCACGCTAACCTGTGTAAACTGGGATCGACTGCTTTATTTCCAAGCTGTTCATTGGAATACATGAATACTCATAATATCAAATGAAGTTAGCCCTCCACCGGGTGTTAGCTTTGTGTGGGGGGGCTATAAAAATGATAACAAAAAATATATTACATCTGCTTGTGAAGCAGTCGCAACATACGATGCAATCGGTTCTGAAGCGGTCATAGAGCTACAAGACATTCTTGCTTTCTTAATCGGGCCATCTTCAACACCTGAATTTACAGGTCGTTTAGCAGGCCATGGGTTAAGGACTTTGGTAGAAATGACTGTTTCTGAATTGGAAGAGGAAGGCATGACACATAATGAAGCTTTGAAAGTTCATTCGGGCATGCTCCTTGCTAAGAAGGTACGGAACGTTGGAAAAGAATGAAACGCGTTATACAATCAGATCCCCAGAGGATGCAGCGTCGTATATGATGGCAGAAATGACATCACTAACGCAGGAGCATTTCGTGGTCTTGTACCTAAATGTGAAGAATGAAGTGCTTCATAAAAAGACCATTTTCATTGGTTCGCTAAATTTCTCGATAGTACATCCGAGGGAGGTGTACAAAGAAGCTGTGAAACATAGTGCTGCTTCTATAATTTGTCTTCACAACCACCCCAGCGGCACAGTTGATGCTTCACCTGAGGATATAAATCTTACGAAGAGATTGGCTGAGGCAGGTAGTGTGATGGGGGTGGAGCTGATTGATCATGTGATTATCGGGGATCATCACTTTATTAGCTTAATAGAAAAAGGTTATATCTGAAACCCAAGACAGTGGGTTCATGTATTTATACTAACTGTCTTTTTTTGATTAGAAATTTCAATGGGTGATTTGAATTAAGTATCGATATGAAAAGTGCTATGTCCTGTTTCGATTGGATGTTAGCCCTAGGGTTCCATTATCGTAATTCTGGATAAGGTAAGGCACTGAATCGTTGGTTACGGGCAAGAATTAACTGTTCTGGAATAATACTGTTTTGACATGAAAGCATGGAATGGACCGGTTGTGGGGGGAAGAGAAGTATGAAGAAAGCATTTAGACCATTAATAACAAGAGGGATTAGAGGTTTGATCGATGAGGATAAAAATACTTCAAAAGCATTGACTTCAATGTTCCGCATTGCAAGCGAGGTTTACGATCAAAGCTATTTTATCGCGTTCAACAAGGAATGGAAAAGGTAGTCATAACTGATGGTAATGAAAGCATCTTTGGTGAATTGGAATTAATGGAACTAAGCATAACTGGAAATGTTTGATTAGTAACCGATGACTATGGGGATTACTTACATAAGTTAGCACAGAAAATGTTGAAGAAAAATACGCGAAGTGCTTATCGCCGTGGTTGGTTATAAAGCATAGTGGGGTTTGCCAAGTTGATTGGCCACATCACTGAACAAGTCAAAATTTTGATCCGTTTAACATTTTGTTAGGTGGGTCTTTTTTCATGTAAAGATATGGGTAACATATTATCATGCAATATGCTAATATTGGAATCAGTGACAATAAAAAATGGTAATCCATTTATGAAAGGTAGAATCCAATATGAGTGAAGCTGTTGTAAAAGAAGAGTTAACATCAGGATTACTATCTGATACCGCAATAAAGGAATGCATTAAAAAAGAAGAAATTGTTATCTATCCCTTTGAAGATAATAATTTAACTCCCATTGGATATAATTTGACAGCTTCTGATTTTATCTTATCTGTTAACAATCAGCTACTAGTCAATATTCATATAGAGGATTCAGAAAAATTTTGTTATGTAGAACCAAATGACACAGTATTAATAATTACTAAAGAAGCGGTCAGGGTATCTGAAACTATTGCAGGTACCTTCCTTTCAAGAGTTAGCGTAGTATCTAGAGGGTTTGGTCATGTATCGACTATCCTATACCCTTCTTGGCAAGGACCATTACTTATTTCTTTAAACAATCCAACAAATAGGAAGATTAAATTAACATTGGGAAATTCAATCGAAGTAAAAGACAAGGAAAAGGCTAATACAAATATAAGTGAGTCGAAGCAAATCGATGAATCTTCGGTTGTTAAAGAAGTTATAGACAAAGATAAAGTATATGTAGATCGCGCATTTGTTACTTTGGTGTTTAATCGAATAGTTGATAAACCTAGCCATATTCATGTCAAACCTTCAGGAAGGTTTGACATTTTACAGGAATTAGTGAGTAGTCCACCCAAAAGGAAAAGCTGGTTCTCGTTGCATCATAGAAAAACCCAATATGAAAAACTGGAAGAAATGATTAGCCAAATTGGTTCACTCAGTTTTATTAAATCAGATTCAAACGATTTATTATCAAAAAAGGAATTTGAAGATAATTATATCATTTTTTCGAATACGCTAAAGTTTTATACAGAAGGTGCTCGTAAAGTAACAAAAAATATCATTAGCAAAAAAAGAAATTGGAATAATTTGAAGAAAGTATATTGGGGATTATCGTTGTTAGTGCTGTTTGCAGTAATATCTTTCGCTATTTGGAAAATAACGAAAGGTGCAAGCGATGAGAGTGCCGGTTTGTTAGCATTTTTCACCTTGCTCGTAGCCATAATACAAATACCTAATGCATTAAAAGGTTTAATAACGGAAAGGAAAGTTTTGAAATGAAAGAAATATTAAAGATGAAAAAATTGATTGATGATGCCAAGATCCCACAATATGCTCATGATGGAGATGCTGGAATGGATTTATACTCTATTGAGGAAAAAACAATAAATCCTGGAGAGACTGTTCTGATTAAGACTGGTATTCAGATAGAGCTTCCAAAAAATACAGAAGCACAAATAAGACCGAGAAGCGGTTTGGCATTAAAGCATTCAATTACTGTATTAAATACTCCAGGTACTATTGATGAAGGATATCGAGGGGAAGTTGGAGTGATTCTCATTAATCATGGTAAGCAATCATTTTCTGTTGAAAAGTACATGAGAATTGCTCAAATGGTAATTAAACCAGTCCTAAGAGTTGATGTAATTGAGGTTGAAGAATTATCATTTACCGTAAGATCGCAAGGTGGATTTGGGTCAACAGGTACCAAGTAACATTCCTCTAAAAAAAGTGGCAGTCTTTTGGTAGGATTGTGGCAGATTGATTGTTAACTGGATACGATTCAAAGCTACTCAATACGCTTTATGTTGATCGTTATTTGAAATTACAATGTTTGATTCAAGCGTATTATAGAACGAATCGTGTCTATGGATCAAATAAAGAACTTGGAACGATTATTAATTTCCAATATCCAATAATTACTGAAGAAATGGTAAATATCGCGCTAAAACTCTATGGCAGCGGTGGAACGAGTAGCAAAGCGATTGTAGAGCCTTACGCCACTTCAGTAGAAAAGTTTAAGCTTTCACTTATAGATATGATAAACACTTTACCTGATCCAACAAATTGGCAATCTATTGAACCGTTTGAAGAGGAAAAGAAAGTGTTCATCCAAGCGTATAAAGCAGCTGCAGAAAAATTTAACTTAGTTGAACAGTATTATGAGTATGTGTGGGATGACACGGCATTTGGAATGGATGAACGTATATGGTTTCATTACATTGGTGCTTACCGTAACCTTGTCTTTGAATAAGGGGACGATACACCTGTACCAACAACACCAACGTTATTAGGAAAAACGAAACTTTCTGGTACGCAAGTCATTGATGCAAATCATATCCTGAACTTAATCGACTCTAAAACGACTTCAAATAACGGTAAACAAACCGTTGATACAGAAATGCTTCGTATCATCTATCAACAAATTGAAGAATTAAGTAACCTTGGTGAATATGAACAAGCCAAATTACTAAAAGAATTTGTGGTGGAAGAATTAGAGGCAGGCCATATTTCGGGTAATATTCATTTTGACCAAGTGTTTGAAAATTGAAAAAGCAATAAGAAGCAAGTGCTGATTTACGAAGTTGCCAACGAGTGGGGAATACATGGTAAGGTACTTGAAAAGTCTGTTGATGTTAATTCAATCACTTCACCAGAAGACATTCCGTTCATTGATGACTTGACTAGTAGTCTAGATTTCTCATCTGCAACAAAAAAGCAAGGGGTTAATAAATTCATGCATGACTTCACATTAACACCATATTTCACGAAAAACTGTTCCGCAGATTAAAGCGAAGTTTTAAATTATGAAAAGAAGTATAAATAAATGTCATTTGTCTTAATTCAAAGAGTTCCATTTTGTCATATACATCATTTCACCTTGGATACTGCTTTAATCTATCTAAACGCTCACTAAAAAAACTGTGAGCGTTTTATTTCGCAACATAATATAAATTATGTTGTAATTTTGCGTTTTATTATATATGATTAAGTCTATAATGCAACATAGTTTATAATTTGTTATTGAAAACAAATACAACATAATTTACAGGGGGCAATATTATGATAAAAGCTTTCCAGGTATATTTAAATTCAAGTGACCTAAGTGAAAATACCATCAAAGGATACACTCAAACCGTTAAGGGATATATAAAATGGTTCGATGAATCAAAAGGTGTTTCATTCACAAAGTTGCACCGGGAGAATATGCGAGAATATATATCCTATCTCAAAGTAATTCAAACAGTCGGAGCTAAAACGATTAACACGAAATTGAGTGGCTTGGTAAAATTTAATGAGTATTTAATTCACGATAACAAACAGTCTAATCTAGTTATTGAAAAAAGTGATTTTGTTAAAGTTCAGCAACAATATGCATCCCTTGCAAAAGTTGAATTCCAGGATGCGGAAAAATTTCGTCAGTTAGTGTTGGATAGCGGGAAAGCAAGAAATTATGCAATCGTAACAGTATTAGCCTATGGTGGATTACGAATTTCAGAAACACTCAATCTAAAAGTGACTGATATTAACTTAGTATCCCGTGAAATACTTATTGTAGATGGGAAAGGTGATAAATCTAGAACCGTTTTTATGGGAGAGAAAGTGAAGATTGCCTTACAGTCTTGGCTGCGTGAGAGAAAAGAGAAGGGGATTGAATGCGAAATTCTTTTTCCGAGCAATAGGAATAGGAGGTTAGATCGTACTGTTGTGAATAGGATGTTTAATACTTATTCAACTAGGATTGGGAAAGATATTACTCCACATGATCTTCGTCATTTCTTTTGTTCAAATGCAATTGAGAAAGGCATGAGTATTCATGAAGTGGCAAATCAAGCTGGACATTCAAATATTCATACGACGATGTTATATACGAACCCTACAAAAAAAGAAATGCTGGAGAAAATGAATCTCCTTTAATAATGAATCTATAATTGGAGAGGTTTATGCGACAACTAGTGTAACACAGGGGGGTATGTTATTAATAAACCCTTAGATGAAGATGTCATTGTAGAATTAGGTGATATTAAAGATACCGCAAAAGATTTACGTTTGGTAGGAGTTGATAAACAACTACAATTTGAAATAATATTCAAAGAAGCAGAAAAAGTAGCTGAAAATTCGAGAGAATTATTATATACAAAAATGGCAGCCACTTAATTGTGACTACCGTTTTTATTATTTTATTTTATTCCGAATTTCATCTGTAATTTCTACAAGTAGATCAATACTTTCGTGAATTACATTTAAAAATTCTGTAGAAGTTGTATAATTCCCCACCGAAAGAGTTCTAACTGCTGTGCCGTCAGGTTGTTTTTCTTTTATCTCGATACCCGAATCAACTTGGTTTGGTCGGAAGTTATGAACAATGTTATTTCTATGCTCATTCATTTTTTTGAATTTTACATTTTGAGGTAAAGCTTTCAGATAGTCGAATAAGTTTTTGTCGACGGTTTCAAGTTTATTTAAAACATTTCTTCTAAAACTTAGTTTTGGTTCTACTGTCAAATCGAATTTTACATTTATTAAATGGTATACAGCGTCAATTAAACTTTCGGCTCTAGTATAAAAACTTTCCATATAAAATCCAAACCAGTATAAATTAGCTCTATGCTCTTCTTTAAAATGGGGAAAGTATTGTATGGTTACTCCGTTTTGCTCTGATGATTTGTACCATTCAACATCGGGTATTCCAGCGTCATAATATGATTTTAATAGAGTATAATTGGTTGTTAAATCAAAAGCTTTATTGTTGAATTCTCTTATCCAATAATTAAGTTCCATACCATTGTTCAAACCGAAAAGATCTAACAAGGTATTTTGAGTATTTGGTATTTCTAGACCTATTTTTTCAAACGCACTTGCTTTTTCTTTGCAAATTTCTATCCAATCTTCTTTAGAAGGGTATTTAGCGTAATCGTATATATCCATGCTAATCATTCCTTTACTTTATGGTATATTACCTATTCGACATATAGTAACATTATCCTGCAAGGTAATAGTAAACTGTGTAAATATTTACTAACGAATGCTGACGTGTTCAGTGGTGTTTGCTTATGTCTATAATATAATGTCAACGTTAATTTTAACCTGCACAAAATTGCGTCGGCCTTTCGACTAAAAGGTTGCAACCTAAATTATCCGAGAAAGAAAAGCCTCGGCCGATAAAACGCTGAAGATTGGTGTTGTTAAAATACCAATGGGCTAATTTGAATTAAAACCATTACTGCTTTCAAATCATCTTCTGAAAGCTTATCAATTAAAAGTCTGTAGGTTGCTTCATTGGGTAGCAAAATAGTTGCTTTTGACAATTCAAAGTGAAATTCATCGGCTGGTAATCTCCATTCACGTTCGTGAGTCCAATCAACAATATTGTCTTTGTCTAACAAGCTAAAATCAACAATCCTCCAATGTTCCTTAAGTGGCAAAATATTTTTTGCATTTGCTTTTTCTTCATAGAAAACGGGTCTGCCACCTTGTTGAAAAATATATGGTTTTGGGAACGCAAGTCCGAAATATGTATAACGGATTTTACCACCAAGATCTTCTTTGTAAGTATTTTCATGGAGAACGTTCTGAACAATACCTGAAATAGGAGCATCTTGAAAACAAACAGTTTTTCTATCACCAGTAATAAAACCTGATTTAGTAGAACTACCGATTAATTTTCGTTCCGTTATAATTTTTACCAATCTGTCTAATGCACTTAAGTTTTCTTTGCCATCATTATTAGTTTCGGCCTTAGTTAAATGATAAACGTATCCGCTTAAATCCGTGCGATATTGTATTCTTTTTCTCCAGTTTTCATAACTATATCCCAACATTCTCACCTCTCCATATTTGTTAGTGAACAGGACAAACAAATTAATAAAAAAGCATCCCGAAGGACGCTATTCAGACAACATATAGTTCGATTTTATCTATGAGTTTTCCTAGGCGTTCCCTGTATTCCAACCTAGTAAATATAAGTTTTTTAGTGAGATAGCTTTCGTCTTGCATTATCTCCTGGATTAATGCCCAAGCTTTGTCTTCCGACTCGATTTCAGTCGATAATTTAAGGATCTTAGCTTTATAAAAGTTGAACAGGTCATTCAGCACTTCCGCATCATCGGAATTTACTCGGATGGAATCATTCAACATCCTCATGCTCAACCTTTTAATCTCACTAAGTTTTGTGTTTTCGATAGTTTTTTTGGTTTCTGTATTTTTAATATTACCATTGTTTATTGGTTTCTCATTTCTTATTGCGGCCTTTGCTTTTTCATTCAGATCGCCGTGTTTATAATGATTATACATCGACTTCGCCTCCTCTATTTACTACTTCGATAAAATAGAACAATTCTCCTGCAAATGAATGAACAAGCTGAGTTTTACGGAAATATCCGTTAAATTACTTTCGACTGAACGAAGCGTTCACCCGACCAAGGGTGAGCAAATAAAAAAAGTATCCCGAAGGACACTTAAATCTAGAAAACTATTTGTTATAGTTTATCGTTGCAATGTTCGCATCTTCCAGTCGACACATCTGTATCTTTTTTACAATGTGGGCAAGGTTCAATATAACTTTTAGTAGCCTTTTTCAACTTTAACACCTCCTTATATACTTATTCGTCGAATAGCAACATTTTCCCTCCTTAAGTAATATAAAATAGAGCACGTTAATTTCAACGGATTCTGGTGCAAAACCTATAGGACATTGTAATCAACCTCTAAAACTTGGACATACAGATACTATTACTCTAAAAAGGGGCAAGCTCATCAAGAGATGAAGTCTGCACAAATTGAAGTTGAATTCATACATAAGTTGTTTAGAATTACTTCCTAATCTATAACTGAATAGGCCATTTAAGTTCCGTGCTTACATCCAATAGTTTTTGCACCAAAACCTGTGAACTTAACCTGAAGTATCCAAATTTTCGAGACTCCAAAATAAAACACCCCTTTAAGAATGTTTGTTTATGTGTATATTTTCGTTCGGTAAGTAGTAAAGAAATGGGTGAACGTTCGATAAGTGACTATATGCTTTTACGAACTGTTTTCAGCTATGTTTTTGTTACTTGGAAGAGCGTGCGTAAAAGTGTACTTTTACGCACGCTTTCAAAAAACAGTTAAAGAGAGTTTTTTTAAATTATTAATGAAAGACTTATTAATTAGTATTTGGTGCTTTTTGAAGTAGTACAATTGTCTTCGTTAAGTGATTGTCCTAATTTGTCCGACGGCTTAATTCCTCCTGAATCATTTCAAGCATGGCGTATCGGAGCTTGCGTTCGTATGGATCAGTTTCGGATTCAGGCTTGGCGAGATAGTCCCTGTTATACTTGATTTCAAGATAGAGGATGTGGGTTGTCTCCATAACGGCATGACGTTTGGACTTCTCTACTTCTGCCTCGATTTTTCCCAACTCATAATCAGCTGGGTCTCGCTGGGCGATTTCATAAAGGATCGCCTTTATTGATTTCGAGTCGGGTGCCGCTTCATTGTTCAGCAGTGTAAACCGCTCATACAACTTCTTATTGGTGAATTTTTTGACCTTGGCTTCACTGTATCTACAAAATAACTTCATAATTTGTCTCCTTTAAGTAAAAGTTAACTTTTTTCGCCATTAAATTAGTTATTATTAAACCAAATAGTATTTGTATCTTGCAAAATAAAGCAGGTACAACATCGTTTGTGAATTAGAAGGGAACTCCCATTTGTAAATCTGTTAATAGATTCACCTTATCATAAGTTACTCGTATACAATAGTGGTCATGATGCCATCGTTTGCCAATTAGAATGTTCCAGTCGTTTCACTTCCACTGATATATGTTTGCCGTTAAAAAAATAGTTAAAACAGAAAGAATTAGAGGGGACGGAATGTTCAGGCGTTGTAAAAAGTTATATATAGAACTTCATTTCCTTTTTATTCATAGTCGTGCACGTTTTAGAACAAAAATATTCACCTTATTTTCTACCTTCAGCTATTTTTATTGATACACTAAATTTTTAATACCTATTAAGAAGTGATACTAAGTAACAGGTGAAATGGGGACTGACGATATGATTGGGAAATATTTAAAGAAACTGTTTTTTAGAGATTATGGACCGTTTGCAACAGATTTTGCAACATCGTTGGGCTATAAAACATGGAAGGAAACTCAAGAAAATACCTATGCCATTTTTTATACTGAAACGGATGCCTTTTGGTTTGTAACGGAACTTACTGACGGCCAATGGGCGGTGTGGAAGGAAGAAGGACATATGCCTCATCCTTTTACTGTGTTTTATACTTGGAATGAGGCAATTAATCATCTTCGAGACTTGTTTGATAAAAGTGCGTTACCAAAAGGTTACTGGATCAAGGAAGCGCCCAAAAAAGAGTTGAGAGATTTAGTTGATAAAGGAACTCAAATTCAAATCCTACTTTATGGGAATGCTTTGGCCTTTGCTTGTGAAACTTTGGGTGTAAAAGATATGAGAACTCGTAAATACTCTGAAGTGTTTACAGTAAGTAATGAGGAGGTATATGAATATATTTCTATTCATGGTCTACCCAAGAGTGAGTCAACGAGAAAAGAAGCGTTGGTTGAAGGCTTCCATTATTACAAGGAAGAAGGCAAATGGCATACCTTTTTTACGGAGAGAGGCCGAACCTTTCACGAAAAGAATTTTGATGACGAGGAGTTAGGCAAAAGATATATCGTTACAACCTTGCTGCAATTAAGTGGTACTGGACTGTATTAGTATTTATTACCGCTGAGCGTAAATGAATGTTGCATTAGTAAGCTTTGTAGATTAAATTTTATCCGAAGTTACTTAAATACGCCTTAAATACGAATGGAGAAAAGAGGCTAATAAAAGCGCATATTTTCTCGATTTAGCCTGAAAAAGCGTACTTTTATGAAGGATTTCTTTTTTATCAACGGGAACTTGCTACAGGCGATAGATCTTGATCACGGCTATTCTTATAACAATCTTATGGGGGGATGTTGGTAACTTGAGGAGTCGGATACTTATGTCGTCTACTTGTGTAAAAGGTGTAGATAGTAGAGATCGAGATATCATTCAAATTATTCAGTGACAAGTTAAGGGAGGAAGATTCTAGTTAATAATTAGAAAAGGATGATTCTTTTGTTCAAGAATCTAAAAAGAATAATATTCATTTTGAAACTTTGGAGATTCCTCCCCTTTTAAAAGAGTTTTTCGTATCAATGGATGTGCAGCTTCATTAAGAAGTACTGGGAGTCTTACTGATACATTTCACTAAATGCGATTTGCTCAAGATGTTGCGGACGAAACCGATTGGTATGTTTACACAACCAAAAGTAGAACGTACTAAGCCATTTTTGAATTTACTTCAATAATCGGAAAGCACTTCCCTTGACACCCAATAGGAGTGGGGAGGGAAGTGCTTTTTCTAATTATTAACTTATTCTTAAAATTAAAGAGTAGTTCTTTAACAAGTGAACTTGTGATGGAAAGCCATAACAAATGATGGTGGCGTTAAACCATTCTGAACAAATTATGGATAAACGCGGATAAATGAATATGTGAATTTTAGTTACGAAGTATGATGTAAACCATGTACACGATATATGAGATAGCAAGGAATATACCTTCTCGCTTGCCAATTGTCATACGCGTCAGGGCAAAAATCAGTACGACAATCGTATAGACAATAAGGATGGTGATGTCTGTAAATAATGAACTGTTGACACTGATTGGTGATATGGTTGCGGATGCCCCAAGCACAAATAAAATATTGAAAATGTTACTACCAATAATATTAC
>NZ_JAHNZW010000002.1:0-448784 GCF_026931025.1 Sporosarcina sp. G11-34 | reverse complement strand
TTTTATATTTTTCAGCTAACCGTTTATATCCAAGTAGTCCCGCTAGATATTCACGCACAATCATTACTTTAAATTCATCACTATATTTAGCCATAATAAAACACCCCAAAAGTTAGTTTTTAACTCTAACTTTTGGGGTGCACTACAAGGCGGGCCATTTTCTTATTTAAATTGGTACATGATTTACTGGGTTTTGTGCACTTGATCCTTTTGAAGACCAGTTTCCAATATGGAATTCGAAATGGAGATGTACACCAAATTGCGGTCTACCACCGGCACCAGTTCCACCCATTGCACCTATATATTGACCTTTTGACACTTGTTGACCAACGGATACGCCATAACCTGACATATGCGCATAAAGTGTTGTATACGTTTGACCACCAACTGAATGTGTAATCATAACAACATTTCCGTACGTTCCAAGAATTCCCGCGTAAGAAACGACACCCGAACCTGCCGCAACAATCGGAGTCCCTGCTGAATTTGCAATATCAGTTCCACGGTGCTGTTTAGATCCATAACTGATGTTGCGGTAACCGAATCCAGAAGTTACACGACCAGTTGTAGGTCTTGTCCATGATCCACTTGAAACAGGCGGTGCAGTTACAGTTGGTTTACTTGGGTTGCTGTTGTTCGTTGAATTGCTTGAAGTACTAGATTTACCAGTACTACTGTTATTCGTTGAATTATTAGCGGCTGCTGCTGCGGCAGCCCTTTCAGCTTCTTGTTTACGTTGTTGTTCTTCAGCTGCTTTTCTTGCAACTTCGGCTAAGCGGTTTTGCTCGGCTATAATACTTGCTTCAATTTCCTTACTAACTTCTAGCGTTTCATTAAATTCAGTTTGAAGGCCTGATTTTTCATTCACAAGTTTCGCTTGTTCAACTTCAAGTGATTTGACAAGTTCGTTGTTTTTAGCTTTTTGTGTTTCAAGTGTAGCTTTCAAGTTGTTAAGTTCTTCTTTGTTTGCTTCTTGTTCAGCAAGTCTTTTTTCGACTAACGCCTTTTCCTCTTCCAATAACTTCTGATCATTTGCTTGTTCTGTCATAATGTCGCGATCTGCTTCCATTAACGAAGTTACCGCAGAAAAACGATCGATAAAGTCAGAAAAACTATTGGCACCAAGTAAAACGTCTATATAATTTACAGTACCATCATTCACTTGCATCGTACGAACACGCTCGCGAAGTACTACATCACGCTCTGCAATTCTTTTTTCGAGTTCTTGAATCGAGGCATGCAACGCTTCGATTTCTTTTGTAGTGCTTTCAATTTCTGCTTCAAGTTTTTCAATTTTACTATTTGTGTCGTTGATTTTAACGCTTAATGAATCTATTTGAGCTGTAATATTATTTATTGTTGACTTGTTTGTACTAATTTCAGTGTTTTTTTGATTGATATCTAAATTCAAATTTTGTTTCTTTGCTTCTAGTTCCTGCTTTTTTTGTTGCATATCCGATAACGTGCTTGCGGAAACTCCCGGACTACCTAATGTAGATGATAGTAAAAGTACCGCGATAAAGCTCGATAAAACCCATTTGTACGCTCTCAATTTCTAAATACCCCTCTCAAATCTTATATCTCTAGTCATCTCATCAAACTTTTAAAAACTTACGAACAGACATAAAGCTTCCCCAAACTCCTATGAACACGCCCATGAGCAACATCAGTCCATTTAGTTGGTAAAGGAATGGCGACATATTCAATAGTTGGAAAAACTCTCCCTCAAGTTTGGGTGATAAATACTTATGTAAATTCCAATAAGCAATTGTAATAATAATCATTGGTAGAATTGCCCCTAAAATACCGAGCCAAATACCTTCTAGTAGAAACGGAACACGGACAAAGTTATTCGTTGCTCCTACAAGTTTCATAATCTCAATTTCTTTTCTTCTTGCAACAATTGTAATACGGATTGTATTCGATATTAGGAATGTTGCTGTGAATAGAAGCCCTAGGATAAGTGCGAGTCCAACATTTCGACCAGAATTCAGCACATTGAACAGCTTCTCGACTTTCCCTTCACCGTAAACAACTTCATACACGTATTCGAATGATTCGATCTTTTTCGCAACAATTGGAGTTTGTTGAGGATCCGATGCTTTAATATAAAAAGCATGTCGAAGGGGGTTGTCTTGCTTATACAAGCCTAGTTCGTCACCAAAACCTTCAATCATTTTATCTAATTCTTTCTCATTCGAAGAATACTCTACGTCTAGTACACCGTCCATCGCATTCAATTGTTCTTCAAGCTTTGCAACGGCGGCTTCATCTGCGATTAAATCGACAGTCATTTTTATTTCTACATCATTCTCTATATTGTCAGCCATTTTGTTCAAATTCATCATGATTACAATGAAAACACCTACGAGAAGAAGAGTAACGGTGACCGCACTAATCGATGCAAATGTCATCCATCCATTTCGTCCGATGCTCTTAAAACTTTCACGGAAATGTCGTTTTATAGTTCTAGCTTTCATAGCCGTAATCACCTCCGGATTCATCACGGGTAATGATTCCGCCGTCTATCGCGATAACGCGATGCCTGATCGTATTGACAATGTCTTTATTATGCGTTGCCATAACAATTGTTGTACCTTTTGCATTGATTTCTTCAAAAATCTTCATAATTTCCCAAGCCGTATCGGGATCTAGATTTCCTGTCGGTTCGTCTGCAATGACGACTTCGGGAACATTGACTATTGATCTTGCAATGGAGACTCGTTGTTGTTCCCCGCCTGATAATTCATCAGGAAACATGCGTGCTTTTTGTGTAAGTCCTACAAGAGCAAGGACGTCTGTTACTTTTTTTCTTATTTCATCTGGATTTTCTTCAATTACTTCAAGGGCATACGCCACATTTTCATATACATTCAATTTCGACAAAAGTTTAAAGTCTTGAAATACAACTCCCATATTCCTTCTTAAATAGGGAACTTTTTTTCTGCGAAGGGTTGCCAGATTAATGTCATTAATAATAATCTCACCACTCGTTGGGACTTCTTCACGGTACATCATTTTGATAAATGTCGATTTTCCGGCTCCACTTGGTCCGACAACATAAACAAATTCGCCACGCTTAATTTCAATATCGATTCCATTCGCGGCTACAACACCGTTTGGGTATTTCTTGTGAACATTTTTCATCACTATCATACTAAAACCACCTGAATATTAGTTGTTCTGATTTAAAGCAACAAGCATAGTATAACATGTTTCGCACTTTAGTTTATTACAGTTGTATTTCATTATGATAACGACCCTTAAAGACCAGTGGGGTTGACTAATCATACTGAAGACTAGAAAAACACTGTACATTTAGGGTGATTCTTTATTATATTTGTCTTCTGCATGAAATACTTTTTCCAAAACATATTTTTCATCCAAACAGAAAAAACGGTTGTACAATATATGACATTGGTGAAAGAAAATCCCCTTCTCCCAAAAAAACAGGAGAAGAGGATGGAAATCACTTGTCTCATTTTAATGATATTAAAATCAAAGTCTTAAAATGGATCGCTTATGGCTACCGTAACTTTAGCAACTACAAGAACCGTATTCTTCTTCATTTCAAACTTGAGGTGGTCGAACAAAAATCTTTATCATTTCAAGTAAAATAATCAGGCTCCCAAGTTGCTTAAATGACTTGGAAGCCTGATCAACAAACTATTTTGCGGACGATTTATTCTTCACTAACGTTATTTGACAAAGAACTAAAGAACTAAAGAACTAAAGAACTGCCCCCAGACAAAATATCTGAGGGCAGTTTCGAACTGAATATTATTTCTTTTCAGAAAGCCATTTTGCAACGGCGTCTGCTTCTTCACCTTTGATAATACCGGCAGGCATAGAGCCTTTTCCTTCAACAATTACAGTGTGAATTTCTTCTTCAGACAATGTTCCACCAATTTTATCTAGCGCAGGTCCCATTCCACCTTCAAGGTTTCCACCGTGGCACGAAACACAACTTTTTTGAACAATTGCTTCCGCGTCAATCGAAGATGTTGCACCTTCGTTCGCGGGCTTTTCATCCTTCGCTTTGTTGCCACCGCCGCCACATGCACCAAGGACAAGTGTCGCTCCAAATATAACTGCTAAAAGTTTTTTCTTCACTCTTTTCCCTCCAATGATAAGTAATGTACTTCATACTTAAGTATACCAAAACAAATCGCTTGTGAAGCATTAGTGAATGGACATTCTTCCGACAAAACTGTCAACAAAAGCATTCTTATCAACCTTTCAGGAAATGTATCGACTTTGTGAACTTTGTCCATTCATCATTCTAAAAGTGACTTGTCCATTTGGTATGCCCATATGTTATAATATTCACTATTTCCAACGTTTTTAAACCTATATTAAGAAAAGAAAAGTGTACCGAAATACACTTTCAGCTTATTTTTCGACTTAAGAAATACGTGACCTTAAATACGCATTAATAAATAAATCGATTTCGCCATCCATTACCGCCCCAACGTTGCCTGTTTCTGCATCGGTACGATGATCTTTTACCATCGAATACGGGTGGAATACGTATGAACGGATTTGACTTCCCCAACCAATTTCTTTTTGGTCACCACGAATTTCCAGTAAGCGTGCTTCCTCTTCTTCAACTTTGATTTGATAAAGTCTCGATTTTAGGAGGTTCATTGCACGTTCTCTGTTTTTAATTTGTGACCGTTCTGTTTGGCATGTTACAACTGCACCTGTTGGTAGATGAGTAATTCGAACAGCTGAATCCGTCACGTTGACGTGCTGTCCACCCGCGCCGCTTGAACGGTACGTATCAATTTTCAGATCTTCTGTACGTATTTCGATATCTATATCGCCATCGAATTCCGGCATAACTTCAATAGATGAAAACGATGTATGACGGCGACCCGATGAATCGAATGGTGAAATTCGTACAAGTCTATGAACACCTTTTTCAGCTTTTAAATAACCGTATGCGTTATGGCCTTTAATAGACAATGTGACCGATTTTACTCCAGCTTCATCGCCCGCTTGATAATCGATTGTTTCAACTTTGAAACCATGTTGCTCGGCCCAACGCGTGTACATTCGCAAAAGCATGGATGCCCAGTCTTGTGATTCTGTACCACCGGCTCCCGAATGAAGTTCAAGCACCGCATTATTTTGGTCAAATTCATCGCTAAGGAGCATTTGTAGTTCAAATGCCTCAAGCTGCTTCTTAAATTCTTTTAACTCGCCGCCAAGATCTTCTTGCATCTCTTCGTCGAACTCTTCGCGTAGTAGCTCAAGCGTCATTTCCAAGTTTTCCTGAGCATCGGTTAACTCCTTATACTCTTCTACAACATCTTTTAATGCATTTGATTCTGAAATGACTTTTTGTGCAGTGTCTTGGTTATCCCAAAAACCTGGTTCTGACATCACTTCATCTAATTCTTGAATTCGTGCCTCTTTGTTTTCTAAGTCAAAGAGACCCCCTAAAGTCGACTAATTTCTTAGCAGTTTTGTCTAGCTCGTTGCGTACATCGGATAATTCAATCATAATAGTTTCCTCCTGAAATGGGTTTGCCCGGTCGATTAGTTTCTCCCGTGGCAATTTTTAAATTTCTTACCGCTACCGCAAGTACACGGATCATTTCGTCCGACGTTCACTGCACGACGCACTGGTTTTTTCGTTGCTTTTTCACCATCTTCTTTTGGGTTCACAGCCTGACCTTTCACAACTTCTTCACGCTCAAGGTTATTTCTAATTTCGGCTTTCATTGCAAACTTCGAAGCATCATTTGCAATAGATGTTGTCATTTCTTCAAACATAGCAAATCCTTCACTCTGATATTCTCGGAGTGGATCTGTCTGACCGTATGCACGTAAATGAATTCCGTGACGCAACTGATCCATTGCATCAATATGATCCGTCCACTTCGAATCAATTGCACGCAGAAGAATAACTTTCTCGAATTCACGCATACGCTCACTCGTCATTTCTTCTTCTTTCTCATCGTAACGTGTAAACACGGCTTCCTTAATGCTTTCTTCAATCTGTTCCGCTGTTTTCCCAGCAAGTTCAGACTGTGTCAGACGGCCTTCAGGAAGAAGATTCGCACCTAGGAACTCTTCAAGCCCTTTCAAATTCCAATCCGCGGCATTTTCCTCCGCTGTATGGACTTCAACGGCATGAGCAATTACATCTTCCAACATATTCTCTACAATACTACGAATGTTTTCAGAATCAATTACTTCGTTCCGTTCTTTGTAAATAATTTCTCTTTGTTGACGTAATACATCATCATACTGTAGTAAACGTTTCCGCGCATCAAAGTTATTTCCTTCAACACGTTTTTGTGCCGCTTCTACTGAACGTGATACCATTTTAGATTGAATTGGCGTCGTATCATCCATACCAAGTTTCGTCATCATCGATTTCATCTGGTCAGATCCAAAACGGCGCATTAATTCATCTTCAAGTGACAAGTAAAATTGCGTAATCCCCGGGTCTCCTTGACGTCCAGAACGACCACGCAACTGATTGTCAATTCTGCGTGACTCGTGACGTTCAGTACCAATAACTGCAAGACCGCCAACTTCGACGACACCTTCACCTAATTTAATATCCGTTCCACGCCCTGCCATGTTCGTCGCGATTGTAACAGAACCTTTATGGCCCGCTTCTAAAATAATTTCAGCTTCACGTCCGTGATTTTTTGCGTTCAATACATTATGTTTCACGCCGTATTTTGTTAAATACTTTGAAATAATTTCAGACGTTTCAATGGCTACTGTCCCAACAAGAACCGGCTGTCCTTTCGCATTGCGCTCTTTAATATCTTCAGCAACGGCTTTATATTTTCCTTCTATTGAAGAATAAATTAAATCCGCACGGTCATCACGAACAATTGGACGATTCGTAGGAATTTCAATAACGTTCATATTGTATATATTACGGAACTCCTCTTCCTCTGTCTTCGCTGTTCCTGTCATACCAGAAAGTTTTTCATACATCCGGAAAAAGTTCTGGAACGTAATCGTTGCAAGTGTCATTGTTTCATTTTGAACTTCTAGACCTTCTTTTGCTTCAATTGCTTGGTGAAGTCCATCACTATAACGTCGACCTTTCATTAAACGACCCGTGAATGAGTCAACAATAACGACGTCGCCCTCTTCAACAACATAATCGATATCAATGTGCATACTTACATATGCTTTTAATGATTGGTTAATTACGTGATTCAATTCAACATGGTCAAGATCGAATAAGTTCCCAATATTAAAGGACTTCTCAGCTTTTTCAATACCTTTTTCCGTTAAAACAACACCTTTAGTCGATTCGTCGAATGAATAATCCTCTTCTTCTTTGAGTGTTTTAACAAACATATTTGAAAGTCTGTAAAGCTCTGCAGCTTTCGCGGCTTGCCCTGAAATAATAAGTGGCGTACGCGCTTCATCAATTAAAATGGAGTCAACCTCATCGATGACACCAAAGAAAAGTGGTCGCTGTACTTTATGTTCACTATAAAGCACCATATTATCGCGCAAGTAATCAAAACCAAGTTCATTATTCGTACTATACGTAACGTCGGCCGCATAAGCTTCACGTTTTTCTTCCTTAGTCATACTATTCAAGTTCAGTCCAACTGTTAATCCAAGAAATTCATACAGCTGTCCCATTTCATTGGCATCACGACTTGCAAGGTATTCGTTGACTGTTACAACGTGTACACCTTTGTCAGCAAGCGCATTTAAATAAACCGCAAGCGTCGATGTCAACGTTTTCCCTTCCCCTGTTTTCATCTCGGCGATATTGCCTTCATGTAAAGCAGCGGCACCTACAATTTGAACACGGAATGGAGTCATACCAAGTACACGTTTCGAAGCTTCGCGTACAACTGCAAATGCTTCTGCTTGAAGTGCATCAAGCGTTTCCCCATTTGCAACACGTTTTTTAAATTCTTCTGTCTTTCCTTTTAAACCATCATCCGATAGCTTCCCTATATCTGCTGCAAGGGCTTCTACCTGATCAGCAATTTTATCAAGTCGTTTCAGATCACGTTTATTTCCATCAAACATTTTAGTTAATACGCTAAGCATTTAGGTCACATCCTCATTAAGTTCACCCTTCATTTTAACACTCGTAAATGCACCGTGCAAATGTACCAACCCTCTATTATATTTAAAAATAAGCCGAGTGCTTGTAAATGGCGAATTTACGCGTTCTTGTCCCTATACAACAAAAAAGGAATCCTTAGGTAGTCTAGCACCTAAGGATTCCTTTTATTCATTCATTTAGTTTGTTTCAATTAATCCGTACTGTCCATCTTTGCGTTTATAAACAATATTTGTTTCGTCAGACTCTGCGTCTGTGTAAACGAAGAACGCGTGGCCAAGCATATTCATTTGAAGAATCGCTTCTTCTTCGTCCATAGGTTTTAAATCGAATCGCTTCGTACGTACGACCGAGAATTCCTGGTCTTCTTCACTCGCGTAATCATTCGCTTGAGAGTTGGCTTTATTTACCGATTCAAAGAATGCTGCCACTCCTTCGCGTTCACGGTATTTACGGTTCACTCTTGTTTTATATTTTCGAATCTGACGTTCCAGTTTGTCAACAATTAGATCGACCGCTGCATACAGGTCAGTATGACGCTCCTCAGCACGGAGTGTTAAGTTTTTCATCGGAATTGTTACTTCCACTTTCGTTTGTTTATCATTATACACTTTCATATTTACGTTTGCAGTTGCGTTCGCACCCTCAGTGAAGTATCTCTCAAGTTTTTCAATTTTCTTCTCAACGTGTTCGCGAATCGCTGGAGTTACCTCGATGTTCTCACCACGAATATTAAAGTTTAGCATAAATGAACTCCTCCTTTATTGGTACTACTTGTATACTTCTATATCTTCCCTTAAAAACCCTTCATGAAACATAATATTTTTTCAGAAAACTGTCGTTTCATGACAAAACGTTGCGGGGTCAACCTTTACTTAATTTGTTGATTTTCAATCTTTTCTTTCTGGGAAGTAAATTCGTTCAAATGCCAGGCTAGTAAGGAATTTATCTTACTGTATATAGAATCTATCATACTTCGGATCATTTGAATAGTGAATTATTGGTATATTCTCATAACTGTCTTTTAGCACGAATAAGCGTCACTGCCTCGATTCTTTTTGCACCTGCTTCTTTCAAAACAGTTACCGCATGACGAAGCGTTGTGCCTGTTGTGTAAATATCATCGATTAGTATATAAAAGGCGTTTGGATTTATTGTCGAATGTTGTCGAAGTTTAAATAATGGATCCATCGCAAGCCGCTCTTTTTTCGATTTTTCTCCCATAGATTCGGTCCCCGTTTTTTCAAGTAAATGAACAAATGGTATATCCGCATACTTTAGAACTTCATCTACATGTGCAAACGTCCGCGCGGCTAGTTTTTCCGGATGCATTGGAATTGGCACAATCGTGGCTTCTTTCGGCAAATATCGTCTAAGTTCATTGGCAAAAACGCCCGCTAGTGCAACGTCTTGTAAAAACTTGAACTGATGCAAGTAGTTACGCATCGCTTCATTGTATGAATAAAGTGAAGCGACTTGACTGAATCCAGTATTTTCTTTTATATTAATTCGTTGGAACTGCCCTAAACATTTTGTACAAATAAGTGCTTGCTTATCCATTCCCAAAAGTGATTTCCACGACAAAGAGGCAGTAAGTCTTGTTTCGCAAAGAAGGCACTCCTTCATAGCGAACCTTCCTCTTTATTCAGACGGATGATTTCTTTTTTCGCATCGTCCATTGCATATGTAATACCGTGATGAAATAAAACGAAATCACCATCTGGGTGCTCGTTTGATCTGCCAACACGTCCACCAATTTGAATTAAAGCACCTTTGTTAAATATGCGTTGCTCCGCCCCGACAACTGCAACTTGAACGTTTGGAATCGTAATGCCACGTTCTAAAATAGTTGTCGTTAATAAGCCTGGAATTTTTTGATCACGCAGTGCTTGAACTCGTTCTTTCCGGTTTTCATGGGACGCGTGAACCGCGTAGATAGTTGGAACAAGTTGTTGAAACAAAGGCTCCGCTTCTTCCATTAGGGCGATGTTATGAAAAAAGACTAGAAACGGTTCTTTATGTTGAAGACGCTGTTCGGTCCATTTTATTAGCTTATTTGGAAGTTTCTTTTTTTTGATTTGCTTCGAATAATTCCAAAGTGAATCGTAGCGTGGGATGGGTAATGGATGCCCATGATAACGCCGGTTAATGGTTGAAACTTGTCCTGTACGCTTTATGTCCGCGATAAGTTGTGCAGATGGTGTTGCCGTAACTGAATGGATTGGCGCGCTAGGTTTTGCGGCTTTACGGACTGCTTTTCTTAATGTTTCGTCTGCCGTATATGGAAATGCATCCGCTTCATCGACAAAAATGGCATCAAATGCACGATAGAATCGATACAGTTGGTGAGTCGTCGCAAGAATAAGTTGCGCGGGACCTTCCCCGGGTTCCGCACCGCCGTATAATGCGTTGATTGTCGTTTTTGGAAATGCCTTGCGTAGACGTGGTTCGAGTTCAAGAATGACATCGACTCTCGGTGCTGCAATGCACACACGTTTTCCGCCCGTCAGTAATTTGTGGATTGGTTGAAAGAGGATTTCCGTTTTTCCCGCGCCGCAAACTGCATGAACAAGATGCGGTCTGCCTTTATCGGTACTTTCGGAAAGTTCATAGGATGCTTTTTGCTGACGTGGCGTGAGAACCCCTGCCCAAGCGAGTTCGTGGTTTTCTGGATATTTTGGTTGTTCTCCGGCCCAAATGATCAGTTCTGTACACGACGAAACACGCCCCATTTTAAGGCACTGTCTGCAATACGCGCATGGTCCATTGCATTTCGCGCAGTCAAATATTGTGAAACGTGATTGGGTGTCGTTTTCACATCGGTTACAGAAATGATTGGATTGACCTGTAAATGTCTTTTTACTTGTTATTCCGGGAATGATTTGAATCACTCCTGATTCGATATGGGTATCTATTATTTCTTTTGGAAAAGAAGTGTGTAGGCGCAACCAAATACGCCCAGTAAGAAAGTTTCTAAGATTTGTATCGAATGCATTCGTCACTTATCGCACCCCCCAACTACTTATACTTTTCTTTTCACCCAACCAAGTCCCATAGCACCTTCGCCAAGATGTGTTCCGATAACTGGACCGAAATGACTAATTGTAAATTGAACATTCGGTAACCGCTCAGACAACTCGGTAAGCCAAACTTTAGCATCGTCCGGACGATTGCCATGAATAATGACAGCTTCAAGCAACATCGTTTCAGCGTCTTCAGCAAGCATGTCTGCAATTCGTTTCATCGCTTTTTTGCGTGTGCGAATTTTTTCAAACGGCACGATGACCTTTTCTTGAAAATGAAGCAATGGTTTTACTTGGAGAAGTCCACCAATTAGCGCTTGTGCTGCGGATAATCTACCACCCCTTTGTAGATGGGTAAGATCATCCACCATGAAATAAGCACGCATCGACGTTTTCATTTCATTCAACTCGTCCATTATGACGCCAGGTGCAGCTCCTTCATTGGCCAATTGCGCCGCGCGAATTACATAAAACCCTTGTAAATAACATGAGATTTCAGAATCGAACGCATGCACAGAAAGGTCGTCTACCATATCCCCAGCTTGAATGGCACCTGCAAATGTTCCACTAATTCCGCCGGACAAGTGAATTGAAATGACTGCATCGTATTCTTCCTTTAACGATTCAAATAGTTCAACAAACCTTCCAATTGGTGGTTGCGATGTCTTTGGTAATGAATTTTCGCCGCGCACTTTATTATAAAAATCAGTCGCACTAATATCTATTTCTTCATCGTATACTTCCCCGTCCAGCGTGACGGATAACGGAATCATGTGGATGTTTAATTCTTTTCTAATATAGCTCGGTAAATAAGCCGTGCTATCTGTAACAACTGCTGTTCTCATTCAAGTTCAACTCCTACCCCTATTCTACATAAAATGCATGCAAATGGGAATCTGAAGATGTCGAAAGAAGTATGTATATTAATTGACTATGTAGCAAATTCCCTATGTATAGCAACATATCAGAATTAATGGTATATTTTACTTTGAATATTTATTAGATAAAGGGGGATTCATATATGGAATTAGTTAGTTATGAACAAAAGGGGAATCTTGCTTTCGTTACGTTGAATCGTCCAGGGGCAATGAATGCATTTAACTATGACATGTTGGTTGATCTTGGACATATTACCGAATCCATTCGCATCAATCCAGATATTCGTGTTGTCATTTTTACTGGTTCTGGGGACCGAGCGTTCAGTGTAGGCGCTGACTTGAAGGAGCGTAAAACACTTACTGATGTACAAGTGAAACGTAATATTTACAAAATCGGGGAAGTTTTCACGGCAATTGAAGGATTGCCACAACCTACAATTGCGAGGATGAATGGCTTTGCTTTTGGCGGCGGAATGGAACTTGCGCTTGCCTGTGATTTCCGAATTGCAGCGGATACGGCGCTAATGGGGCTGACTGAAACTGGACTCGGCATTATTCCGGGAGCTGGTGGAACACAACGTTTACCACGGTTAATTGGCGAAGCGAAGGCACTCGAACTTATTTTGACTGCAAAGCGGATGACAGCGGCCGAAGCATATAATTATGGTGTCGTTACAAAAGTAGTTGCTTCTTATGATCTTATCCAGGAAACGGCTGATTTCGCGGACTCCATACTCGCCAATGGGCCAATTGCCTTGCAACAAGCTAAATTTGCGATTAAACACGGGATGAACGTAGATTTACAGACTGGACTTGCCATTGAGCGCAAAGCGTATGAAATTACGATTCCTACAGAGGACCGTGTTGAAGCGCTAACGGCATTTGCAGAAAAACGCAAGCCTGTGTTTAAAGGAAAATAAGAATAAGCATGTGAAAAGGGACACAAAACTGTAATGGTTTTGGTCCCTTTATTTTGTCGTTATATTGAAGTTGGGAAAAACAGTGAAAGATATTCAGCATTTATATTTTACGATATTTGCGTAGCGCAACGATATTTATCGTAATGAACAGCAGTGAAAATCCCCCCAAAGCGAGGATGTCCATATAAATTTCACTCCACCCATATCCCCTTACCATCACATCCCGCAACGCTTCCGCCGCATAATACAACGGTGTCATCAGACCAATCCAACTAAGCCACCCCGGAATTGTTTCCAAGTTGAACAATCCTGAAAAGAAAATTTGTGGAATAACAACGATTGGGATGAACTGAATCATTTGAAGTTCGTTATTCGCAAATGACGACAATAAAATGCCGAGTGTGAGCGCTGTTAGGGCAAGCAGCAAGGTAATTAAGAGCACATAACGGAATGCTCCTTCCATTACCATTCCTAGAGCATAAATGGTATATGCCGCAATAATTGTAGATTGGATAATCGTGAATACGCCAAAACCGATGACATATCCGGCAACGATTTCCCATCTGCGTAAGGGACTTGCCATCAGCCTTTCAAGCGTACCTGTTGTGCGCTCCCTCAAAAATGATACACCGGCGATAAGAAATACAAAGAAGAATACGAAAAATCCGAGTAAAACAGGACCAAAATAATCAAACATTCCCATATCCTTGGAACCGTGTAAATAATCGATTTTCAATCCAGGTTCGTTGGTTGCTTCGTGTCCCGATGGCAAAGCAATTTGAAGCCACTTCATCGTAGCTCCCGCAACACTTGGGTCACTTCCCTCAAGGACGACAGATGGCACTTGCCCATCAAATAGGAGATACCCATCGAGTTTTGACGCAGCTAACTCTTTTTCCGCATCCAATTCATTCGTAAACTTGGTCAGTTTCGCACCTTCAGAACTGATTTGATTGGCAATTGTGTCGGGAACATTAACCAAGCCCACTTTGGGAACGTAATCCCCGCCACTAAATACTAAATGTAACATCGTAAGGACAAGGATTGGGGCAAATATAAGAAGTCCGATTGTGCGTTTGTCTCGCACAATTTGCCGCAAAATTCTTGTCACTAAAGCCATAACTCTCATTTTTCTGCACCTCCGTAAACAAGAAATGCCTCTTCAATTGTTCCCGTGTTCGTTCGTTCTTTTAGTTCGTTCGGTGTGCCAACCGCAATAAGACGACCATCTCGCATAAGTCCTAGTCGATCACATTTTCCCGCCTCATCCATAACATGCGTCGTTACAATAAGCGTTTTTCCTTGTTTCTTCAAATCGTCAAATGCTTCCCAAATACTTTTCCGTAAAACCGGGTCGATGCCAACAGTTGGCTCATCGAGAATGATTAATTCCGGTTCGTGAAGAAGTGCAATTGCGAGTGACAAACGCCTTTTCATCCCACCAGAGTAATTTTTCACCAATTTCTTTACGTCATTGGAAAGCTTAACGAGTTCCATCACTTCTTTTATTCTGTCGGCTTGCTTCTTCCCTTTTAATCCATAAAGAGCCGAAAAGAAATCCATGTTTTCTTTTGCGGATAAATCCTCATACAACCCATCTGCTTGTGCCATATAACCGATTCGGTTAATCAATTGAAGTGATGGCATCTTTTCTTGAAATACATAATTTTCACCCGAAGTGGGTGTATCGAGTCCAGCCAATTGTTTCACTAACGTCGTTTTCCCCGCACCAGATGGACCAAGAAGGCCGAATATCTCCCCCTCGATAATTTCTAAATTAATGTCTTCTAGTACTTGCTGTTTCCCAAAACTTTTCGACACATGACGGATCGACACACATTCTTTAACTTCTTGCATTCGTTACCCCCCTTTTATTAGCAACGAGTGATTACTCACCACTTATTGTATGCAAAAGCAGTCATCCCGCTGAGTGGAATGACTGCCTTATTAGATAAATTCTATTTACAAATACTTCGCGAACCAGCTTGTAATCTCATCCAATCTTGCAACGCGCAAATTCGGCGTACCATTGCGTGATAAGTTATGATCCCCATCCGGAAAACGTACAAATTCTGTTTCTTTTCCCATACTTTTCAATGTAATATATAATTGTTCCGCCTGCTCAATCGGGCAGCGAAGATCCTTTTCCGAATGTACGATTAGCAGCGGTGTTTCGACGTTTTCTGCATATTTCAGCGGGGATATATCCCATAGTTTCTCCACTTCGGTCATGTCCGCACCGTGCTGCCAGTCATTGAAATAATAACCAATATCAGATACACCGTAAAAACTAATCCAGTTTGAAATCGAACGCTGCGTAACCGCCGCCTTAAAGCGATTCGTATGACCAACAATCCAGTTCGTCATAAAACCACCGTAACTTCCGCCCGTTACACCAAGTCGGTCCGTGTCAATCCAATCATTTTCCCCGATTACAAAGTCGAGTCCCGCCATAATATCTTCATAGTCGCCGCCACCATAATCGCCACGCACCGCATCTACAAATTCTTGACTATATCCATGACTTCCGCGTGGGTTTACATACAATACCCCATATCCCTCAGCCGCCAGTAACTGCATTTCATGGGAAAACGTATTCGCATACATCGTAGCCGGGCCACCGTGGATATTTACAATAAGCGGATATTTTGTTCCTTCTTCAAATCCAAACGGCTTCATTAGCCAACCATGCACGTCCCACTCTTTTGCACCTTTATAAGAAATAGCTTGCGGTTCAACGAGTTCCACTTCTTTTAGATACATTTCATTAAATGAAGTAAGCACTGTACGTTCTCCGGTTACAATCTTCTGCTTATACAACTCTCCTGGACTTATCGAATTACTGACAGCGACAAGCGCAAACTCGCCGTCGACCGTAACATCATAATCGTAAATATGTTCATTTTCCGGTGAAGCGGGATACACTTCCCCTTCAAGCGTTGCGAAATAAAGGCGGACATCCCCCATCGTAGAAATTTGGAAATACAACTGGTTATCCTTCGTCCAGACAACAGCCGGCGCACTTACTCCTTGTTGATGATCCCCAACGACGTGATCCCCAACAGGCGAATCAATACCTTCCGTTAAATTCACACAACTTCCATCTTGCGTATCATAGATATATAAATCGGCTTGTGTTGTATTTTGAAATGTCCTGTCTGCCCCGGCGTAAGCAATATACCGATCATCGCTTGAAAACGTCGCACCACCAAAACTTCCTTCTTCATCGACAAGTATTGTTTCTTCTTTCGACTCTACGTCGACAATATAAAGTGGCTGACGGAACTCGAAATCTTGATTTTCATTCCGATTGACACCTATAACTAATTTCTTCCCGTCATTCGATACAGCCTGTAGTCCAAATTGATGATTGCCTTCGGTAAATTGGATTACATCTTCTGTTTCAATATCGACAACACCAATTTGTCTGAATGAATCCTGGGGCAATAAACCTAAGCCGTCCATCTGATATTTCATTTTCGTTACACGGTACGGTTTCGGTTGTTTCTTCTCTTCTTTTTCTTCCTTATCCGTAAACGTTTTACCTTCTTTAACGACCGCATTCACCCACACTTTTTTTCCGCAAGGCGACCATAGGAAACTTGATAAGCCGCCTTCAAATGATGTAAGTTTTTTTGCTTCGCCGCCTTTTGTAGATAAAATAAACAATTGTTTTTTCTCTTCGCGGTCCGATAAGAATGCAAGTTGTTTGCCATCTGCGGACCATTCAGGTGAGGAAATGCGTCCTTTCCCATGCGTCCACTGCGTCACTTCATTTGATACAAGATCCACATGAAACAGATTCGCTATATACGTATTATCCTTTTCATCGATATGCGTCCGAACAAACACGGCTTCCTTACCATTCGGCGATATCATTGGATTCGTCACGGACTGTAATTTAAACAGATCATTCACTTCTAATTTACGTTTTCCCATTATAAATTCCCCCTATTTCTCTATATCTACTTATTTCGACAACCGGAGAAGTTATCCTTCATTACTTTTTAATATAGAGGGATGCTACTATATATGTTGAATTGAAATAGGTATTTTATACTTACCTTTGTAGAATATTGAATTACGAAATCGATTAAGTTAAATTAGTTAATTCAGTTCTTATATACTTCCCCCTAGCTTCGATAAAATCCAATATATATACCAATTCTTTATCAAACAAATCGAGTCCATCTTTTACATAAGGATCTTTTTCAACGAAAGGCCTTATCAAACCATGTATCTGTTGTATTTTCGGCTTCATATACGCCACATTAAATTTGCTATCTAAAATTTCCTCCAACAAGAGTTTGTATTGATGTCGAAACTTTTTCACGTCAAGAATTCTTGCGGTTAGCGTGTTGAAACCTTCAATTCGTAAATAATCTTCCTCCATCACTTCTCCGTTTACATCCCTTCCCCATGTCGCATCGTAATCCCAAGGGATGACTTCAAATAATCCGGTATCACTATTTTGGTAAAGCGCATAATTATGAACGAATCCATCAAAGTTTTGAGTACAAACAACACCCGCCAGCCAGCGAAGATACTTATCCACATTTATATACTTTATAATTTCATCTTCAAACGCTTCTTTAGAAATCGTGTTTACTTTTATAATCATTTCTTCTAAATGACCTTTATCTTGAGCCGTTCCATTTTTCATTTCATATCCTAACCCAAGTGACGTCTTTACTTCTTCCTCTAAATCACTCATTAACGAAAAATTAGCATCGCCATCAACCGCATAAAATATCGCCCCTGTCGGAAGTTGTCGATTTCCCAGGAAATATGCATCCACTGATTCCAACTCTAAATAAAGCCCCTCATTTTTCCCATTCAACTTCAATAAAACAAATTGTGATTTGGGTGACAAGCATCCGATATCATAAAAAAAATCTAACGATAATTTATTTCTCAATAAAGAAGGATCTTTAAATTCCGCATTCAAATGAATTTCTTTTGCATTTCTATACATACCCGGTTTATAAAACGATATGCGATACGACTTCTTTTTTAAATCCCGGATATGATTGCCTCGATAAGCAAGATCGATGTCATACTTCTTCTTGTAAATCGTTAATTTGGCGGCTACCGGATCGTCAATCCATATATCTTTTCGCAACTCACTTATAGTCGCTGGATGAATGAACAGTTTATATTCAGGAATTTGTATGGCTGTTTTCATATGAACCCTTCCTTTCCCTATTAAGTATTCGTATGAATGAAGAAAGGAATGTATCACTGTATCATGGATTGAATCATTTTTTTCGTTCTTGTAAACATTTGTCCATTGCATAGGCCTTATAACTACATAGCTTATAGAAGGGGAAGGTATATGCACTAACGGCCATAGAGTTCTTTAAAAGGGATATTTATACGTTTCCTTTCTCTTAATAAAAAAAGAAAGGAGGAGCGAATTTGTCCACTTTTTCAAGAAATGATATAAACAAAGCGGTTGAACATGCTCACGGTTCCGGATTAGACAGCTTTATGTTCCAAGAGCCTTTCAGTCATAAAGGCTGTGGCAAAGGGTGTGGATGCGCTTCCTGCAAGCAGCATCGAACAACTAAGAAATGTTGCAAACAACGAACAAGTAAAAAATGTTGTGCACCGGTCAAGCAACAACGTACAAGCAGAAAATGTTGTGCACCAATTAAACAACAACGTACGAGTAGAAAACGCTGTGCACCCATTCAACAACAGCGATGCACAAACAACTTTGGGCGTACTGGAGGAAGCCGTGTTTGGAGGCCTACTACGGGTTGCAACCAACGTCGTACGACAAGAACTCTGCGGTGTACGTGCAAAAGCCGAAGAACCTCTTGTAACCAACGATGTAGAGGTCGAAACACCCGAAATTGGAACAATTGCCTATTTTAGAAAAGCATAACGAAAAACCCTTTCCACAACGGAAAGGGTTTTTCGTTATACGAGTTCGGAATCGTCCACTTAGAAAATTTCTTGATTAGTCTATTTTTTGCGCTTCCAAAGCATGAGCATCATCATTGTAATGAACAAAAAGGCAATGAGCGCCAAAAAAGGAATCGTAATAAAACCTAACCAGTTAATATATTGTCCTGAACATGGAACACCACTTGCGCACATACTAAATTCGTCTAATGCTGGAATCTTTTGCAACGCATAATGATAACCCGAAACAAGTACACCTATGGCAGACATCGGAAGTACGTACTTATAAATATCCTGGTCATTTCGATAAAATGCAATGCCAAGAAAAAGAACAAGCGGATACATAAAAATACGTTGATACCAGCAGAACGTACACGGAACAAAATCCATCTGTTCACTAAAAAATAAACTTCCCGCCATCGCTATGATCGACACTACCCAGGCAAAGAGTAGCGGCTTATTTACCACTTTTAGCCGCTTTTTCTACCATTTTCGTAAAGTCATCGAGTGTTCTTCCCTCGAATTCCTTTCCACCAATAAAAATAGTCGGTGTTGAAGCTACACCTAGATTATTTGCCGTTTTCATATCTTTCTTCCAAGCTTCTATGCCTTCACTATTTTTGTAAGCAAGCATAACTTTTTCCACTTCTTCGGAACTTGCGACTTCTGTTAGAACTGCTTCCAAAAATTCATCCGTGAAGAGATTTGGTTGGCCAGCTGCCGTTGTTTGATTGGCGAACAATAAGTTGTGGAAGTCCCAGAATGTTTCATCACCGAGTTCCTTGTAAACTGTCTCCGCAAATTGTGCAGCTATATTTGAATCAGCAGCAAGAAATGAGTAGTTCATAAAGTAAAACTTCGCTTTCCCTGTCTCGACTAATTCTTCATAAATCACCGGAAAGAGGCTTTCATTAAAATCTTTACAACTTGGGCATTTATAATCCCCGAATTCGACAATATCAACTGGTGCGGACGCCTCACCTATAAAAGGTTGTCCTTCATAGTCAATGACAACCGACTTTTCATTAATATTCGTTAAAGCAATAATACCAACAACACAAACAGCAAATATACCAATAATCCAAAAAACTTTCTTATTCATACTAAAACACTCCCAATTCAAATTATATCAATGTAGTGTAATGGTCTACACAAGTGCGTAAGTAAATGAACTGCCTGATTTTTACTAACTGTTCACCTCACACTACACACTGTAGTATGAGCTATTTAACCAATCAAGAAATAATGATTGTAAATGAGCCTTTTAAAAACTTTGTAACATTTGTAATACGAAAAGGAACATAAAGAAGATTCACTTAGTCTTCGTTAGACTTAACGTCTTTCCAGTAAATCCAAACAGAATCGTTAGTATTGGCGAAAGCAGACAAAAGAATGCAAATGGCAAATACTCTAACGTAGAAACACCCAGTACTCCCGTGATGAATATTCCACAAACACTCCATGGCACTAACGGGTTAACGACCGTACCGGCATCCTCCATCACCCGACTTAAATTTTTCCCTTCGAGCCCTACTTTCTCAAATTGCGATCGAAAAGCCTGTCCCGTCAAAAGAATTGATAAATACTGCTCACCTATTAACACGTTAATGCCAATCGCGGTTAAAGCGGCTGTTGCGATTACTGAAGATGCTTTTTTCAACAATCCTTCAATTTTCCCCAATAAACATTGTACGATTCCAAGTGTAAATAATAACCCACCCATACTAAGCGCTAGCAAAACTAAACCAATTGTAAATAGCATACTTTCCATACCACCTCGTGAAAGAAGCGCATCAATATCGGCAATACCCGTAGTAGAAACAAAACCGCCAAAAAGAATATCAAATACTTGTGACGCGCTATAACTTTGGTGAAAAAAAGATATACCGATGGCACTTATTGAACTGACTGCTAATGTCATAAGTGCCGGAACCTTCGATATCGTCAATATAAAAAGAACGAGTAATGGAGTCAATGTATACCAATGAATCATTCCTGTTTCCAATAGACCTTCTTGAAAAAAGGAGATTTTATCGACATTAGTCAACGTTACATTTGGCGAAAGAACTCCGAAAATAAGAAATGATAAAAGAAACGCCGGAACGGTCGTCCAACCCATGTTTCGAATATGTTCAAACAAATCGACGCCTACGATTGAAGCCGCTAGATTGGTCGTATCAGAAAGGGGCGACATTTTGTCTCCAAAAAATGCGCCCGAAACAATTGCGCCCGCTGTGATTGCCAACGACAAGTCAAGCACCGTTGCCATCCCAATAAATGCAACACCGACTGTTGCGACCGTTGTCAATGAACTACCGATTGATATTCCGACAATCGACGTCACAACAAATACAATTGCAAAGAAATACGAAGGCGATATCAAGTTAAATCCGGCATAGATTAACGTCGGAATCGTCCCACTCATCATCCAGCTACTAATTAATATCCCGATGAAGAAAAAGAGAAACACTGCGCTCATTCCAGCTCCAGCGCCGTCAACTAATCCTTTTTCAAGCTTGCGGTACGAAATTTTTTTAAGTAAACCATAGCAAATCAATAATAAAATAGATAATAATATCGGTATATGCGGTACGGACTTAAACCGAATAATACTAATACTTATAATCGCGACTATTGACGCCACAAGTACTGATGACTCTTTGAATGTGGGTGACATAATTGATTTAATTTGAAACAAAACGGAGTCCTCCTAAGTAATTGAATTGTGAAATAAATACAAAAAGACCTTCCATCCCATGGAAAGGGACGAAGGTATTCTCCGCGTTACCACCCTATTTGATGGACCTAAACAGTCTGGGCCATCCACTTCATTTTCAATTTGAGTAAATCAAATGGTGTACTTCATACATATTGCTGCCTGAACTCCCATCAACCATTCAGTCTCTTCTTGCTGCCCACAATATGATTACTGTACCATCTCTCAAGATTATTTTATTTTCCACGAATGCAATTGAATAGAATTTTATCACGTACCATGTGTAAGTCAAGTTATATATACTTAAGAAACGACATCCCAATACTAAGTCCGTGATTACGGACTGGTTAGAAAGTACCTATACTACACGCTTCGAAAAAATATCCTTATTTCCACTTATAATTAGATGTGGAATTTCATCCCCTCATGGGTTGCTTTAAACCCTAATTGTTCATAAAAATGTAATGCATCTTTTCTTTTTTTGTCTGTTGTTAACTGAACGATGTGACAGCCACGCTCTTTGGCGCGTTCAATGGCCCACTCAATTAACTTTCTTCCAATTCCTTTTCCGCGTACCGCGGGGGCAGTGCGAACACCTTCAATAGTTGCTCTCCATCCACCTTGATAAGTTAGATAGGGTATAAACGTTATTTGTTGAACACCAACGATTTCTTCTTTGTAACACGCCACGACCAATTCATTATTTGGATCAGAGTCAATCGACTTAAATGCTTGAAGATAGGAATCCGGTAACGGTTGTTCATAACGCTCCCTTGTACTTCCCAACACATCATCCGAAAGCATTTGTATAATCGAATCCAAGTCTTTTTCCGTCGCCATCCTAAAAGTAACTTCTTTACTATCCATCAGATAAGCCCCCCCTTTTACTATATATTATTTCATTTTCATATCCCTTATCAACTATAATTCACCATATAAAAACACCGCACAAAGGCGGTGTTCGATTTAGATTGTCACATAATTTTTCAATGTCCGCCTTAAAATTTTACCAGTTGTATTTTTCGGTAGTTCATCCAAAAACTCGATTTTCTTCGGGACTTTGTACTTTGCCAAGCGGTTCGCACAAAACGCAATTAGCGCTTCCGCGTTCGTATCTTCACCATCTTTCAAGACAACAAATGCATGAACAGATTCACCGAAATCGGGATCTGGCACACCAATAACAGCCGCTTCGACGATGTCACGATGTGTAAACAACACTTCTTCCACTTCACGTGGATAGACATTATACCCACCAACGATGACAAGATCTTTTTTCCGGTCAACAATATAGAAATACCCATTTTCGTCACGCGTAGCCATGTCCCCCGTGTACAACCAACCGTTACGAATAGTAGCTTCTGTTTCCTCAGGCATCTTATAATATCCTTTCATGACGTTCGGTCCACGAACAATAAGTTCGCCGACTTCCCCATCCGGAACTTCATCGCCCAATTCGTTGACAACTTTGTTTTCAACGTTGGTAATATTCATGCCAATTGAACCCGGGATACGTTCACGGTCATGCGGATTAAAACATGTAACTGGTGAAGCCTCAGATAATCCATACCCTTCGGAAATTCTCACCTTGAATTTCTCTTCAAAATTGTGAAGTAAAGCAACCGGTAGCGACGAGCCGCCCGAAATCGAGACTCGAACCGATTTGAAATCGGTTGGGTTAGCATCCGGGAACTGATACAAGAAGTTGTACATCGTCGGAACACCCGCAAATATCGTCGCTTGCTGCTCCTTCACCGTGTTGAACACATCCGCCGGGCTAAATCGTGGAACGAGCAAAATGGTCGCCCCTCTTAAAAGTGGCGCGTTGACAACTACAGTAAGTGCGAACACATGGAAAACTGGAAGTGTCGCCACAACGCGATCATCTTCCGTAAAGTTAAGATACTCCGCGACATCCCGCGCATTTGAGTACAGATTACCATGTGTTAGCATGGCCCCTTTTGGACTTCCCGTCGTTCCCGAAGTATATAGGATGACAGCGGTTTCATTGGCATCCACAGGGACGGGTTCTACGTTCGTTTTTCCAGTCGCAATGAGCTCAGTGAATGAATGTACTTTAGACTTAATCGCTTCTGGTAGTGCCGCTATTTTTTCGGGTGTCTCGGGGACAGTTTCACAAATAATATATTGTTCAACCGTTGGAAACGCACCCGATGCCTGTTCAACAAGAGGTAGAAGTAAATCCAGTGCAACAACCGCTTTCGCATCACTGTTATGTATAATGTACGAAATTTCGTCCGGCGTATAGATTGGATTGACCGGAATTGCCGTCGCACCAATTCGCATAGTTGCGTAAAGAGATATTAAGAAGTGCGGTGTATTTCCTAGTAAAAATGCTACATGATCCCCTTTTTCAATCCCAAGATCTTGAAGTGCCGATGCAAACATTGAAACGGATTGGTCGAACTCCGCGTATGACGTATCTTTCCCCATAAAATGATACGCGGTCTTTTCTGGCTGTGCCAGCGCCTTTTCGTGAACACAAGTAACTAGATTCATAAGCCCATCTCCCTTTTTTTAATCAATTACACCTCGGTATGATTAGGTCCAAATTTTGAACCCCGCTGAATGAAGTCAAGTGAATGACTATTCAATTAACTATTAAATTCATTATATAAGAAAAGTTCCGACAATACAAGCTACCAAAAACGCAAACGCCGATAACTAACTCGGCGCTTTAATATGCGCAAGGTAACGCCAGCGGATTAAATAGAAATATGTAATCTGCATAATTGTAAATCCAACGAGCACAATGGTTAACTCTTTAACAATTGAAATTTCCGCGAGTGCATCCCATATAACTTGCAACGATAAAAAAGCAAATGCACTATGAAGTAAAGCAATCCCCCACGGAAAAAAGAATTGCGGAATCAGTTGTCTGTTGACGATTTTCTTAAATTCACGGTCGGTAAGGCCCATCCGCCGCAATACTTCAAACTGTTTACGATCCCGGTCAAGCGTTGTATATAATCGAAAGTAAATAAAACTGCCCGATGCAAGAAGAAACACAGCCGCAAGAAGAAGACCTATTAAAAGCAATAATGAAAACGTTGTACGAATAATCGAGTAGTTCATCCCCGGATTATCAAAAGTATACGAAAGTGAATCTGTCGTCCCCAACATAAATGAGTCCGTAATTGTATCGTCAATGGAGGAACCAATATCCTTCGTTCGTTGCCACTCCGGTATGTCGAATGCATAATACACCGACGGCTGCAATTCACCAGCTGTTGGTATCTTGGACACTTTGTTAAAATCTACATCATTTAATACAATTGCATTTGCACCGACCGCATATGATGGCAGTATTTGATATGGATATGCACCAGCAATTTCTATATACAAATTACTTTCTTCAAGCGCTGTACGAACAATTCGCGAGTTTAAACTTTTATATGAGGAAGAAGAAGGCGGTAAAAATAAGGCACTTCCTTCATTCAAATGAATAGATTCATGACCCAAACGATTCCCTATCTGATTGACATCAGAAATACTAAGTATTGAAACCACTCTATTTGTATAGACAGATGTTTGATATAAAATTGGCATCTTAGCCATAAAGTATTCAATATCATTTTCTTGGAGTTCCTGTTCAAGTTGTGCAATATGTTCTTCTTCAAACGGATTATCTGCTTCGCTTTTATAGACAAGTGCAAGCGGATTCATTTCCCTATATTGCGATGCAAACGACGACAAGGATGCTAATGTGCCGACGGACATAAATGCAAGCGTAGAGACAATTGCCACAATAAAAAACATCCGCCCATTTTCACGCAAACTTACAATCGCCTCTGAGATTGACAACAACCTAAAATGTTTCCAATAAAATCGTTTTCGCCCCTTAATTTTGTGAAGTAGAAGCGGTAAAGAATCTGTAAAAAAATAAAATGTTCCTATTGTTGCAAGCGGAGGTACGAGAAAAACCAGACTCAAAATAAGCCTGTTCGATGTTGACGCCGCCATTGCATACGACACCCCGAGGCAAATGAGACCAAAATAGCCGCGGGATTTCGAGTATTCATGCTCTCCTTTTCCCCCTGCTTCACCGCTTATTAAATCCGCAACTTCTCTAGTCCGAATAAATATAGGAGCAACTAATGAAATAATTATAAATAAACTCAAAAATGCACCAACCGTCAATGCAAACGGTTTCCATGACAAATAAAGTGGCAATGCGGGCAAAAGAACAATTTCCCGTACGGCCATCAAAAAGAATTTAGAAAACGAATAGCCAAGGACTGTTCCCGCAACAATTGAAGTAATACCGATAAGCATCGTTTCTATAAAAATAAGCTTTTGCAACTGCCGTTTCGCCATTCCCAAATGCAACAAAATGCCAAACTCTTTTGACCTTGCATGTAGAAAGGCTCGCATCGAATAAAACAAGAAAAATAAAGTGAATATATAAAGGACAATTTCTGCGACACCCATTCCAATCAGTGCAATTTCCTGCACAAATCGATTTTCAATAGATGGATGAAATAAAAGCATGGAATAAAGAAAAAACACCATAACTGAAAAAGCACTTGCCATAAAAAATGCTGCATAGATTCTTCGATTACGAACAACGTTACGGTAAGCGAATTGACGAAAGGTCATGATGGCCCCCTAGAAGTGAAAGTACGTTCAAAATCCGTTGAAAAAAAGTTTGCCGCCGCTCGTCTTTGTATATTTCATTGAAAAACTCACCATCTTTTATAAACAACACACGGTCACAATAGCTTGCCGCGATTGGATCATGCGTTACCATAATTATTGTTGTCCGTTCGGTCGCATTAATACGACTAAGCAGTTCGAGAACATCTTTCGCCGACTTAGAATCTAAATTTCCAGTTGGTTCATCTGCTAATATAATTTTCGGTTTGTGAATAAGTGCCCGCCCAATCGCTGTACGCTGCGCTTGCCCACCAGACAGCTCATCGGACCTTTTGTCAAGAATATCTGATAAGCCAAGTTGCTGTGAAACTTTTGCAACTCTTTTTTCCATTTCATTTAACGGCACCCCATCGAGTGTCAACGGCAAGACAAGATTTTCTTCAACCGTTAGCATTTGAAGTAAATTTATATCTTGGAAAACGAAACCTAGATTTCGGCGTCTGAAAAGGGCAAGGTCATTTTGCGATAACGATTCAGGTTCGATATTATTAATCGTAATTCGACCGTATGTCGGTAAATCGATTGTCGAAATCAGGTTCAAAAGCGTCGTTTTCCCACTTCCAGATGGCCCCATCACCGCCACAAATTCACCTTCCATCGCTTCAAAGTCAAGTCGATTCACTGCCCGATGCATAACCTTTCCTTCATAAATCTTCGTTACTTCTTTTAAATCCACTATTTTGTCCAGTGTGATCACCCTCCTTTGATTCCCCATTTTCAAATAGCACCGCTACGCTTGTTCCAGCATTCCTCTCGGACTCAATAGTTATACGGTGACCAAGTTTCCCGCATACTTCCGACGCTATGTACAACCCCATTCCGGTTGACTCGCCGGTTAGCCGACCATTTTCACCAGTGAAAAAAGCCTTCATGATACGGTTTAAGTCCGATGATGGAATCCCTACGCCTTCGTCTTTCACGTTAAGTAAAATTCCCTGTTCGGTACACTCTGCCGTCAAATAGACTTTCTTACCTTTTTCAAATGTATATTTCACAGCGTTTGTTATAAATTGTATAAGAACAACCCGTATCCATTTTGGATCTGTTGCAACAATATAATTCTCATCGATTGAAATTACTGGAAAGACGCCATTCGCTATGAACAATCTTTTATGTTCCGTCACAACTTCTTGGACAAGTTTTTTCAATTGAACTTTTTCAATTTGCATATCACGTTCAAATGTTTCCAACCGTGCATTTAGTAAGACCATATTCAGCCCTAACTGAATCCGTTCGATTTCTTCAGTAATACTTTCACGGTCCACTTCACCGTCTTCTTGTAATAGAAGTCCAATAACAGAAATAGGTGTTTTCATCTGATGTACCCAATGATTCATGAAGTCTTGTTGCCTGTTTTGTGCTACGTACAACGCTTGTACTTCATTTTGATAAACCTTATATAACACACGCATGAACCTGGACACTTCCGCATGTTCGGGTGCTGGTGCATAAGGAATAAGGGCATCTTCCATTCTTTCAGGCATACGTGTAATTTTGCTGTAAAACGACCGCCTTAAGATGAATTTCCCACTCAAATACCCAACCGTTAAAATCATACTTATGACTAATGAGTAAATAGCTGTATCATAATTACGAAAACCATCCAACCAGTATAGAAGAAAAATGAAACAAGTAAGAGCGAATTGAAAAATGAGTAATGAACTATGTTCCCTCAAAAATAACTTGATGGGTTTCATAATTCCTCTGGTGCAAGAACAAATCGGTATCCGGCACCCCGAACTGTTTCAATCAAAGACAATACATGATAATCCGTAAGTTTTTTCCGCACACGCGTCATGTTAACATTAAGTGTATTTTCATCGACAAATGATTGATCGTCCCATAGTTCTTCGAGCAGACTTTCCCTAGAGACAATTTTAGGCGAGGCATTCATTAAAAGTTCTAGAATGACGCATTCTTTTTTTTGCAAAGGTACAATTACTTCCCTAACATGCAGTTCCATCCGTTCAATATACAAAGTTAACAGTCCGCTTTTCACTGTGCGCTCCGATTGCGACGGCGCGTACTCCCCAAATGATCTGCGTAAATGGCTCCTAATCTTTGCAAGGACGATTTCATAATGGAAAGGTTTCGTTATAAAATCATCCCCTCCATTTTCCAAAGCAAATACTTGATCCATGTCACCAGAACGTGCAGAAATGAATAGAATTGGACATGTCGTATGTGTCCGAAGTTGACGACACCAGTAATACCCATCATAAGAAGGTAAGTTAATATCAAGTAGGATGAGATGCGGATCAAACGCGAGGCATTCTTCGGTTACCCGATCAAAATCTTCGATGATTTCGACGTCGTATTGGTATTTACGAAGTGTATCCGCTATTAGTTGTGCTATTTTTTTATCGTCTTCAACAATGAATATACGATGTTTCTTCATTTGGTATTCCCCCTTTTACTTCATGATTTAATTATAAGTGAAACGTAAGAAGTATGCCTGCATATCGGTGCTTAGTTTGACAAATTGGGCGATTCGTGAATACTCCCCACAATAAAAGCCTGACAAGTGTCAGGCTTCCTAAAGTGATTAATAAATTAGTTGAAGAAGTTCTTCTTTCGTAATTCCGCCCAATATGGTTGGGATGTCAATTGTAGCAATCGCTTCACCGATCGCCTGTCTGTCGTACTTAATGCCTTTTAATCTTTCTTCAACAGCTTCCACTTCTCCAACACCAAAAAAGTCACCGAAAATTTTCACGTCTTCAATGATTCCTTTATTTACTTGGAGACGAATATCAATACTGCCTACTGGGAAGCGATGTGAATGTTGCATGTTGAATTTTGGTGATTTCCCATAATTCCAATCCCAATTTGCATAGCGCTCTTTTGATAACTCATGAATATTTGTCCAATCGTCTTCCGTCAGTTCCAAGTATTGAATTTTTTCTTCCCCGCCAAAAATCGATTTCAACACTTCAAGACGAAATTCTTCAACTGTCATCGGCTCTTCCAGGAACTCCGAAATATTTGCTACACGGCTTCGGATCGATTTAATCCCTTTGGATTCGATTTTATCTTTACGAACTTTCAACGCCGACACTACTTCGTCGATTTCCGTGTCAAACATTAACGTCCCATGGCTAAACATACGACCATTTGTTGAAAACTGTGCATTCCCTGAAATTTTTCGCCCGTTAACAAGAATATCATTTCGTCCAATAAGTTCCGCCGTTACACCCATTCCCGCAAGCGCTTCGACTACTGGTTGGGTGAACTTCTTGAAATTACGGAAAGATTCCCCATCGTCTTTTGTAATAAAGCTGTAATTCAAATTCCCTAGGTCGTGATAAACTGCGCCTCCGCCCGATAGGCGTCGCACAATTTTAATGCCATTCGCATCTACATACTTCGTATCAATTTCCTCAATTGTGTTCTGATTTTTTCCTATGATAATTGAAGGTTCATTAATATAGAACAGAAGAAACGAATCCTTGTCAATGTCCATCGTTCTTAAAATATACTCCTCAATCGCGAGGTTAATTTCCGGATCTGTAATCCCTTTATTATCAATGAAATACATATAAATCGCTCCTCATTTAATATACTCTTTTATATTTTATCTGAAAAGTTTATAAATGTGTTGACTTTTGATTGTGTGTTGTAATACACTACTAATATGAACACGAGTTATAGTACAGAAAAAGGAGGAGAATTCAATATGTTAAACAACGTTATCGAATTTTTCAAAAACCTACCCGTAAAAAAATGTATTACTTGTGGCGAACAGATTGAAGAACAACACAAATCATACCGCAACCAATGCGACAAATGTGTCATCCTATAATTTTTTTTGCATATACTGTACTACCACACATACAATATAGTAATTAGTACTAACACACTTTAGAGGGGGGTGATTCGGATATGCTAGACAACGTGATCGAGTTTTTTAAAAACTTACCGGCTAAACTTTGTACGTCATGTGGCAATGAAATCGAAGAACAACATGAGTGCTACAACAACAAATGCGACAAATGCAACATCCTATAACTTTTTGTACATGCTGTACTACCACATATGTGATATAGAGAAATAGTACTAATACACTTTCGAAGGGAGAGAATGGAATATGTTAGACAACGTGATCGAGTTTTTCAAAAACCTACCCGCAAAACTTTGTACGTCATGTGGCAATGAAATCGAAGAACAACATGAGTGCTACAGCAATGTATGCGACAAATGCAACATCCTATAATTTTTTGTACATGCTGTACTACTACATTTATGATATAGAGAAATAGTACTAATACACTTTCGAAGGGAGAGAATGGAATATGTTAGATAACGTGATTGAGTTTTTCAAAAACTTACCGGCTAAAATTTGTACGTCATGTGGCAATGAAATCGAAGAACAACATGAGTGCTACAGCAACAAATGTGACAAATGCAACATCTTATAAGAACTATCACCAATAATTAAAGGAGATGAAATAAATGATTGAAAATATAATCGAGTTTTTTCGCAACTTACCTGCAAAAAACTGTGCGACTTGTGGTGAAGAAATTGAAGAACAACATGAGTGCTACAACAACAAATGCGACAAATGTAACATCCTATAAATATAATTAGCAGCTGCGGAGATTTAAAAAAATCCGACAGCTGCCTTTTTTTGTTCTATTTCCATAAAAATACAATACTACTAAAACCATTCGAACACATCCGATTCGAAAAAGACATCCCCAAGAAACTACTTAGGATGCCTTCGACTGTTATCCATTACTTCACTTTTTCATTGAAAATCTTTTCAATCGCACTTGGATCATCGTACGTTATGTAAATTAAGTACGTACCTTTCGTAATAATTATATTATTTTCCACTTTTTCATATTGATCTGGTAAATACATTTCCCATGTTGTAATTTGTGCGGCAAGTTCTTTATCAAGCGCCTCTTTTATGGACTCAACATGCGCCTTCTCCTTCGCTTTCAAAATGAATATTTCATTTGAATTGACATTCATCATCGGCATAAGAACAATTCCTTCTTCGAGTTCTTCCCCTTTCAGTCCCATTCTTTCATAGAGCATCGTAACCATGGGATCTTCGCCATCTTTGTCAGTAAAATCAGCTTCAATATACCCCTGAAGTTCGCCGTCGACAAGCACATTATCATCGCCAAAGTCTTCCTGCATATCTTTCGCTATTTGCTCTTTAACCGCATCCATTATGTCGGCAACCGGTACAGCAGACGACTCTTTTTTGTCAGTACCACCGCATGCGGTTACAAGTAATATCAACGCGGACACTCCTAAAACACTTAAAACCTTCTTCATGTTACCCCTCCTAAACTAATTTTACACACCATTGGACGGGGTAGAAGAAGATGAGTTACATACTTCACGAATATATATAACGGACCTTTGAAGCGGCTTAATCCTTGCCCGCGAAAAGCGTCCGACTGCAATGGAAGTCAATCGACATTTTATACTTACCTTTGTAGAATGTTGAACTATGAAATCTACATATACTAAAAAAATTATCATTCCCCACAAAAAAAGACCATCCCCAGGCCGGATAAATCTCCGGTACCTAAGGACAATCTCTATGTTAAAACAATTCTTCCAATACTTCTTTCACAGCTACTTTTCCTTGGTTAATACAGTCAGGGAGCCCGACACCTTCATAAGATGCACCCGCCAACTTCACATGCGGGAACTTCTCTCGCAATCCCTCACGTGCCATCACAAGACGTTCGCGGTGTCCCACAGTATACTGTGGCATTCCTTCTTTCCAACGCGAAACGACTGTGAACTCTGGATCATCTTTAATCGTCATTACTTTACGTAAATCAGCAAGAACAATTTTTTCAATTTCCGCATCAGGTAAATCCACAATCGATTCATCACCCGAACGACCAACATATGACCGGATTAATACTTTTCCATCCGGCGTTGACGTCGGCCATTTACGATAGGACCACGTACACGCAGTAATTGCATAATCACTATTACGCGAAACAAGGAAACCCGTTCCCTCCCGATCTTGAACAATCGACTCTTCGGTAAACGCCATCGCAACGTTTGCAACTGTTGTTGACGGCATATCTTTTAGCTCTGTCAACAAACCGTGCGGTGCAAACAAATTACGTGCCACTTGGTGTGGTGTCGTCATAATCACTGCATCTGCTTCAACAACGCGTCCATCGTTAAATTGTAGAACTGTCTTAGCTCCAACCTTATCGATTTTATCGACACGGACGTTTTTAATAACAGACCCAGGTTCAAGTTGCGCTTCAATTGCTTCGACTACCGTTTCCAGCCCGTTTCGGAACGTATGGAAAACGCCTTCTTTTTTAGCACCGTACCCTTCTTTTTGAGGTACTTTTTTCGGCGATGTTTTCTTCATCCCTTTTATTAAACTACGATGATTTTGTTCAACTTCTTGAAACTGCGGAAATGTGGATTCAAGGCTAAGTTTATCGAGATCACCTGCGTAAATTCCTGAAAGTAGTGGCTCTATAAGATTTTCAACAACTTCCCTACCCAATCGCCTGCGGAAAAATCCACCGAGCGATTGGTCTCCTTCTATATGTGAACGCGGGATAACCAAATCCCCCGCTGCACGAAGTTTTCCCGAAAGTGAAAATAATCCAGAAAATATAAACGGTCTCAACTCTGTCGGAATTCCCATAACGGAGCCCCCAGGAATCGGGTGAAGGGTTTCATTCAACAAAATATAAGCCTGCCCCGTTGCATTGCGAACCAAATCTCCATCTATTCCAAGGTCTTCCGCTAAAATACCAAAACTCTTTTTTCGTATAAGAAATGAATCCGGACCACGCTCAATGATAAAACCGTCACGTCGAATAGTCTGGATTTTTCCACCAAGACGATGTGATGCCTCAACGAGCAAAACTTCAAGCTGAAGTCCTTTTTCACGCGCCTCTTTTTGCATATAATACGCTGCGGTTAGCCCAGTAATTCCTCCCCCAACGATAACGACTTTTTTCTTTCCTTCGCTCATGTCCATCATTACTTTCTATCGATATTAGTTTGCTTCACTCAGTTTTGACAACACTGTATCTACCATCGCGTTTACGAATAGCGGGTCAATATTCGGCATTTCGGGGCGATAATAAGATGCACCAACTTCATCACAAACGACTTTGCACTCATAATCATTATCATAAAGAACTTCCAAGTGATCTGACACAAATCCAACGGGCGTATAAACGAATGTCGTATACCCTTTTTCTTTATGCAAATCTCTTGTCAAATCTTGAACGTCTGGTCCTAACCAAGGTTCAGGAGTTTGTCCTTCACTTTGCCAACCGACTTCATAGTTTTCAATACCAGCCGCTGCCGCAATTAAATCTGCAGTTTCTTGTAATTGGTCTGCGTACGGATCACCGTTTGCGAGAATTTTTTCAGGAAGTGAATGTGCAGATACGATAAGACATGCGCCTGCTCGTTCCGCCTCACTCATGCCTTCATACGTTTCACGTACTTTATCCGCCCAAAATTCAATGAACTTCGGCTCCTTGTACCAGCTTTCGACGGATGTAATCGTCATGCCATATTTTTCGGCTTCTTCTTTCGCACGTCCATTATAGGACTTAACAGAAAACGTTGAGAAGTGTGGTGCAAGTACAATCGACACTGCTTCTGTAATGCCATCATCATGCATTTGTTTAACCGCATCTTCTATAAATGGCGTAATATGTTTTAATCCAATATACACCTTATATTCTATTTCTTCTTGTACTGCATTCAAACGATTGCAAAGCGCATTTGCTTGGTCTTTCGTAATACCCGCAAGCGGTGAGATTCCACCTATTGCTTTATACCGTTCCTCCAAGTTTTCCAGCTGTTCAGGTGCTGGCGGACGACCACGTCGGATATGCGTGTAATACGGTAAAATATCTTCTTCGCTATACGGCGTTCCGTATGCCATAACTAATAAGCCCATCTTCTTTCTTGTCATTCCGTCACCTCTAATTTAATCAAATTCGTTTAAGGGTTACCCTTTTGCTTTGCGCAATTCCGCACTATATGTGTGTACTAATTCAGTTAACTTTTTCAATGTTGCTGGTTTTACATCTGGGAAAACACCGTGGCCCAAGTTGAATATATGGTTCCCGTGCTCGACACCTTGTTCGATAATTACTTTCGCACGTTCTTCGATAATGCTCCAATCTGCAAGAAGAAGTGATGGATCTAAGTTTCCTTGCACTGGTTTTGTAACACCACGTGCACCCGCTTCTGCAATTTGCAGGCGCCAATCAAGACCGACAACATCTACTGGAAGGTCATGCCATTCGTTCACAAGGTGGCTTGCACCTACACCGAATGTAATGAGTGGAACGTTTAGTTTACGTAGTTCCGTGAATATATGTGTCATTATAGGTTTAATGAAGATCCGATAGTCAGATACATTCAATGCCCCTACCCAAGAATCAAAGATTTGGATTGCTTTTGCACCCGCATTTACTTGTGCAGTAATATACGTAATTGTCATTTCCGCTAGCTTATCCATTAATGCAAACCAAGCTTCTGGTTCAGATACCATAAACGACTTCGTTAAGTTATATGATTTTGAAGGACCGCCCTCAATCATATAACTTGCAAGTGTAAATGGCGCACCCGCAAAACCGATAAGTGGAACATTCAATTGCTCTTGCGTCAAAATTTTGATTGTCTCAAGGACGAAAGGAATATCATCTTGCGGTGAAAGTTCACCAAGATTGTAAACGTCTTGCACAGTACGAATCGGGTTACTAATTACTGGACCGACGCCTGATTTGATCTTTACATCGATGCCAAGACCTGGTAATGGTGTGACGATATCTTTATATAAAATTGCCGCGTCAACATCGTACTGATCTACAGGAAGCTTTGTAACGTATGCACAAAGTTCTGGTTGCTGCGTAATTTGTTCAAGGGAGTTATTTTCTTTTATCTTTAAGTACTCGGGCTGTGAACGACCCGCCTGTCTCATATACCAAACTGGAGTATGTTCGATTTTTTCGCCACGTGCTGCGCGAAGAAGTGTATCATTAAATTTAGTCATGAATACTATTCCCAACTTTCAAATCATATTTTAATTATAATTATCTATCCGTCTTAAATTTTAGACGTTTCCCCCTCAGTTGTATAGGCGAATGCATCAGTTGTCATATAATTGTACTTACTTTGTTGCCACAGTTTTGTCAATATTGGTTTTAATATTTGAATTTAAGGGAAAATGTTAAGAGATAAGACTTAGGGAGGTTGTTTATTTGAAAATTTACTTAACATCCGGCACGATGGACTTTATGAAATCACTCAGAAAAAAGTATTCTGCTGAATCAATGATTGTTATGTATGGTGCAAGTAATACGGTTTTACTGCATGAAACGGAAGGGAAATCACTTTTCCAAACACCACTTCGTTATGAAGTAATTGGCACTTCCGGATCATTAAAAGAGGACGGATACTTTGCTTTTAATCATATTCCTGTTACCGATGAAGGACGTCCTATTTTTGAACATCGTTTTATGATGCGAGACAACTCGACTGATTCACAACCTGGATTCATCGCGATTCGCCTACTTCGTCCACTCGATTCAAACACGTACATTGTACTGACGGAGTGGGAAAATGCGTCTTATTATCACAAGTGGGAAAACTCAGCTTCATTTCAACAAGTAAATAAGGAAAGTATTGCGGGTGCCGATAAAACGCTCCATATTTTCTCGAGTGCTCCTCACATAACTAAATATCACACGAAAAAAAGTAACGAAAACGAAGACAAAGCGTAGTCCCTTTCAGGGCTACGCTTTTGTTTTACTTAGGCGCCACTTAAACTTTTTCACTTTACATAGTTTAGATACTATTGCTATAATTTAAATATTAATATATTAACTAAGCAAAGTTTGGAAGGGGTTATTAAATGAAAGAAAAGTTATTTGAAAAACTCACCAATTCTTATGAGGATATGGTTGTTATGCGCAGGTACCTTCATATGAATCCTGAACTATCTTTTCAAGAAGAGAATACTGCTAAATATATAGCTGATTTTTACGCAGATCTCGGTGTAGACGTTCGTACAGGCGTCGGTGGAAACGGTGTCGTTGCCCGCGTGAAAGGTGGAAGACCTGGAAAAACGGTTGCACTACGTGCCGATTTTGACGCACTACCTATCCAAGATGAAAAGGAAGTACCTTATAAATCAACAGTTCCCGGTGTTATGCACGCTTGTGGACATGACGGTCACACTGCAACATTATTACAACTTGCAAAAGCAATCCATGAAATGCAAGAAGATCTTGCCGGTGAATATGTTTTCATTCACCAACATGCGGAAGAGTTTGCTCCAGGCGGCGCGAAACCAATGATTGAAGACGGTTGTTTAGACGGTGTAGATGTCATCTTCGGAACACATTTATGGTCACAAACACCGGCGGGCACGATTGAATACTTAAGCGGCCCAGTTATGGCTGCCGCAGACCGATTTGATATTACCATTCAAGGTGCAGGCGGGCACGGTGCAGCTCCTCACCAAACGAAAGATGCAGTCGTTATCGGTTCAGCCCTTGTCACGAACTTACAACAACTTGTCTCTCGTCGAGTGAACCCAATAGACTCTGCTGTATTATCTGTTGGCTCATTTATCGCCGATAACGCGTTCAACGTCATCGCGGACTCCGCGAAACTTGGTGGTACAGTTCGAACGTTCAATCCTGAAATTCGTGACTTAATGGAAATTGAAATGAAACGCGTCACCGACGGTACAGCACTTGCGAACGATTGCACAATCGAATTTGAATATGTACGTGGTTATCCCGCAGTCGTCAACCATGAAACGGAAACCGAATTTTTGAAAACAGTTGCAGAGAATATACTTGGCGCAGATCACGTCGTTGAGTCAATCCCCCAAATGGGCGGAGAAGACTTTGCATACTATCTTGAAAAAGTACCCGGAACATTTTTCTTTACAGGTGCAAGTCCAGAAGATCCATATCCACATCATCATCCTAAATTTGACTTTGACGAAAATGCAATGCTTGTTGCAGCCAAAACACTTGGCGCCGCGGCGATCGAGTACCAAAACTAAAATAAAGTGGTCTTTTCTCTTATAGGAGAAAAGACCACTTTTCTTTTTGGGACTATTCATCATCCCAAAAAAGTATTCAGATTATTCCATTTAAACTATTGATTTATCAAAAAAGTTCTTTATAATATTAGTTGTTATTACAAGAAAATACAAGGAGTGGTTTAAATGGACAAAAAGAAAAAAACTACAAACTATCACATTTCTTTTGAGACACTAGTTCTAAAGCCCATATTTAAAGAGAACAAAATGTCGACACAAGTCATCGAACAAAAACAAGAACTTCTAGTGTATGAAAAACCAAAAAGTATCGTGGTCAGATCCCTTAAGTATTACGGAAACACATTAAAAAATGCCGTAATTCTGTCCAAGGAAAAACTAGGTGATCGACACAAAACACCAATCATAGTAGCTCATGATTTTGGTGTACCTTTTATTTTCCTGCCAACGATGTCGCCAAGATCGCCACATAATGTTTGGATTTCTTTACATGGAATTGATGATATTGTTCCCGATGAAATGGGTTGTATCGTCCATTTGATAAATGGGACGAATATAAAATTAAATGCATCGACAACAACAATGCACCGTCAGTTTACGTTTGGGGTGCTGCTAGAGAAAGAATTCCAGAAAAAACAAAGACGACTAAATAGACCATTCTTTTACCAACAACCGGATATTCAAAGGAAGAATGATGATAAGGAAGAAGATGACGACAAAAAGGAGTCTTAAACGAACCATCCGTCATCGTAAAAAGAGTACTAAGCAACACTTCTGTTGTGCAAGCGAATGTTCAAGTAACGATGATCTTCGTAACCATAATAGCTAAACTAAAGGCCCAGCAAGTAGATCCTCGTATAAATTAGTTTCATATAATTGCGCGTAAGTAAATAATCGTTTTCTTCAACTTCGCTTGCGCAATCTTTATAGAACATTTCTGCGGAAAGTGTCAACAAAAAAACTTCCAGCCGAAGTAGCTAGAAGTTTTCAGTACACCTATTTCTTTTCTTCATCACCAATATAATGAATTGAAGATACTAACCAATTTCCATCTTCTTTCGTAAACACTGTTACTTGGCGACCAGCTGGGTTAACCGCTAAACCGGAAGATATTTGTTTCATCGACGTTTCTAAGACCGAAAATACTTGAGCTTCTTTTTCAGAGTATTTAACGATTGTCACGTCTGTCGCTACGCGGTCAAGCTCATATTCGTTGAACACTTCTTCCGTCATATATACACGTTCTTCTTCCTTGTCGAAACTTTCCGTGTTCTCGGACAGCGTTCCAAGATAACGTTCGATATCTTTTTTATTAAATGCATCAATATAAACATTAAACGCATTTAGAATCGCTTCTTTTTCTTCACTAGGGACATTTTCTGCTTCCTCTATTGTTTCACCAGTTAGACTGAAACCTACTTTCTTTTCATCAACGCCGTGACCAATCGCATCATTGGTATTTGGCGCTTCCCCATCATTTACTCCGCCTTGATTGGAACCTTGCTCCTTATCACTTGCACATGCACCAAGTAGTAAAACCATCGATAATGCCATTGAAATCCATACTTTTTTCATACTTTCTTCCTCCCGAACATGTAAAAGGGCCGCTCCCGACGGAAGGCCCTTTGTTTTGTTTTTACTTTACTTCAACCCAACCATTTTTAATGGCTGAGACGACTGCTTGTGTCCGATCATTTACAGCCATCTTCTGCAGGATACTCGACACATGATTTTTAACCGTCTTTTCTGATATGAATAGCGTTTCACCAATCGTCCGGTTACTTTGCCCATCTGTCAATAACTGCAACACTTCACACTCTCGCTTTGTAAGTAAGTGGAACGGTCGACGAATGTCATTTTGTTGAAACGACCCCTTGTGCTCCTTATCGCTTAACCTGCGAAACTCTGTTACAAGGTTATGCGTAACTTTGGGATGTAAATAAGAACCGCCTACTGCAACAACTTTTATAGCCTGAATAATTGCTTCCGCATCCATTTCTTTCAACATATAGCCAAGCGCACCTGTTTTCAATGCATGAGAAACGTATGATTCGTCATCATGAATCGATAAAATAATTACTTTTGCGTCTGGATATTCTTTAATAAGACTTTCTGTTGCATCGATACCATTCACTTCTGGCATATTAATGTCCATGAGAATAACATCAGGCTTATATTGCTCGTACAGATCCATTACATCGCCACCATCGTCGCCTTCTGCAACAACTTCAAATGTGTCTTCAAAATCTAGAATACGTTTTACTCCTTCGCGAAATAGTTGATGGTCGTCTATAATAATAATTTTCGTCATTTTATTTCCTCCTAATGATTCTATTATCTATCCATCGATTTTGTCTTTCTTGAGCGGAATTTGAAAATCGATTTTCGTACCGTTTCCCGGAGTAGAACTTATTTTCATATTTCCTTTCAATAAATCAATTCGTTCACGCATACCAATAAGCCCAAAAGACTTATCATGCACCTTTTGTGGATTGAATCCTTTGCCATTATCTTCAACGACAATATTCAATACACAACTAAGCACTTCAATCCTAACCCATATGTCCCTTACATTTCCATGCTTTAACGAATTTGTTACAGATTCCTGCACAAGCCGAAAAACCGCCACTTCAAAATCTGTGTGTAAACGTTTTTTCATTCCATTATCTTCAAAATGAATGTTAATATTCTTTTCAAATTCGCCAATTTTGGACAAATACTTTCTTAATGTCGGAATAAGTCCTAAGTCGTCGAGTGCCATCGGTCTCAAATCATAAATGATACGACGTACTTCTAAAAGTGCGTCTTTTACCGTCAATTTTAAATCCGCCATTTCCGCAAATGCGGGTTCCGGCCCTTTTTCAGCATACATCTTCTCAATCAAACCGCACCGAAGCAACACAGTTGCTAGCGTTTGTGCAGGTCCATCGTGAATATCACGCGACAGTCGTTTCCGCTCTTCTTCTTGCGCTTGAATAATTCGAATGCCATAATCTTGTTTATGCTTTGCATTTGCAAGTGCCACCCCAACATTTTTCAAATCCGATGTTAAGTAATTAACAACAATGGCCACTTGACTAATCAGTTGATCAGCACGTTCAATTGTATCTAATAGTGCTGCAAGCCGTTTTTCCAAATCTTCTCGCCGTTCTCGAAGCCGTCTTTCTTCCATTCGATTCACCGATAATCGGACCAGCAAATCATTTGCGACTTCGTACGCCTCTCGTACTTGCACTTCCGAATACTTCATAAAGTTTTTTGATACATCAGCAAGACGCTTGCGGGAATCGTGCGTCATTGTTTCCAAATAATTGCCCTCAGTGGTTACCACAATCATGCTTTCTTTCACTTCTTCAAGTTCTTTTTTCATCTCTTCGAAGCTTTCCCGATTCTGTTCGCTTATAATGAAGATATCATTCTTTGATTGATCCATCGTGTGTACCATACTGCCAAATATGGATTCTAGCAGATTCAGGTCAAATTTAATTTCAGTCATCTTTTCCCTCCAGGTCCAAGCGAAGACCATTTTCTGTATCATGAAATGTAGTAGTCCACTAAATTTCTATACACACTATATTGAGTATATCATCATAAAACCCAATCGTTATTAAAATTGTATTACAAGTACTGGAGGTATTGCAAATGCGTAAAGATTACCATACCGTGAAATTTTACGGAGAAAGTGAAATCGTTATTCAAAAATCAAAATTCCTCACATTTGTTAAACGAGCAACAACCGAAGAAGAAGCAGTTGATTTCATAAATGAAATCAAAAAATTGCACCATACCGCCACACATAATTGTTCAGCCTACCTTATCGGAGAACATGATGGCATTCAAAAAGCAAATGATGACGGCGAGCCGACTGGAACCGCAGGCGTACCTATGCTGGAAGTGTTAAAGAAACAAGGACTACAAGATACCGTCGTCGTTGTAACACGTTATTTTGGCGGCATTAAACTCGGTGGCGGTGGCCTAATACGTGCTTACGGACGTGCAACAACGGAAGGCATTACCGCAACGGGCGTTGTTGAACGAAGAAATCATTATCTAATAAAAGTTACGATAGACTACACATGGCTGGGTAAAGTTGAAAATGAAGCACGGCAATCCCCTTATCCACTAAAAGAAATTTTGTATGCAGATGGCGTCGAGCTTTTTCTGTATGTCCCCATCGCGAAAGAAAGTACCTTTATTGAATGGATGACAGAAATGACAAATGGCCAAGCGAAAATCGATGTAGTCGATAATGCCTTTCTCGAGTTTGACGTCTAATTTATTTACGTATGTTGAATAAAGTAGTATAATTGCTAAGATTGTAATTGGGTTGTGATACATACCTCACACCGGGGTCGGAGGGACCAATGAATGAAAAGAAAAGACTACAGAAAACAAAAAAATAAATCATCCGGCAAACGACGCGTCTTAAAAGTATCACTTCTCGTTTTACTTTCCCTGTTTCTTGTCGTTGTTGCATATGGCGTTGTATTACAAAAAAAAATGATCAATGCCGCTAACGATTCATACGAAGCAATTGGTGATCGATCGAAATCTGATTTTCGTGATATAGTCGTTGAGCCAATAAAAGACAATGTTTCTATTCTTTTTATAGGTATTGATGAAAGCGATACGCGTGGTAAAGAAAACGGTCGTTCAGACGCACTGCTTGTTGCTACTTTGAACCAAAAAGACAAAACTATAAAACTATTGAGCATTCCCCGCGACTCACGTGTTTATATTCCTAGTAAAGATAAAAAAGACAAAATAAATCATGCACATGCATTTGGAGGCACTAGCGGAACGATCGACACAGTCGAAAACTTACTTGATATTCCTATTGATTATTATGTAAAAATGAATTTCAATGCATTCATCGACGTCGTTGACGCTCTTGGCGGTATTGAAGCTGAAGTACCCTATGATCGTTTAGAAAAAGATGAATTCGATCAAAATACAATTGAACTTAAAAAAGGACTTCAACACCTCGACGGTCAACATGCTTTGGCACTTGCACGCACACGTAAACTAGATAGTGATGTCGAACGTGGAAAACGTCAACAAATGATTTTAGAAGCCATCATGAAAGAAGTAACTTCTGTCTCTTCAATTACAAAGTATGGAAATGTGATTGACGCGGTCGGAAATAATATGAAAACGAATATGAGATTCGGTGAAATGAAAGCATTTCTAGAGTATGTAAAAGGTGGAAAACCTCAAATTACCCCGCTTAACTTGAATGGGTATGATGAATATATTAACCATATCTATTATTGGCAGCTAGATGACGAAGGTCTGGACAGCGTACAACAAGAACTGCAAGCACATCTAGAAATCACACCTTCATCTTCACTCGTAACAGACGAAGGCGATGATCCCTCTCAAATTGATGAAATTGCAAATGAAAGAGACTATGACTAATAACTTTAAAAAAAGACAATCCGTTCGATTTTGAACGGATTGTCTTTTTTTATGCGTAGGACGAGAACACCCGTGACTTCAGTCGTGGGATGAATCGTCTTTTTTCTTGATTCTATCTATGTCTTCACGGGCTAGACTAAGAATTTCCTATACTATACGCTTTCGGTAGCACCCATAAAAAACGACTACATCTCCTTCTTACTCAAAGGGTATGTAATCGTTTTATGTTTGTTTATTTAGATTTAGCGTCCAATCATTCGAACGAGATTCAATAATGGTCGGTAGTTGGCCCCAGCTAGTCCAATTACTTCAACAAGTACCTCAATTGCTAAAAGCATTATGACAAGTAGCAAAATGGATCCTAAAACGGTTGCTTGTGAAAATAAAATTGCTGCAACACCGAATAATGCCGCCAATCCGTAAATAATCAATACAGTTTGTCTATGAGAAAAACCAGCACGTAGCAAACAATGATGTAAATGAGATTTGTCTGGCGCTGAAATTTTTTGTTTCATTCGGATGCGTCGAACTATCGCGAAAAATGTATCTGAAATCGGTACTCCGAGCATAATAACCGGAATGATTAGTGAAATGAACGCAACGTTTTTAAAACCTAGCAGTGCAAGAACAGAAATCATGAAGCCGAGAAATAGCGATCCCGTATCTCCCATGAAAATCTTCGCTGGATGAAAGTTGAAAAACAAAAATCCGAATGAGCTTGCTGCAAGAATTGCCGCCGTTGCCATAACAAATGGATTCCCCATTATAATCGCCATAATAGAAATTGTAATAAGCGCGATTGTGGAAACGCCTGCCGCGAGTCCATCCAATCCATCGATTAAATTAATCGCATTCGTAATACCAATGATCCAAATAATTGTAATAGGAATACTTAAATAACCAAAGTCAAGTTGGCCAAGAAGTGGTAGATTAATAAATTCAATTTGTAGTCCGCCCCAAGTAACAACAACTATGGCTGCAGCCAATTGGCCAAAAACTTTTGCCTTCGCTGTAATTTCAAACATGTCATCGAGAAATCCTGTCATAATAATAATGAAGGCACCGACGAGTATCCCAGTGGCGTGTTCATCTTTCGGCATGTACAAAAAATAGCCTATCAGAAATGCACCAAATATAGCAAGACCGCCAATACGCGGCATTATAGACGCATGTACTTTTCGGTAATTGGGCTTGTCAACTGCACCAATACGGAACGCAAATTTTCTGACGAGCGGAGTAAGTATGATGGAAGATGCGAACGCAACGACCATTGTAAAAAGTAACATGTCCTTCCTCCCTAAAAAACTCGATATATTGATATTTCAAGAGTATTATAACATGTATAAAATAGAAAAGCATCTTTCGCTAGATAATGGTTCTTTTTTCACTCGCCGTTATTTTCCCCCATATGCGAAAGACTATCCAGTCTTTCTTGCTTATGGTAGTCATTCAGCGTTCTTTTTGTTAAAATAAACACGGGTCTTTTAATTGACCCTATAAAAAGGAGCGTTCATTCATGTTATCAATTTTTAAGCGTTCAAATAAAACGAGCGAACGACAATTAAAAAAATACCGAAAAGTTGTCGATCAAATAAATAAATTAGAGTCAACATATGAAGCCATGTCCGATGAGCAATTAACTGGGATGACAGAGATGTTGAAAAACCGTGCTTTGGCGGGTGAAAGCAACAAATCTCTCATTCCAGATGCCTTTGCTGTTGTCCGGGAGGCTGGAAAACGAGTTCTAAATATGCGCGCTTTCGATGTTCAACTTATCGGGGGTATCGTTTTGACAGAAGGTAATATTGCAGAAATGCCTACTGGAGAAGGTAAAACGCTTGTCGGTGCTTTTCCGTCTTATATCCGTGCACTCGAAGGTAAAGGTGTCCACATTATTACAGTAAACGATTATCTCGCACAGCGTGATTACGATCAAATGGGGCAAATCCATCGTTTTCTTGGCCTTACTGTCGGACTCAACTTACCAATGATGCAAGGCGAGGAAAAACAACAAGCTTACCAAGCCGAGATTACATACGGTGTTGGGACCGAGTTTGGTTTTGATTATTTGAGAGACAATATGGCTCAAAACAACGACCAAAAAGTTCAACGCCCTTACCATTTTGCTATTATCGACGAGGTTGATAGTGTTCTTGTTGACGAAGCAAAAACGCCGCTTATTGTTGCTGGTAAAATGCAGGCGGATGCAGATTTGCATTATATTTCTGCAAGACTCGCAAAACGTTTCAATAAGGGTATTGACTTCGATTTTGATGATGAAACAAAGGCAACTTCACTTACCGATACAGGTATTGAAAAAATTGAAAAAGCTTTCGGTGTAGATAACCTTTATGAACTTGAACACCAAACACTTTACCACTACGTTCTTCAAGCCGTCCGAGCACACGTTATTTTCGAACGTGATGTTGATTATATTGTGAAGGATGAAAAAATTGAACTTGTTGATATGTTTACGGGTCGTATAATGGAAGGTCGTACACTTTCTGATGGACTTCACCAAGCAATCGAAGCAAAAGAAGGACTTCCTATTACAGAAGAAAACAAAGCACAAGCACAAATTACAATTCAAAACTACTTCCGTATGTATCCGAGTCTTTCAGGTATGACGGGAACTGCCAAAACACAAGAGAAAGAATTTCGTGAAGTTTACGGAATGGATGTTATCCAAATTCCGACAAATCGACCACGTATTCGAATAGACTCCCCAGACCAAGTCTACGCAACGATAGACCAAAAATATAAAGCGATGGCGAAAGAAGTCGCTAACCGTCACAAAAAAGGTCAACCTGTGCTCGTTGGAACAACATCTATTTTACAGTCTGAAAAAGTAGCACACTATTTAGACGAACATAAACTTAAATACAATCTATTGAACGCGAAAAGTGTGGAACAAGAAATTTACCTTATTTCACAAGCCGGTCAGCAAAATCAGATCACTGTCGCTACAAACATGGCGGGCCGTGGAACCGATATCGTTCTTGGTGAAGGTGTGGCGGAATACGGTGGGTTGTTCGTACTTGGAACAGAAAAACACGAAAGCCGTCGCATTGACAACCAGCTACGTGGTCGTTCAGGTCGCCAAGGTGATCCAGGTGAAAGCCGATTCTTCCTTTCGTTAGAAGACGACATGTTTAACCGTTTTGCAAAAGATGACATCGAGAAATTCCGAAAGAAAGTAAATACGGATACTAATGGATTAGTGCTCAACGTAGAAATTGAGGAAATAACCGAGAGAACACAGCGAATCGTTGAAGGTGCACATTACTCAATGCGCGAATATAACTTAAAACTTGACGATGTCATTAACGATCAGCGAAAAGTAGTCTACACACTTCGTGACAGAATACTAGCAGGCGAAAATACACTTGAGCAACTAAAAGTAATGCTTAATGAAGCCGTTGAATTCGTCGTTCTTGAAAGTTGTCCGGATAACGATAGTCCAACAAACTGGGATTTCGAAAGAATTGAACGTACGATGAACGCACTTCCGCTTGACCCGGTTGCAATTCCGCGCACCATGGAAAAGACGACCGATATTATGAAATTATTCGAGGGACCTATTTCAGAACTGCTCGCGTATATCGATTTGTTCAAAGACAATGAACGAGTAATCGAAATGATTCCACAAGTTATGCTGTCACATATCGACGCAATGTGGGTAAAACACCTTGAAGTGATGAGCCGTTTGAAAGAAGGAATTGGACTTCGCTCTTATTCACAGGAAGATCCGATGCGTATTTACCAACGTGAAGGACTTGAACTTTTTGGCGGTCATTATCAAAAGTTACGCCGTGATATTGCTGCTGAAGTCATTGGCTTCATGAAGTTTGTTACCGAACAACAGGATAATCAATAGACCTAAAAGAAGCATTCCTTTTCATGGAATGCTTCTTTTTATTGGTGATCTTGTAAGGAGATTTTAGCCGATTAAGAGGACATTAACACAGATTGGGCTGACATTCCCGACCAAAAGCGATGAATTACAACGTCGGAGGTGTGAATTACAACCAAAGTCGTCCGAATTACAACGTCGGTGGCTTCAGCTCCCTAGCAAGGCGCCTGTGCTCTGTTTGTATGCGTATGCAAATTTAGGCTCGTGTGCTTTTTTAGTTGTTTACAAACTTCTAAAAAAGGGAAAGGGATGTTTAAGAGCTATTTTACAGAAAGGAGATCACAATAATGGAACGGGAAAACCAGTTCTTTAAGACACCTAAACGGCAACAAGTCTTCGTAAAAAACTTTGGCGATTCCAACTTCCCTTTTAACCCCGCTGCCGGCGATTACGAACCCTATATAACTAATGAAACATTGCATTTGGCAAAAGAAAGCCAGGGTCATTCAAATAATCAAATTAAAGCGGGCGAAATTGATAAATTTCGAGCAACTTTTAACAATCTTCACCCTCCCAAGCTGTAACTATATAGGTTGAACTAAAGAAAGTGACACTTAGTTGATTGAAGCTGAAAGCGTCCGCCCGGAACGGAAATCAACGACCCGGTAAAGTGATCATCATTGGATTTTTTCAGGTTAGAATCTTTAATTCAACATATATATTTTAGATGAACTTGTGAATATGAACACCAATCCAGCGAAGGTAGGCCCCAAGTGCCAAGTGTTTTAGCAGGATTCTTTATTTCAACTGAAGTTTCCCCATCAAAAAGACCGCACTCCTTTTATAAGGTGCGGTCTTTTTGCTATTTCCTAATATCCAAATCGGTAATGATTGTCACGTCGTTATGACCAAGAAGTGCCGTAATCGGCCATTCAGTCGTCATATTCCCTTCCAATAACTTCGTAATGGCTACACGTTTCTTTTCACCAAAAGCAAGTAAAACAATTTTTTTTGCACGTGTAATCGAATTGATCCCCATCGTCAGTGCTGTTTCCGGGATCTTTTCATCGTTAGCGAAATACTGACTATTCACACCCAAAGTCGATTCCGTTAATTTCGCTACGTGAGTTCTTGAATCAAACGACGTACCCGGCTCATTAAATGCAATATGACCATTCTCACCGACACCAAGTAATTGAAGGTCAAGTGGATATTTTTCAAGCAGTGCCTCAAAATCCGCACATTCTTTATCCAAATCCTCTGCCAGACCATCTATTGTGTGTGTTTTCTTAAACTTCTTTTCGTTAAAAAGATGTTCTTGCATAAAATACGCATAACTATTTGGACTCTTGGCCGATATGCCAACGTACTCATCCAGATTGAACGTAATTACATTTTCAAAGTCTAAATTTGACGCTGTCCATTTTCTATATACAGGAACCATTGTGCTTCCCGTTGCAAGACCTATCACATGAAGCTGACCATTCTTAAGCTCTTCTTCTATAATCTGATACACATGTTCAGCGCCTTCTTCTGAACTCGTAACTTTAATAAGTTTTAAATTACTCATCGATTCAACCGACCTTCACTAATTATTTATCTTTTCATTGTAATTTCTAACCACAGGATGGTCAACTATTGCCCCTTCATCCGGAAAATACAAAAAGGTGAATTATGGACTTCTTGACAAATCTATTAATGTCTTGTGAAGAATGTGTGAATTAATTCTACTTTCCTGCCGACATAGGGATTTCCCTTATTCTCATATTTAATCGCAAGACTATGATTAGAAGTAACAAGACCTTCATTGCCCATCGAAAGGAAGTGAAAATGTGAAAAAAGAAAATAATGAACAACAAACCCCAATCAGCTATAAAGGAACATTCATCGCAGTCATGTTGTTAGGTGTTTTCATCCTCGCATCCTGGTTTGGTACGTATGCATTATTTCTTTCAAGGTAAATAACAATTGACTGGAGGAATAAACTTGAACTTGCACAAATACGAAAAAATATGGCTAACTTTTGGTATGGCCTCTCTTGCACTCTTTTTAGTTATCATTGGATTCGCAGCCTTTTGGAAAGGCACACATCCACAGAGCCATATTGAAACAATCGATCCTCAAAACATTGAAGCCCACGAAGCGTTTAAACCGGAAAATCTAGGTTTACTCGAAGTTGAAGACGGAAAATACATAGTAAACATGGTCGCTTCCGCTTTTAATTATGATTTTGGTACCGATGAGAATGGAGATAACGTAAAAACCATTCGCGTGCCAAAAGGTTCAACAGTCCTTTTTCAAATCACTACTACTGACGTTGTTCATGGCTTTCAAGTTGCAGGAACAAATATCAATATGATGGTTGAACCTGGACATATTAGCCGTTTTGAAACGGTTATGAAAAACACCGGAGAATTTACGGTCGTTTGTAATGAATATTGTGGTATTGGGCATCATCTAATGTTTGGAACAGTGGAGGTGTATGAATAATGAGTACAATAGAGCGAAAGTTTACGAAAAAAGAATCTAGATTGTATATGGCTTTCATGTATGTCACATACATTTCTCTCTTAATTGGTGGATTAATGGGTTTATTGCAGACTCTAGCGCGTTCAGGGAAATATAATTTACCATTCGGCATTGATTATTATACGATTTTAACCGTACACGGTGTAATCCTAGGTCTTGTTTTAACTACATTTTTTATTATTGGATTCCAATTCTCACTTTTAGGAAAAACTGTTGGTATATCTGATAAGCAACTGAAAATAGGTTGGATTTCATTTTGGGTAATGGTTATTGGTACGATTATGGCGGCTACTACAATACTTGTAGGTCAAGCTTCCGTCCTGTACACATTTTACGCACCGCTTCGGGCACATCCAGTCTTTTATTTCGGGCTTGCACTTGTCATTATAGGAAGTTGGATTGCTGCATTCGTTAACTTCCGCCAGCTATACGTCTGGAAGAAAGCGAATAAAGGACAAAAATCTCCACTTCTTGCTTACATGGTAACAATCAACATGATCATGTGGGTAATTGCTTCCCTTGGTGTTGCAGTATCTGTTCTTGTGCTGTTCATCCCGTGGTCGCTTGGTTACGCGGAAACGATTAACGTACTACTCAGTCGTACATTATTTTGGTATTTTGGTCACCCACTTGTTTATTTTTGGTTGCTACCTGCTTATATGGCATGGTATGCAGTCATACCAAAAATTATTGGTGGAAAACTATTTAGTGATTCGCTTGCACGAATGGCTTTCATCTTATTACTTATGTTTTCGATTCCAGTCGGCTTCCATCACCAACTGACAGAACCAGGAATTGATCCTACATGGAAGTTCATTCAAGTCGTATTGACGTTCATGGTAATTATTCCATCACTTATGACTGCGTTCTCTATTTTTGCAACGTTTGAAGCTACCGGACGTAAAAAAGGATTTTCTTCTTTGTTTGGCTGGTTTAAAAAATTGCCGTGGACGGACGTTCGTTTCTTTGCGCCATTCATCGGTATGGTCGCATTTATCCCCGGCGGAGCAGGCGGTATTATTAACGCATCCCACCAAATGAATGCGCTCGTTCATAATACCATTTGGATTACGGGCCACTTCCATTTAACAGCCGCAACAACAGTTATACTCACATTCTTTGGAATCACATATTGGCTTGTTCCCCATCTAACGGGTAGAAGGCTCACGCCGAAGTTAAATAAGCTGGGTCTGATCCAAACGTGGATTTGGACAATCGGAATGGTTATCATGTCGGGTTCTATGCATATTCAAGGGCTTATTGGTGGACCCCGTCGTTCAAACTTCTCCGAATATGCCGGTGGTGAGCAAGTGGCGTCTTGGATCAATTACCAAATTGCACAAGCTGTTGGAGGGACGATTCTGTTCGTCGGAATCATACTAATGGTTCATATCTTCATCCAACTTACATTCTTTGCACCACGCGGCTTTCAAGAATTTCCAATCGCGGAAGAAGAAATCGATGCAGAACCTGCACCAAAAGTTCTTGAAAACTGGTATTTATGGATTGGTATTACGATTGCATTGATTCTCTTTGCCTACACCATTCCGGTCTTTGACATATTAAAACACTCACCACCCGGCTCACCTCCATTCGATTGGCCAATTGGTAAATAAAACAAGAAAAAACTACTCCGAAATTCAGACATAGTCTGGATTAAAGAGTAGTTTTTTTATCTTTTATTGCAGTGCAACGCGCTCGACCGCACTCGCAACATTCTCATGAACATTTGGATCGAGTGGATGTGGTACAAGATCACCCGGTTTTGTGCTTTCAACAATCGCTAACGCTGCGGCAATTAGCATAGGATATGTAATTTCTTTCGCACGGGCACTGAGTGCTCCACGGAAAATACCCGGGAAACCAAGAATATTATTGACTTGACGACCATCTGCTGCAAATGCTGCGCCCGCTTTAAGCGCATCACTCGGTTTAATTTCTGCGTGCGGATTCGATAAAGCTAAAATAATTTGTCCTTTACGCACCATTTCAGGTTTAATAAGGCCTGCTACACCTGTTGTTGCGACTACAATATCAACAGTAGACATTAACTCCTCTACCGAGCCAACGACAGTACCGCCATGTTTAACGAGCCGTGTGCGCGCCGCTTCGTCCATATCTACGCCACGGACTTCTTTCACACCATAAGCTAAAAGCATTCGACTAATCGCAAGACCCGCAGCACCTAGACCAATTTGTCCAACAACTGAATCCTCAATTTTAACACCCGCTTGCTTACAAGCCGAGATTACCGAAGCGAGTGTCACTACCGCTGTCCCATGTTGGTCATCATGCATAACCGGAATCGGAAGTTCTGCTTTTAATCTTGCTTCAATTTCGAAACAATGCGGAGAACCGATATCCTCAAGCAAAATTCCACCAAAACCTTTATAAATATTTTTCACCGTATTGACCACTTCATCTACATCACTCGTATCGAGAAGAATCGGTATTCCACTAATCCCAGCGAACTGATCAAAAAGAACCGCCTTGCCTTCCATCACAGGCATACCCGCAACTGGACCAATATTACCTAACCCAAGAATGGCCGTACCGTCTGTGACAATCGCAACTGTATTTGAAATTCCCGTGAAGTAATTTGCTTGCTCAGGATCTTTTTTAATCAATTCACAAACATTCGCCACTCCAGGCGTGTACACTCGTTGGAGATCCCCAAGTGAGCGGATTTCCATACGGCCTTTCATATGAATCTTTCCACCCTCATGTGCTTGTAAAACGTCATCCGTGACGGCACGGACGATAATATTTTTATCGAGATCATTTACCGCATCTACGATTTGCAAGAAATGCTCTTCGTTTCTACATTGAATCGATATGTCACGAATTGTCGATAATGTACCTATTTTAATTGTTTGTATATCACCCATATCACCTTCAAGTTGACCAATCGCGGTTGCAACTTTCGCAAAGTTTCCCGGCGAAGAAGGTGTCTCGATAATAAGATTTCTCAAAAATTGAGTTTGTTCCATATGTATAACCTCCTGAATATGTATCAACCTTATATTGTACACGGAAGGAAGTCTATCGTAAACGGAAGAGTATTTTTGCCCCTCAAAAAAACATAAGATGGAAAATAATTTTCCAGTACATCCCATTCAATAACCTCAATATATTTCACTATTTTATTTTGTCACTAATCTTTCGAATTCATTGCACTATTCGTCGTTTTATTAGTTATAATGTAATATGGAGTCGAATACTTTAATTCATAATGAGGAGTTGCAAATATTGTGTCGTTTCGCAAAAATTTCGTAATCGGGCTTATGCTTTTCGCCTTATTCCTAGGTGCAGGGAATATAATCTTTCCACCTTTACTAGGGCAAATGGCAGGAGACCAGCTTTTCATCGCCATGGCAGGTTTTCTTATTACCGGGGTCGGATTACCACTGTTAGCTGTTCTTGCAATTGCGAATGCAGGAGAAGGTGGATTACAATCAATAGCGTCAAGGGTCCATCCCTTGTTTGGAGTTTTCTTCACGATGGTTATTTATATGGCAATTGGTCCATTTTTCGGAATCCCAAGAACGGCAACTGTTTCCTATGAAATAGGTGTTGTTCCATTTCTCACCGATGGACTAGTCGATGCAAACTGGACACTTCCACTCTTTACAGTTCTATTTTTCACGTTGACAGTCATTCTTGCACTAAACCCTGCAAAACTAGTCGACCGAATCGGTAAAGTGTTAACGCCTATCCTGTTCGTTGTAATCGGAGCACTGGCAGTAAAAAGTATTTTAACGCCAATGGGTAAGCTCGGTGAATCGCATGGTGAATACATGGATAGTCCATTTTTCCGCAGTTTCGTCGAAGGATATTTAACAATGGACGTCATTGCCGCTTTAGTATTTGGGATTGTAGTGATTAATGCGCTTCGTGACGAAGGTGTCACGCAAAGAGGCCCAATATTAAAAGCAATGACCATTGCAGGACTTATTGCAGCGGGTGGACTAGCAATCGTTTATATTTCACTTAGCTATATTGGCGCGACAAGCGTCGAAGTCATTGGCATCCAGCCAAATGGTGGTGCAGTACTTGCGCGTGCCTCCACAGTCCTTTACGGTACTTCTGGGACAGCAATTCTCGCAGCTACAATTATTTTTGCTTGCCTGACAACATCCATTGGGCTTGTCTCTGCATGTGCTCAATATTTCAAACAATTATTCCCTAATAGATCATACAAAATGTTTGTCTTTCTATTTGCGGGATTCAGTGCACTTGTATCCAACGTTGGACTAACTCAACTTATTTCTTTTTCACTACCTGTACTGATGATGGTTTACCCACTTGCGATTGTGCTTATGCTTATGTCCTTTATTGACAAACTATTCGGACGAGAACCGATTGTTTATATACTTGCACTTTTAGCTACAGCTTTCGTAAGTATTTTTGACGGATTACTTGTAGCTGAAATTGATGTTAAGCCAGTGACTTCCATACTTGCCCATCTGCCCCTTTATGAACAGAATATTGGGTGGCTTGTACCAGCAATTGTTGGAGCACTTATTGGGGTTGTCATTAGTTTCTTCACGCGCAAGCGTAATTCATGAACTAAAGAAAAAACGCCGTCTAATTTACACATAGACGGCGTTTTACTTTATGGAATTTTCACTTTAAAGCTATCAAATTCTATATCCCCTAAATGCTCTGGTGATTTATATCGTCCCTTATAATCACTTTTAAATTCATCCTTTGTTTCCCGGATGTCCACTCTTTGTCGGTTAATCTCCGCTCTATCGGCCGGAATGTCAGCCCCTTTCCTGGATGTCCACTCTCTTGGACCGAATGTCCGCTCTTTATCATTTAATCTCCACTTTATCGGCCAGAATGTCAGCCCTTTTCCCAGCGGGAGAGAACCCCGAATTTATTGGCGTATACACCGGATAAAACAGTAAAACACCTTGTTACTCTAATGTTTGTTCGATATACTATATATAGGAAGTTACATTAATCTGAATATCTTGAGCGGAGTGAATGATAATGTTCAAGGACAATCGATATCTTAATTACGACGCGGCTGGATTCCGAAAGGACCTTATCGCAGGGATTACTGTCGGTATTGTAGCCATTCCTCTTGGGATGGCTTTTGCAATTGCTTCTGGAGTTAAACCCGAGTACGGTCTGTACACGACGATTATTGCGGGTCTACTCGTTGCGTTGTTGGGGGGATCACGTTTTCAAATTGCAGGTCCTACGGGGGCTTTTATCCCAATATTACTTGCCATCGTCCTTCAGTATGGCTATGAGGATTTACTTATTGCGGGGTTCCTTGCAGGTATTTTCTTAGTTATTATGAGTTTCATAGGAATTAGTAGCTTAATCCACTTCGTTCCAAGGTCCGTAACGATTGGATTTACAACAGGAATTGCGGTCATTATTTTTACAGGTCAACTCGGAAATTTTTTCGGATTGACCGGATTAGATAAAAAAGAGTTTTTCCATGAGAACATGATTGATCTTATCAAACAATTTTATACGGTAAACATGTTCAGTATATTTATTGCGCTTATCGGATTAGCAGTTATCTTTATATTACCTAAAATTGCACCGCGTATTCCTTTATTACTCGTTGCGCTTCTTATTCCTACAATTATTTCCGTACTGTTATTTCCTGGGAAAGTTGAAACGATTGGAACAGCTTTCGGTGGAATTCCAAACACACTTCCAGGCTTTCATTTTCCACAAATTACATTCACTAAACTATTAAACCTTTGGCAACCCGCGCTTATTATTGCGTCGCTTGGCGCTATCGAATCGCTACTGTCGGCAGTCGTTGCGGATAGTATGAGAGACGTAGAAAAGCATGACTCGAAACGGGAACTATTCGGTCAAGGTATTGCTAATATTATTACCCCGTTGTTTGGCGGAATTCCAGCGACTGGCGCAATTGCCCGTACAGCAACCAATATAAGATCTGGTGCGATCAGCCCTGTTTCAGGCGTTGTACAAAGCCTATTTGTACTTGCTTTCCTACTACTTTTCGCACCTTATGCATCTTATATTCCACTTGCTGCAATGGCTCCGATTCTTATGTTCGTAGCTTGGAATATGAGCGCACGGAAAGTATTTGTCCATATACTTACGATTCGAACGGGCGATTCGATTGTACTACTTACTACTTTTTTGCTAACTATTTTTGTGAACTTAACGGTTGCAGTTCAAGTTGGAATTATTATCGCGGCTATATCATTCCTTAGGAAAATGAGTGGCAAATTAGCTTTGAAAGACGGAAAACTATCCGAAGTTGAAATCACAAAAATTGGTTTGGGCGATAGTACATCTATAAAAAAGTATAATATAGATGGCCCTCTCTTTTTTGGAACGGCTAAAGTCTTTGAGGATAAATACCCCAAATTCCTTTCGACGGGTGCAAAAATTATCATTCTTGATATGGAGCATCTCTCTGTCATCGATGCAACTGGTGAAGGGGCACTTTCTGCTTTACTTGATGATGCAAGAAAAGTCGGCATAAAAGTTATTATTAAACGACTGCCAAAAGATAAATTATCGCTATTCAAAAAAAGTGGTTTATACGACCGCATAGGAAAAGAAAACTTTTTCATGTGAACCTCCCGGACTTAGACAACAAGAAAAAGGAAGGCCGCCCCATAATGAGGTGACCTTCCTTTTCTTTTTAGTAAACATTAAGCCGGAACTACCTTCGTAATTTCTTCCGCTTCCGCTTCAGGTCTTCTTTTCTGGATGAACCAAATAAGAACCATTAAAGCTAATCCAAGTAGACTTGACGTCCATTCAGGAATAATAAGCATCAATCCCGCTCCAAACATAATCAAGCGCTCCCACGCCCTCGAGTTACGAATGAAGTAGCCGATCACTGCACTACTAACACCAACCATTCCAATTAAGGCTGTCGCTACACTGAATATAAGTTTTAATATCGTGACATCTACAAAGACAAGTATCGGATTATAAATAAATATATACGGAACGATGAAAGCGGCGATTGCAAGTTTGACCGCAGTTACCCCGGTCTTAAATGGATTAGCTTTAGCAATCCCCGCGCCCGCATAAGCTGCAAGACAAACAGGTGGTGTAATGTCCGCAACGATTCCGAAATAGAACACAAACATATGAGCTGCCAATGGCGCAACGCCAAATTCATTGATCAATGCTGGCGCCGCAATTGTTGCCGTTACAACGTAGTTCGCTGTTGTCGGTAGCCCCATACCGAGAATAATACAAGCAATCATCGTGAAAATAAGCGCAAGAATAAGGTAACCGTTCGCCATCGCAATAATCCCCGCGGCAAATTTAGCACCAAGCCCCGTTAGACTAACGACTCCTGCAATAATTCCAGCTGTTGCGACCGCCGCAATAACCGGTAGCGCAACCCTTCCACCTTGCTCAAGCACATACACAACTCGTTGTAAATTAAAGCGTGAATCTTTTCGAACAAATGAAACAAGGAAAGCTGATAAAATACCATATAGTGCCGCACGTTGTGGAGTGAATCCCGACATGATCGTCACAATAATAACAAGGAGTGGGACAATCATATAACCGTTCTTTAACACCAAATCTTTAAATACGGGTAATTGCGATTTGGGTAACCCCAAAATCTTTAATTTTTTCGCTTCGAAATGTACCCCTATAAAAATACCAGTAAAATAAAGAATTGCTGGAATAAGTGCCGCCAACATGATTGTAGCGTAATTTACACCGAGATACTCCATCATGATGAACGCTGCTGCCCCCATCATAGGTGGCATAATTTGGCCGCCCGTAGAAGCTGCTGCTTCCGTTGCGCCCGCAAATTCCGGTTTAAATCCGGCCTTTTTCATCATTGGTATTGTAAATGAACCCGTAGCAACCGTGTTCCCAACCGAACTTCCCGAAACTGTTCCCTGAAGCGCACTCGCGATAACAGCCGTTTTTGCCGTTCCACCTGTAAATCTACCGGTTAATGACAGTGCCAAGTCATTGAAAAACTTACCAATTGGCGTATTGACAAGCATAACCCCAAAGAACAGGAAAAGGTAAATAAATTTGGCGGAAATCTGAATAGGTGTACCGAACACACCACTTTCCCTATACCATAAGTTCGGTGCAATCCGATCAACCGTAAACCCTGGATGGGAAAGAATTTGCGTCGGAATATATTTCCCGAAAATAGCATATAAAATCGCTACGCTTGCAACGATTACAATTGGTAATCCAACTGTTCGTCTTGTTGCTTCAAGCACGAGGAGAACCCCAAGTATTGAGATGAAAATGTCAATCGGGCTATATCCTGATATTCGACTTTGTAAAATCGAATCGAAAAAAAATATTTTATGATATGTCACATACATTGCTGTAAATGCCAAAAGAACATCATACCATGGTACTTTTTTCTGCGTTCTCATCCATTCTTTTTTTGCAGGATACAGTAGAAAGATAATCCCCAGTGCCGTACCTAGATGTACTGCACCTTGTTTCTGCGAAGGCAATGTTCCAAAATAGCCTGTGTATAGATGAAAAAGTGTAAGTGAGACACCAAGAAGAGTTACGACCCATGCCCACTTTCCAAGCTGGGTTCGAAATTGGTTCTCCTTATCATACTTTTCAAGAATTTCTTGTGCACTAAGGGCTTTTTTTTCTTTCATATAATCCCCCCTGTCTATTACAAAACCACTGAAAAAGTCCACAATTATAAACTGAAACTAGAATTTCAAGTGTTTCAATGCGTTTTATTCCTAGATATTCAAGTAGACTTGTAGATGATATTGCGTATCATCCACAAGTCTGCTTGGCATACTAAAGTTTTTTCGATGATCTGTCTGTCACTAATGAGTTCCACCAGTTATTTCAAATCATCAAGACTTTTAATTTTAGATTTCTCCCTAGTAACAATTTGAATAACTTCGGGATAAATATGTCCAATAAATGCTGCGTTTGTTACTTCATTCCCCTCAAACTCAGCTTCCCCGTTCAATGCTTGGATTGCGGGAACATGTACAGACATACCAAGATCCATATGCCCATCTTTAATTGTTGAAAGGTTCTCAACCGAAGCACCTGTCTCCGTATTCGTTACGTTAATGCCATCAACATGCTTATTCCATAGGTTAGCAATTTCTCCGCCTAGAGGATAATACGTACCTCCTTGACTACCTGTTCCAAGGATCAATTCTGATTTACGACTACTTGCATCCGCTGCTAGTTCTGCTACTTCATTATCAACTGTAAGACCTTGCTCTTCATAATACTTTTTCGCACCTGGGTGCATTAAGAGTCCTTCAGATCCTCTTAGTGCATTTTCAAGCGTCATTTGTACTGCCTGAGCATGTGTATTTTCGCTCGCGTTTTCAATCATACTTTTCGCTAGTAAATAGCCGAGTTCTTCATCGATTGTATCCGTATTACCCATAAGAACAGCATAGGCCGTAACTGTTTCAATGTCTTCAGTCATGAAGTCATATGTTTCTTTCGGAATCGTTAAACGTCTGTAACCAGAATTTTCTTCAATATGTGCAATTGCTTCATCTGAAAGTCCAAGCATTACTACATCACCAGTAGACGCTTGTAAACTTTCGATACTTGCCGCTGGAAGTCCAAGAATTCCAATTGAAACATCGATATTACCATCTTGCACACCGTCGGCAGCGTCACCAAAACCTTCTTGGTAAGCTTTATAATCATCTTCTCCAATACCATAAGCATCCAAAATCATTCTAGAAACGTTGTTCGTTTCACTTGCAGCCGGTCCGATTGCGACGTTCGTTTTGCCACCGCCACCACATGCAGAAAGAATTAGTAGTAAGCCGACCACTACTAACAATAAACTACGTATTTTCCTTTTTTCCATCTTGTAACCCCCCCAGTTAGATTTTCTACTCTCTTGTGTAAGCGCTTACTTTATGGAATCAAGTTATTCTTAGAGGTTGACACTATCAACACAATAAGAAGCTTGTAATCAATTATACTAAAATCCACACAATATGCAACAAGTTTTCTATCTATTCCGTTTAATTGATAAAACAGACACTAAGAACATCCCGTGGAAACCTAGCAATAATCAAATGGTGTTCACTGTTCAGTAGCTATTCCAAGGGGATTTTTCCCATGCAAAAACACCAAAGGGAAAATTATAATCCCTTTGGTGCTTTCAATTTATTCAAGGCTTGTAGGACAACCAGTTGTAGTTTCACTTCGTCTTATTCGCAATATCCATCGCACGATTTGTTCCTTCTGCCGCCTGGTCAAGTGCTTCTTGTGGATCTTTCCCTTGGTATAGGTCTTCCAAGGCTGTAACAATTTGTTGACGCGATTCAGGGAAGACAGAAATGAGTGCTCCCTGTGTAGCGATACCGGGTACTGTATCTTGTAGCTGATCCACAGTTACTTTAAACTGAGGATATTTCTCCCACTCTTCTTTAACAATATCTTCATCATATGCTGCTGGGTTAATGGCAAAGTATCCTGTTTCAAGATGCCATTTCGCCTGAACTTCTGGCGTCGTCAAATGCTTCATAAATTCCCACGCAGCTTCCTGTTCATTTTCGGAAATTCCTTTTGACATCCAAAGAGATGCCCCACCGATAGCAACACCGTTACGTTTCACTTCGTCTGCGTGTGGAATATAGGCAACACCTACTTCAAATGGAGAGTTGGTAATTGCGTTTGCGACACCCGCGGAGGAGTCCATGTACATCGCTACTTTCTCAGACGAGAATGCCGCACGGATATCATCCCAGTTCGTTCCGTAATTTCCAAATGTACCTGCCTTGTTCATCGTATCTAAGAAACGGAAAACATTCAGCCCCTCTGGACCGTTAAAAAGTGCTTCTGTCGCATCGCCGGAACGACCATTGTCTTCATTGACATATAGTCCCCCTTGCGTTGCAACCAGTTGCTCAAAGAACCAGCCATACGTAAGCATTGAAAATCCAAACATGTCATCTGTTTTTAGTTTTTCGGCTGCACCAATTACTTCTCCGAATGTTTCTGGTGCTTTTTCCGGGTCCAATCCAGCGGCTTCAAATGCATCTTTGTTATAAATCATTACCGGAGTAGATGAATTAAATGGCATTGAATACAAATCACCATCTACTCGGTAATAGTTTAAAATATTTTCTTCTAACTGTGACAAATCATAATTGTCTTTATCAATGAATGACTGCATTGGTTCAATAAATCCACTGTCAATCATATATTTTGTCCCAACTTCAAACACTTGCGTAATTGCAGGTGCATCTTTTGTCCCGCCAACACTGCGTAGTTTCGTCAAAGATTCCTCATAACTACCTTGGAACTCTGCTTTCACCTCATATTTGTCCTGGGAATCATTAAAACTTTTTACGATTGCATCCAATGATTCTTGCCCCGAACCCGACATTGCGTGCCAAAACTCGATTTCAACTTTTTCACCATCATTGCCCGGATCTTTTTTAGTCGTTTCAGAATCTTTCATTGTGTCATCATCTTTTTTCGTATCACTATCGCTATTTGTACAAGCGGCAATAACAAGAACACCTAGTAGCATTAATAAAAACAGAGACGATTTCAATAGTTTATTCATCTTTTGAACACCTCTTTGTCATTTTTTTATTTCAGCGCACCTTGAGAAAGCCCTTTTTGCAATTGCTTTTGTCCAAGGAAGAGTAACAGCAACGTTGGAATGATAACTACGATTACGCCGGCCATAACCACCCCCCATTCAGTTGCAATTTCCTGTGATTGAAGCTGCTTCAGACCTATTTGCACCGTTCGTACGGAACTATTCGTCGTGATCAAAAGTGGCCATAAATACATATTCCAAGTGGTCAAGAAACCATAAGCACCTAGCGTAACAAGACTTGTTTTTGATACGGGTAGTATAACCCTCCAAAAAAAGGAGAAACGACCTAAACCGGCAACTTGTGCAGCCTCATGTAACTCTTTCGGAATCGTTTTAAAATGTTGCCTGAGTAAAAACGTTCCAAAAGCAAGAGCGAAGAACGGCAATGTTAGTCCTTGATACGTATTTAGCCAATCCAATTTTTGTATTATGAAGAAATTCGGAATCATCGTCGCTTCCCACGGAATCATCATTGTTGAGATGAACAGGAAAAAAATGAAGTTACTCCCCCTAAACGGGATGAAAACAAATGCATAAGCAGCTAGGCTACATACGACAAGTTGTCCTAGCATCACCGCGGACGAAACAATGAAACTATTAACAAGATATTGCAAAAGCGGTAACCGTTCAAACACGCGTATATAATTATCGAGCCTAAATGATTGAGGCAAGAACCTTCCTTGTAATATTTCAGGACCCGTCATAAATGAAATCATAAATGCATATAACACAGGAAAAAAAACAAGAAACGCCGTGACTGATAATAACAAGTAAAACCACATTTTCTTTGGAAGGCTCATTGTCATTGGTAATGCACCTTCTTTTCCCCAAGTTTAAACTGTAGAATCGTCACAATAAGAATAAATAGGAATAACACAACCGCTTGCGCACTCGCCGTTCCAAACTGATAGTTAATAAACGCCTCACGGTAAATGGAGTAAACGATTAAGTTCGTTGACTGCGACGGTCCCCCTTTCGTTAAAATATCAATTTGTCCGAAAGTCTGAAATGCATTAATAAGGGAAATTGTTATAATGAAAAATAATGTTGGAGACAACATAGGCAATGTAATCCGACGTAACCGGTAAAAATATCCCGCCCCGTCAATCCGGGAGCTCTCATATAAATGCTCGTCAATATTTTGTAACCCACCGAGTAGTATAAGAAACGAAAAACCGGTATTCATCCAAATCGTTGAAATAGAAACAGAGATTAGTGCCCATTCGGGGTCAAGAAGCCATTGAATTTGGGGGAAATTAAAAACATGTAACAATCTGTTGAACATACCAACACTTGGGTGGAACAAAAACAACCAAATTACAGATGACGCCGCCACTGAAATTCCCATCGTTGAAGCATAGATTGTTCGGAAAAAACCGATTCCTTTTAGTTTTTCATTTGCTAGAAGTGCGAAGAATAATGATAGAAGAATACCAACTGGTACAGTGTAAAGAACAAATAGAGCGGTTGCTTTCATACTGTTTCGGAATGCCGAAGATTCATACAGATAAGCGTAGTTTTCAAAACCAACGTTAAGAGCTGCTTGTCCCGCTTGATCCGTTAAGAAAAAACTTAAATAGACCGTTCGAAACATAGGATAAAATACAAAAACTGAGAATAGAATAATCGAAGGTAATAAATAAAGAAGTGCAGTCCTTCCATTCACCGACTTACGCCATAATCCCAACGTCGAGGGTGCATTCATATGAGTACCTCTTTGCCAAATATATAGTTCCCAAGATCAGTTGGCTGCTTGATCAATTCTTCCGTTTCTTCATTAAATAGACAAAGTGATTCAAAGTTAACAATTACAGGAATCTTATCACCGATATCCAAATGCCACTGGCCACTCCATTTGGCCATCCATTCATTGTCTCCAAACGTAAATGAAAAGACTGTTTCATTCCCCAAAATTTCAACGTTACTAATTTCCAAATGAAATTTTCCTTTTTCGTTGGAGTTTTTAGTCGCTGTTTGCAAATGTTCCGGGCGTATTCCAACAATTACTTTCTCGCTCGAAATCATGGCAAGCTCTTCTGCAGATAATGGAAGTCGCAATACATCCCCAATAATCAGTTCCGAGGACTTTCTTTCCACAATTGCATTCGTAAGATTCATAGCTGGCGCACCAATAAATGTTGCAACAAATGGATTCGCCGGAGTATTATAAATTTCGATTGGCTTACCAACTTGTTGAATTTTTCCTTCATGAAGAATCATAATGCGATCCCCCATAGTCATTGCTTCCACTTGGTCATGCGTAACATAAATCATTGTAATATTGAGCTTCCGTTGGATTCTTCTAATTTCAGAACGCATTTGTGCCCGTAACTTCGCATCGAGATTAGACAACGGCTCATCCATCAAACAAATCGGTGCCTCATTGACAATTGCACGCGCTAGCGCCACACGCTGCCTTTGACCACCCGAGAGTTCACGCGGTTTTCTTTTCAAATAATCAATCAGCCCTAACATTTCTGCTACTTCAACCGTTCGTTTTTGTTGATCCACTTTTTTCACTTTTTTTACATGAAGTCCAAAAGCGATATTTTGTTCCACTGTCAAATGTGGATAAAGTGCATAATTTTGAAAGACCATCGATAGGTCCCTTTTACTTGATGGTAAATTATTTGCAATTGTTTCACCGATTTTAAGCGTGCCGCTCGTAATTTCTTCAAGTCCCGCAATCATTCGAAGCATCGTACTTTTTCCACATCCGGATGGACCTACGAGAACAAAAAACTCGCCAGGTTCGATTGTCACGCTTATATTGGAAATAACATCATTTTGTTTATCATACGATTTTGATATATCGATTAGTTCTACTTTCTTCATATGGAATCCTTCCTTTCTTATAATCTATTTCGGCTTTACCATTTAAGTAAGCACCAATACATTAGGAGTGATTATTCATGATGTTGAAAAAGACTATCGGTATTTTTTTTTTAATAGTAGCCGTAGGCTGTACAAAACAAAGCAGTCTACCAGCGCCCCTTCCTACGGAACCCTTCTTAGTCATTGCTCATCGCGGTGCATCCGCTTATGCACCCGATCATACGATTACTTCTTACCAAATGGCGGCCGATATGGAAGCCGATTATATTGAAATCGATTTACAAATGACGAAAGACGGTAGGCTTATTGCACTCCATGATGAAGCGATCCCTGATGGAGATAAGGAAATACTTGTTGCCGATTTAACTTTCGACGAAGTCATACTTTACTTACCCGGTGAAGTCTTTAATAATAAACAACCCGTATTTGCTTCTGAAGACTACGAAAGTACGCGCGTTCCCGAACTAAAAGAAGTGCTTGATCACTTTGATGGGACCGCCAATTTTTATATTGAAACCAAATCCCCTTCTACTTATCCTGGTATTGAGAAGAAATTACTACAAAACTTACAATCGGCAGGTCTTCTAAATCTTGATAATGCACTTCCAAAGGTGATTATCCAATCTTTCGATGAAGCTAGTTTAAAAAAAGTTTTTGGAATGGAGCCTTCCATTCCCCTAGTAAAACTCTATTCATTTAAAGACACTGCCACACTTGGTGAAAAAGAAATACAAGAACTTAAAAAATACGCCTCTGGAGTCGGTGTAAATGCTGCTAGTCTAACAAAAAACTTTGTTAGGCAAATGCATTCGAGGGGACTGCATGTCCACGCATTTACCGTCAATGATGAAAAGTCCATTCAATCGATGATGGATTTTGGCGTGGATGGCGTATTTACAGACCGACCCGATATGGCTAGACAAATTCGAATCGAACAAAATAGTATGAATGACAGGTAATTTATGATTATTATATATGGTGAATTAAAGATTCTAACCTAAAAAGTCCAATGATGGTCTCGTTACCGGGCCGTTGATTTCTGCTTCCGGTGGACGCTTTCAGCTCGCACTATTCCCACTGGAGTCGCCGCCCTCCGCTCCAATCAACGAAACGCCTTCTATACTAATGAAAAATAAAACTTAAAACCCCATTATCATTCGTATTTTAAGTTAAAATAGGGAATTATGAAATCTGCTCATATAGCTATTCTATTCATAAGTAAATAAGTACATGTTTTTATTTGATTTTACGTCTGAAACAATTTCCATTTATTATACCATTTACCAACAATTTTAAATAGTTGATTTACTTAAAGTTAATATTTCATGCAAAATAAGCCACTCCGGATTAATTCCGGAATGGCTTATTCAAAACATTGTTTAATTTATACGATTGCTAATAACTTCTCTTTGAAGCGTTCAACTGCCTTGGCCGTTTCGACTTTGTGACCTACCTCGTTCAATGTGTCTCCGATGAGTTCAACTGCTTTTTCTAGCATTTGTTCCGTCGTATTTCCCATATGACCGATGCGGAATGCCTTCCCAGCTAAATGGGCTAAAGCACCTGCTACGATGACACCTTTTTTTGCGAGTGCAGCACGAAATTCAGCGTCGTCAATTCCTTCGGGATAGAGAAGACAGCTTAGTGTTGAAGCAGCGGCATCTTCTTCCGCCAATGCTTTCATACCGTACACAGCGAGTCCAGCCCTTACCGCCTTGCCGAATGCTTTGTGGCGCTCATATCTTTTCTCCAATCCTTCTGCCAATACCAGTTTCATACCTTCGTCATAAGCGTAAATTAAATTCACTGGTGGTGTGGCAAAATACTTTCCAGGATCATTCATGATTGGTATCCAATTATAAATGTCACAATAGTAGGCCGGTACCCGCTCGATTTGCTCTCTAGCAGCTAATGCCGTTTTATTGAAAGCAACGATTGCCAAACCTGGTGGTACGCCAATTGCTTTTTGGGAGCCGGTTAAAATGACATCAATTTTATAGTCCGGGTTGCCGTACGTCTTACTCATATCCTCTTCCATTGCAGCGGTTGCACAGACCCCATCTAAAATGACGAGCGCACCATGTTTCTTAATAATTGGCACAAGTGCATCCAAATCAGCCGCAACCCCCGTTGATGTGTCCGCGTGTGTGATTGTCACTGCTTTGAAATTACCGCTGTCCAGTTTCGCCTTTACTTGCTCCGGAGTCACTTGCTTACCCCATTCCGATTGAAGCGTTTCTACTCCAATGCCAAAAGCTTCCCCTAATTTAATAAAACGATCACCGAAATAGCCTTGACTAATGACTAAAATCTTTTCACCCGCCGCAACTGTATTAACGAGTGCCATCTCCATCGACACTGTGCCTGAGCCGGCAATGACAAATACTTCCCCGTCTGTTTTAAACATGTCTCTTGTTTGCTCAATCGCATGCTTATAAATCTTTGTAAACCGCGGATCTGTATGACTTCGTGTTTCCTGGGCCATTGCATCATATATAGAATCTACGACCGGTGTTGGTCCGGGTATAAGTAACATATCTTCGTTTCGCATTATTAATCCCCCGCTTCTATTTAATAAACTTTATACAGGATTATTTACCTATCGAGCTTTTTACTTATCTGTCACCGTGCTGAAAGCCCTTCACTAACTACTGTGCCATATTTAGCTTTTGCTTCAATTCGGCGTTTGTGTAAAATTGGTTCTGTGTAGCCATTTGGCTGATTAATACCTTTGAATACAAGGTCACTTGCCGCTGCGAACGCAACCGAATCGTCAAAATCCGGAGCCATTGGACGGTATTCTTCGTCCTCCGCATTTTGCTCATCAACAACTTTCGCCATACGCTTCATCGTTTCTTCGACTTGCTCTTTTGTACAAATTCCTTGGTGTAACCAGTTGGCTAGATGTTGGCTGGAAATACGTAATGTCGCACGGTCTTCCATCAAGCCTACATCGTTAATGTCTGGCACTTTAGAACAGCCCACCCCTTGATCAATCCAACGGACGACATAACCGAGAATTCCTTGTGCGTTATTATCGAGTTCCGATTGGATTTCTTCTGCTGTCCAATTCGTATTGTCCGCCAATGGAATTTGTAAAATATCATCTTGTAAATCTTGTGAACTTGAAATCCCTTTTTGCACTTCATTTACATCTACTTCGTGATAGTGAAGAGCATGTAGCGTTGCCGCTGTTGGCGATGGTACCCAAGCCGTATTCGCACCCGATTGAGGATGAGCAATCTTTTGCTCTAACATCGCGGACATTAAATCGGGCATCGCCCACATTCCCTTACCAATTTGTGCATGACCCGGTAAACCGCAATCAAGCCCAACAACGACGTTTGACGTTTCGTAAGATTGTAACCATGTCGTTTGTTTCATATCATTTTTACGAATCATTGCGCCCGCTTCCATAGACGTGTGGATTTCATCGCCCGTACGGTCCAAGAATCCTGTGTTAATGAACGCAATTCGCTCTTTTACTTCATGAATACATGCTTTTAAATTAAGGGATGTTCGACGTTCTTCATCCATTACACCGATTTTTAATGTGTGGCGTGGTAAGTCTAATAGATCTTCAATATGATTGAAAAGCGTATTGGCAAACGCCACTTCTTTCGATCCGTGCATTTTCGGTTTGACGATGTAAATTGAGCCGTGTCTAGAATTTTTATAAGACACATCCTCTTTTAAATTATGCGTTGCTATTAACGATGTAAGAACCCCATCCATAATTCCTTCTGGAACTTCTTCACCATTTTTATCAAGAATGGCACTGTTTGTCATTAAATGCCCAACATTTCGAACGAACATAAGTGAACGTCCAGGTAAAGTAATTGTTTCTCCATTCGGTGACGTATACGTACGGTCATCGTTTAGCTGACGTGTAACCGTTTTATTGCCTCTTGGAAATGACGCCGTTAAGTCACCTTTCATTAAACCTAACCAGTTCCGATACACATGCACTTTATCTTCCGCATCCACCGCGGCAATTGAGTCTTCAAAGTCCATTAACATTGAAAGTGCCGCTTCTAAATAGACATCTTTCACACCGGCTAAGTCAGTTTTGCCAATCGGATGATTCCGGTCGATTTGGATTTCAATATGCATGCCGTTATTTACGAGTAAGATTTTTACAGGCTCTTCGGGTTGCCCTTGATAGCCTACAAATTTCGTTGCCTCATTCAAATGGGTCGTTTCACCGTTTTGAAGTGTGACCGCTAATTGGCCACCTACGATTGTGTATTTTTGCACTTCAGCATGCGTTGCATTTGCTAGTGGTACAGCTTTGTCTAAAAAGCTTTTCGCAAAAGAAACTACTTTTGCGCCACGGATTGGATTATAGCTTTTGCCTGCTTCTGCCCCATCCTCATCGCCAATTACGTCTGTTCCATAAAGCGCATCGTAAAGGCTTCCCCAACGAGCATTTGCCGCGTTGAGCGCATAGCGTGCATTGTCTACCGGTACAACTAATTGTGGTCCGGCCTGAGCAGCAACTTCGCTGTCTACATTTTCGGTTGAAACTTTAAAGTCTTCTACTTTTGGTTCAAGATAACCTATTTCCTGTAGAAATGTTTTATATTCGCCAAAGTTGAAACTCGTTTTATGTTCTTTATGCCATTTATTAATCTTTTCTTGTAACTCCGAACGCTCGTCCAATAATTGCTTGTTGATTGGAGATAACTCATGAATAAGTCCATCGAAATTAGACCAGAATTTTTCTTGATTTATTCCACTTCCGGGAAGTACCTCCGAATTAACAAAGTTATAAAGCAGTTGTGAAACTTGAAGGTTATCAACCTTTACATAATTTTGCATATGTTACATCCTCCTTAAAATTTGCTTACTAATTATCTTGACAAAGCTAAATCTAAACAGCAACTTCAAAATGTTCTACTTATTATGAGACTTCTAATTTAACCTCTAGCTTATCCCAATTAATGAATTTTTCCAAAAATATCGATATAAAAACGCCCATAATTAGGCCATTCGTAATTAATGGCTGTAAAAGAAGTGGAACACTGCCGAATTGGGCTGGTGGGATATTCATAATACAAACACCGATTAGTACTGGACCTGCCAAGCGAAATATTGTTACAGAGTTAAAGAGAGTCCCCTTTAAGCTATTTAATGAAGTTCCAAATAATTGAAGGTAAGCAACGAATAAAACAGCATTACCAACTGTTAATGGCATAGTTCCTAAAAAGCTTACAAACGGCGGAATAAGTCCGAGCACCATGAACATGAATCCACTAATAATAAATGGGGCTCTTTTTAGTAAATTTGTACTTTCTAAAAAACCTATCGTAGATGTAAACGGAGTATAAGGAACCAAACCAAAAACTGCGGAAACGAGCGCCAAAGTACCCGTTACAAAAATGGATCTTCTATATTGGTTATGTTCTACCTTTTCTTTGTATAAAGCAGCGGCGGCCTCAATTGAGGCAAAGGTGTTCGTTAAATTCAACAAGCCTGCTATAAATGCAACAAAAATAATTCCTAGCTCCAAGTTAGGTGCCCCGAAAGGAAAGAAGCTGAATGCTATATCGCCGGAACTTGACACTGGAAGATCGGATGGAAAAACAATTCGATATAATAACCACCCTACTATAATGCCAATAAGGATGGAAAAGTTACCAATTCCTTTTCCGCCCTTAATTTTTAACAAACTCACGAAAATAACAACACCAATTGAGAATAAACTAACTGGAAGATCGATTGTTCCATTCCCACTTACTTTAAACATTCCTTTGAAGAATATAAAAACAAGGTGAAATGTCAGTAAGAATATATAAACACTTATCACCATTGGCGTAATTATTTTCTGTACAGCAGAAATAAGATTGAATACTGCAATCAGAATGGTTACCGCTCCTGCCAGAAGGATCCCTGTTGCAATACCGCCCCCAACAGTTGCAAAATCCAATCCAAGTGCAGAAGCGGAAATCCCCATATTTAATAATAATCCCCACATTAGTCCCGAATGTCCCTCTAACAAAGGAAAACGATGCCCAATCCAAGCTTGTAAAATACAAGCAAGTCCCGTAAATATGAAGGAGTATCTTATCGTCATTTCAACTGTTTCCGCTGGAAGATGGAACGCAGCTCCTACGGAAATCGGAACAACAACCGTATTGGCAAATATAAAGAAAAGCCACTGAAATGAGGATAGTAAAGTTAATGTAGTTCCTTGTTTCATCATCCTAATCATCACCACTCCCAAAGCAACCCTTTACGATTGCCTCGCAAAATCTAGATTCTACGCCTTCGTAGAATCCTACTTTATAAATATTAATCACATTTATAAAGTAGGGTACTTAAACGGGCTAGTTTGAATTCTAGTATCTTGTTATATCCATTGGCAATGTACCCGCAGCAAATCCTACAAACATGAAACGGACACTTCCTGTATTACGCATTCCGTGAATTTGATTAGGCTTAGCTAACAATACCATTCCCTGTTTGATTGGAATTTCATTCTCTAGATCGGGGTAATACGTTCCTTCCCCTTCTATGCATACCCACATGTCATCGACATCTGAATGGGAGTGTATATATACTTCCTGACCTGGCTCTAGACACCAAATGGCCCCAACTGTTTTGTCTGTTTCATAGAAATAGTTCTTTTGCGGTTCGTTCGGATCGAACTTTGCTATCTTATCGATTTCAAAAACTCTTTCCGCAATAATTTCATTAATATCTGTCAAAGTCGCTTTTCCTTCCATCCCTAAACACCTCTTTTGTATTTTTAATTATCAGTCTACCTTATTTGGCAAAAGCACCTTTATTGTCATACGCATCGTTATGAATAACATCTGAAATAAGGTAATTATATACATCGTCAACTATATCAATGCCGTTCTTTTCATTTTCTTTTTCTCTTGCAGCACTTCTCTGCCCAGGGTAAGAAACCTGATCAAATCCGGGAGCTGGTTTTATATTATTCAAATCAGTCATCGTGTTTGTAATGCTTTGCTTAAAGTTGGTTAAGCCAGTGAAATATTCTGGATTAATCACGATATGAAGCTGACCAAGATTTCGATGTTCAGTAAGGTCTTCGTACATTGACGATACTTTATTTCCAAATGGAAGACCTAAAAGGATTCCTGACAATACATCAACCATCATCATTAGTCCATATCCTTTTGGACCGGCAATCGGCAATAACGCATTCACTGCAAATGGATCCGTTGTTGGTTCTCCATTGCCATCTACTGCCCAAGTATCTGAAATCGGTTCATTTTTTGAACGGGCATGTAAGATTTTCCCCCAAGCCTGGACTGTTGTTGCCATATCAAAAAGGATTTTGTCATCGCCATTTCCCGGAGCAGCAAAAGCAATGGGATTTGTGCCGTAATAGGGTTCTGCTCCTCCATATGGGACAACCATCGGATCAGACTGACAAAGAGAAATTCCAATCAGATTTTCGTTTGCCGCCTTTTCCACAAAATAAGAGAGCGCACCGCTATGACTGATCCTTCTAACACCTACAATTGCTATTCCAGTTTCTTTAGCCATTTTAATAGCTTCATCCATTGCTAAATCTGCAACGACATGACCCACTCCATTATCACCATCATAAATAGCAGAAGCAGGACCTGTTTTTTCAAATTTGAAAACAGGACTTGTATTAATTCCGCCTTTAGCAATTCTTTCGGCATAATACTCTACACGCATTGCACCGTGGGAATGTACCCCCCTTGCATCAGCATGAACAAGTACATCTGCTACACCTTCCGCATGATCTTCAGTTAATCCAGCTTTATTAAGCTTCGTTTTGATTAATTCCGTAAGCTCTTTTCTCGTTAATTTCATTATGTGCACCCGCCACCTTTCTAAATGAGAGCGTTTTCATAGTTCTACATCACGGTTACAGTCTTTAGAGTAGACATATGTTAAATTGTCTCTTCCTACTGCATATGCCGCTTGATGTACGTATGGTCCCATGAAAATATAGTCGCCTTTCTTTACCGGAACCCACTTATTATCTAAATTATACATTCCTTCTCCTGACAATAAATAAGCGCCATGTTCCTGCACATGCGTTTCGACAAATGGATGACATGCCGCAGGTTCAAAGGAAAGAATATGAAAGTTCATATCGAAATCTAAATCCAACGGTAAAAGATCTTTTAGATGAACATTATGCATACCATCTAGATTGCCAAATTCAATCTTGTTTGCATGGTTTGAAACTACCCATGGCTTCCGTCCTTCAAGCGGACGATATTTTTGCTTATATAGGAATAGTTTAGAATCGGTATCTCCAAGATTCTCTAGATACATTTTCGTCCCTGGTGGACAATATAAGTATCCGCTTTCTTCAAGGTTGAACTCTTGATCATCTGCAGAAGCTTTTATCGCCCCTTCAATAACATAGACAAATGTCTCCACATCTTCTTGTCCGCCAAATCCCTCGCTATTTTTTCCGTCTTTATGCATTGTTACCATATAATCTACAAAACTTGCTCCAAGCTTTGGTGAAGCTAAAATAGAAATCGTACAATTTTCAAACCCCGGAACGACGTTATTCACCAATCCTTCTGGTGCGATTAATGCATATTTACCATGTTCAATAATTGACCTGCTTGTTAATAAATCGTTAGGATATCCCATCTTTAAAAACTCCCCTTTTTTATCTTTATTCTTTATATGCCAATTCATATAGAGTACCAATTAATGCTTTAACGCCTTCAGCTAAATCTGTAGGCTCTGTATATTCTGCGGGATTATGGCTAATACCACCCCGGCTTGGAACAAAGAGCATAGCCGTCGGAACCGTTTCCGCGAAGATTTGTGCATCATGACCTGCTCCGCTATGCATGAGCTTATAATTCAAGCTATTTTCTTTGCATTGTTTTTCTATGATTTCTACAATCCTAGAATCCATCGGGACCGGATCTGCATCTAACCACATATCTATGGATGTTTCTACTCCATGTTCTTTAGAACTTTTATTAATCTTTTCAGTAAGTATTTCAGTAAACTGGACAATGGCATCTTTTTCGGTATGACGCACATCTATAGTAAAAATAACCTTACCAGGCACAACATTGACGATATTTGGCTTGACTTCCATTTTTCCTACTGTCATTACTAATGGATCGCCAAGTTGCTTCGCCGAACTAATTAATTCATAGATCATATGGCTAGCCGCATAGACAGCATCCTTACGGTAGCCCATCGGCGTTGTACCTGCATGGTTCGCTTCACCCGTTACTTCAATCGTAAAACGTCTTTGTCCGACAATGCTATGCACAACTCCCACGGATTTCTTCTCAATTTCCAATACATTGCCCTGTTCAACATGAATTTCTACAAAAGCCTTTAAGTCCTTACGCGGAGCACTTGTTTCTTCCTTAAATGAAAAGCCCGAATCTTTCATAGCTTCTATAAAAGGAACACCGGCAAAATCCTTAATCGCTTCAACGTCTTTTCGGACCGCAGTACCAACAACATTCTTTGAACCCCAGTAAACATAGGGAAATCGACTACCCTCTTCTTCTGCTAAAGAGATAACTTCCAGATTTCGTTTCGGCTGTCCATAATGTTTCTTCAGATATTTTAATGCAAGGACACCTGCAACAATTCCATATTGACCGTCATATAAACCACCATTTGTTACAGTGTCAACATGGGATCCAGTAAGAATCGTTTCACTTGTGTCATTACCTTTTAATATTCCACTCAGATTCCCGATTTCATCGAATTTCACTTCAAGGTCTTCGGTTTCCATCCAAATTTTCAAGGCCTGCTGGGCTTCACACCATTCTTTTGAATAGAGTAAGCGAGAAACTCCCCCTGCTGGATCTTTTCCAAAGCTACCTAACCAATTAAGTCTTTCAGGGATCTCAACTGCCAAATTTTCAATTTCAAGCTTTCCTTTACTTGTAATCAAATCTTGTATTTCAACCATCCCTTTCTTCTACTTTACAAACCTCAATTGGTTTCCTAAGTATAATTTATTCGAATTAAACCTTATTAAGCTTATACCTTATATTCTAAGCGTTTTCACTCAATTAGTCATTATCTAAATTGACTAAAAACATCATCATTGTTTGTTCAACTTAACTAAATAACCGTTGTCTTTTTGTGCAGTAAACCCTAAATCATTCCCGTTATTCATCCAGAGTAATAAAAGGCTTAGGAGATAACCCCTAAGCCTTTTCGGTTTCGAATGTGGATATTTATTTTAAAGAACTTATTTTCACTTTTTCAGTTTCAGTAATTTTTCCATTATCAAAGACAACTACACCATTGACGATAGTCGTCGTTACATTACCTTTGAATGTCTTTCCAACATATGGTGACTGTTTGTGCCGGTATAATAAGTTTTCTTTCTCCAGCACAAAGCTTTCGTTTAAATTAACTATCGCCAAATCAGCGTCGCTATCAACCGCAATTGTCCCTTTATGTGGATACAATCCGAATAGCTTAGCCGGATTCGTAGCCGTTAATTCAACAATTTTTTCCAACGGAAGTTTACGGTTAAAATGTCCCTCCGTCAACATAACGTTCAATGTAGACTGGGCACCTGAAATGCCGCCCCATGCTTTAAAGTAATCTCCGTTTGTTACTTCTTTCATTGATGGCGGTGCAGGTGAGTGGTCGGAAGCAATAACATCAATCTCGCCCGTTGCAACAGCCGTCCATAAATCTTCCACTTCTTGCTCATCTCGAAGTGGAGGACAGCATTTTGCCAAACCGCCTTTCTCCTTTAAATCTTTCAGCGTTAAAGATAAATAATGGGGGCATGTTTCAACTGTAATATCTACGCCTCTTTGTTTTGCTTTATTAATTTCTTCCACTACTTTTCGACTGCTCGCATGAACAATATGTAGTTTACAACCTGTAGCCTCGGCATACGAGATAATTCTTCTTACCGCCTCTATTTCAGAAATAATTGGCCTTGATTCGACGAAATCTTTGGCGGATACTTTATTTTGACTTTGTTTTTCTTCGGCGAGCTGATCGCAAATGACTGTACTTTCAGCGTGAACAGCTAGCAGGGAGCCAATCGAAGCAATTTCGCTCATCCCTTTGAAAATCGTCACGTCATCCACATGATTGAAATCAGCAATCCCACTTGGGGACATAAAGGCTTTAAATCCAATAACTCCATTCTTGTGCAGTTCTTTTATATCCCCAATATTTTCAGGCACAAGCCCGCCCCAAAAGCGATAATTAACAACTGACTTTTCTTCGGAAGCAGCTCGCTTCAATTCCAAGTTTTCTTTATTAATAGTTGGAGGTGTACTGTTTAATGGCATATCAAAGTAAGTTGTCACTCCACCTGCTGCTAAGCTTCTGCTTCCCGTTTGAATACCTTCCCATTCGGTTCGGCCCGGCTCGTTAAAATGAACATGCGTATCGATTAACCCTGGGAGAATGTGTTGACCTTCGGCATTTATTTCTTTACTAGCAGTTGCTTCAAGTCTTTTTCCGACAGAAGTTTCTTTGATTTTCCCTGCTTTAATAGCAATATCCCCTTGAACAATCGAATCTACCGTTACAATATTACCGTTTCTAATAATTAGATCATACGTAGCCATAGGTTTTTCCTCCTTTATTTCTATCCTAGTTAATACAAACATCAAGCAGCAACTCGTTCTGTTTAAGGAAGGAGTTGCTGAAGCCGTAATCTATTTATACTAATGCAGTTTCCTTTGCGTTGTATGTTATTAATTCACCAACTGGTTCTCCTACAATACCTTGTCCTAGTTCAAAAACCAGATTCCCACGAACAAAAGTTTTCGTGACACGGCAATTAATATTTCTACCAATGTATGGACTATGTTGGTGGCGGTAATAGAGGTCTTCTTTCTTAACTACATAAGATTGGTTTGCATCGACCAAGATAATGTCGGCGTCCTTAGATATAGCAATTTCTCCCTTAGTAGGCATATTAAAACGCTTAGCTGGGTTTGTTGCAATCATGCGAACAAAATCAGTTACAGGGACATGACGCTTTAAAACTGCCTCATCGAACATTAAATCAACGTTATTTTGACAGCCTGTAATTCCACCCCATACTTCAAATATATTATTTGTATCACTATGTTTCATTTCAGGCGGGCATGGTGAGTGATCTGAAGTTAACATATCAATCTTACCTTCAATCAATTTATCCCATAATTTTTCCTGTTCTACTTCGTTGCGGAGTGGTGGTGAACATTTTGCGACCGGACCAATCTCTTCGAACTGAGCAGTTGTAATTGTAAAATAATGAGGGCAAGATTCGACAGTTACGTCCTGTCCTTCGTTTTGAGCTTTAATAATTTCATCTATAGCTTCCGCTGTGCTAATGTGTACGAAATGAAGCTTACAACCTGTTTCTTTAGCTAGAAACAGCGCTCTTTTCACAGCATCAACCTCCGTAAATACTGGCCGTGTTGCAACGTAATCTGTAGCGGTAATTTTACCTTTCTTAACCATTTCTTCGGCAAGGCGATCCGTAATAACGGCATTTTCAGCATGGATTGATAGCATATGGCCCAATTCAGCCAACTTCTTCATCCCCGCATAAAGAGTATAATCATCGACATTTGTAAAATCATCTGGGATATCCGAGCCACATGTCGCCATGAAACATTTGTACGCAACAACACCTTCATCAGACAGCTCTTCTAGCTTATCGAGATTACTAGGAACAAGACCACCATATAATGCGTAATCAACATAATTCTTTCCATTTGCAGCTTCTAGCTTTGACCGCACTGCCGCCCTGTCTACTGTTGCAGGAAGGGCATTCAATGGCATATCTACATAGCTCGTTGTTCCACCGGCAGCCAATGCTTTTGTTCCCGTCACAAAACCTTCCCATTCTGTACGGCCAGGTTCGCAAATATGAACATGCGTATCAATCATACCAGGCATTACATATTGTCCTTCGGCATTGATAATCTTTACAGCCGCGTCATCAATCGTTTCAGCAATTGCAGATATTTTTCCATTTTTAATTGCAATATCGACATTTTTTACTTCATCCCTGAAAACGACTTGTCCGCCTTTAATAATAAGATCATACTCCATATTATTTCCCCCTTATATTTGCTTATTCATTGTACATAATATTCAGACTTACAATGTTATAAAGTCTTGTCGTTTTCTTATTAGGACGATTTAACCACGTCTTCCTGTTTCTGAAATGGTAGGCATTGCTATATCAAGTGATTCAGAATCCATTTTAATGACGTCTTCCTGTTTCTGTCTGCTTTCGGAAGCTGATAATCCCCTTTTAACAAGTACAACATAGATTACAGATGCAAAAACTATACCAGAGAAAAAGGAAATATCATATAAAGGTTTAAATAAAGGTACAAATTGACCAATTAAACTTATACATCCTGAACCAAGTGTAGCAATCATGGCGGGCATATGGACCCCATTTTTATAGTTATACTTTCCATTCATGGAATACAATTCTTCCATATCAAGTTCTTTTTTAGATATTAAAAAGTAATGGGAGAGCATAACACCAATTACTGGACTTAGTAAGCCTCCAATAATACCTAGAAATGTGAAGATACTTGTAGCATTCTCCATCAACTTCCACGGCATTATCATAAATCCAATTACAGCGGCGAGTAGCGCACCCGTTCTGAAAGTAAGGTACTTCGGAAATAAAGCGGATAACTGGTAACCCGCCGGAATAATATTACCCGTAATATTTACAGCCAATGTTGTCATACAAATTGTTAATACAGAAATTCCAATCGCAAAATTACTATCAAAACGATCGACTACATCGAGTACATTCCATATAGGTGCACCAAAAGCAATTTCCGAACCAACGATAACTGCAATACTTGCAACCGCAAATAATAAATAGGTGATCACAAGACCGGCAACTTGACCAATTGTCTGGTCTTTTTGCGAGCGGGCTTCTTTTGTAAAATCAGAAGCACTTACAATCGGAGCAGCCCATGCTGCTAGTATCGCACTAATACAAGCAATGAATACAATGATACTATTTCCGTCAATTCCTTTGGATGTATGTTGAAGAATTGGCGTAATTCCTCCTGCCAATTTAATCGCCCAAATGGCCATTCCTCCAAATACGACATAAATGAGCGGTGATAGTAGCTTTGTAAATTTACCTAGAACTTTCATTCCACCATAAACAAATAGTATATTGAAAGTCCAGAAGACGATGAATGAAATTAAAGCTGGTAAACTAAGACCGAAAAAGCTCCAGCTTCCACCCAACTCTAAGTAGGAGGGCCATAGTTTCCCAAGCAAAATCGTGAACGCAAGACTACCTGCATACGTTTGAAATCCAAACCACATGATTGCACCAATGCAACCTCTTAAAATACCAGGTAGCATGGCTCCCTTTGTACCGTATGAAGTTCTTAATAGCATAGAAAATGGAATACCGTATTTAGCGCCCGCATGACCATTCAAGACCATTACTGCTGCAAGAATAATTGAAGCAATCATAATTGACCAAAACACCTGTCCAACCGATAGTCCAAGTGCAAAAAAACCACCGATTGTAATATAGGAAGGAATATTATGTACAGAGCCCATCCATATCGAAAAGTAATTTCCAGTTTTCCATTTTCTGTCCTCAGGCTTTACAGGCAATAAATCACTACCGAATCCTAATTCTTGTTCCATTGGAGCTTCAGACTGTTTCAAAGGGGTCCCTCTTTTCTAAACATTCTATACTTATTGATCATAGCTTCCAAGATAAAAAAGGAATGAAGCATTCGAGTTCGCTTGAATCCAAATTTATCATTTTGTAGTTCCTAACATTCCGATTATTCTCAATTAATGCCTATATTCATTGTAAGCGTTGTCACTTCATATATCATTGTCTACTATAAACAATTTCATTAATTATTGTTTGTATAAAATAACTAAATAAAAAATAACCCAAACCGATAAGTTATCTTCGATTAGGTCATCCATATAAATTTCTTCATTTATAAACAAAGAAAACCGGCTCAAAAGGTCATTTTCAAGGACCTTTTGAGCCGGTCTTATAATCGCTCTTTTATCTTTAACTTATAGACTTGGATTCATCAACAAGTTTATATTTTTCTCTCAAATATCGTACCCTTTTTGAATGCTGAATCTTTAAATGTATACTTCATCAGAAGAATATATGCAATTCCCGCCACAACAACGCCGATAATCCAGGCCAATTCTACTAACATAAAGGCGGCACTGGCACCGATAAGCATTGCAATTAGAGCACATGGATTGTATCCCGCAAACTGGCCGTCTTCCTTGTACATCTCTTCAACATCTACCTTTTGCTTTCTTAATACATAATACTCGATTAATAAAATAGAAACGATCGGGCCTAAAAATGCAGAATAGATAAGAATGAACATACCAAGACCCTTTGCCGAAGAATCCTGAACAAGCACCCAAGGGAAAGAACATAACCCAAGCAGTCCAGTTACAATAACAGCAGGTTTATATTTCATTTTTGTAAGCAACGTAATAACATAAGTTGGCGGAATAATATTGGCAACCATGTTTACCGCAACTGCACCTAGAACAATAAATCCGGATACAAAGAATGTAATATAAGGGTTGTCCACGACTATTGCAAATGCCTTGACAGGATTAGAAATGCCGGTTGCAGAAGCAAGCATTGCACCGATTGTAAGTGTCAAGCCGTATGCTATTAAAATCGGTGAAAAGTACAAAAGCCCGCGTTTCGTATCGCTAATACCCGACTTGAGCTCTCTTGAATAGTCCGCTGCACTTAAAAAAATAGCCGCATAATTCCCTAGAAACATCATTATGAATGCAAAGAACGGCAATCCCCATGAGCCCTTTGCATGAACCCATTTTTCTGTAATAACAGCGCTATGGGATGTTAGAAGAACACCAAACACATAGACAAGTGCTAGCATAATAACAATAGACGCAAGCGCCTCCACCCATTTAATGGCATGAAAACCGTATAACGAAAGCACGATTTGAAAAAGTTGGAGCACTACAAAGCAAATGATAACACTATTGAAAGCGCCACCCGTAACAATCTTCGCCATTTCATTTAAGGCTGTACCGCCAATCCAGCTTTGAAAACCGTACCAAACGATGGCGGGGATACCGCGCATAAGTGACGATATGACGGAACCTTTCACACCGAAGGACATTCTGAGCTGTACAACATATGGTATTCCCGTTCTGTATCCAAGCCTGTCATTTAAGGCGAAAACAGTTGAGATAATTCCAATGGCTATGATAGCTGCGACAAATGTCTGAATGATGTTTAGCGTTGCGACCCCTGCTACTACCAAACTAGCTCCAAGTGTCATATTACCTAAATTAACGCCATCTCCAATCCACATAAACAAATAGGATATCGGACCTACCGTACGCCCCTTTTCGGTTTTCGGATTGAGTGATTCATCCATACCCGTATCATGTCGAGTCTGCGTCTCTTGAACGTAACCTTCTAAATTTGTAGTCATAGTAAGCCCAACTCCTTTTTTTCATTGTTTGTCATATTTTTGATAATGCTAGAACTGAGCGGAATAACAAACACCCTAAGGTTCTACCAATTTAAAATTTTCTGTTTTCGTGGTATGTACTAATTGTAAGCGCTAACAAGTTATATATCACTAGCTATTATGGATGATATTAAAAAATATTTTTGTTCAAAATGACCAAAATGAATTGTTATAAGATTAAAATTATAAAGATGAGCCTGAGTATTTATCAGGCTCAATAATCCCAATTTTCCATTTGACTCAAAGAGCAACTGCCTTTTTTGGATTTTCAAGATTTATTTCTATCTCATCTTCCTTCGGTTTTTCATTAATGGTCAACGCAATTACAGCTGCTACTACTAGAGCCGCAATCATCATAATGAAAGAAGTATCAAATGAACCACTTGTTTGGATCATATAACCCATTAGGAATGGAGATACGAAACCCGCAAGAGATCCAAAACAGTTAACCGTCGCCGTACCCGATGCCATAATTTTTGCAGGAAGGCTGACAAGAACTAGACCCCAGAAAGCACCTTGAGCTAGGAACATAAAGAAGGCCGCTAGACATTGACATACGATAACCATTGTTAAAGAAGAAGTTTGGAACATGAAATAGAGAGCTACACCGCCAGCAAGCACGCTCGGGACAAATATCCATTTTCTATTTCCTTTGATTTTATCTGATAAATACCCACCAAGAACAATTGCTACCGTCCCCACCAAATACGGTAACGCACTGTATAACCCCGTACTCATTAGAGATAGTCCTTTTTCTTTAATCAGATAAGAGGGGAGCCAAGACGTAAAGCCCCAAAACGTAATATCAAAGAAGAACCAAATTGCAGCCATTTGCCATAAAATCGGCTTTTTTAAGAGTTCTTTGAAAGATACACCGGACTTCTTTTTTTCGGCGGGAGTTTCATCAAGATCTTCTTCCAACTCCGCCAGTTCTTCCTTCGTAATTTTAGGATGGTCTTTTGGATTATCTTTGAACTTCAACCAAATATAAATTCCGATTAAAAGTCCTGGAACCCCCATAATAATAAAGACAACACGCCATCCATATAAACCGATTATCGCTGCCGCCGCAATAGCCGCTATTGCCGGTCCAAGTGTATTAACTGTTGATTGAATCCCTGTCGCTGTTCCACGTTGACTTTTCGGGAAGTAAGTAGCAATCGCTTTAAATGATCCGCCGGGTAAACAAGCTTCCCCTAATCCAAAGACAAAACGAACAATCAATAAAAGTGGATAGGAGAAAATAAACCCAGTTAAAGTTGTAAATATAGACCACCAAACAATGGCAATACTTACGACACGACGGAAACCAAATTTATCTGCCAACATTCCACCTGGGATCTGGAACAATGCGTAACCAGCAAAAAATATACTCAGTAGTAAACCTTGCGCAGTTGCATTTAAACTAAGATCATCCCCGATAAATGGTAAGGCGATAGTGATTACCATACGATCAAGGAAAGAAAACAACCAACATAACCACAATACCAATAAGACCGAATAACGGACTTTCCAACTTTGCTTAGGCACCGCTTGCGATTGTGCACTCATAAAAATACCCCCTTTTAATTTTTATAACTTTCCCATTCACCCTTTTTAAAGAATTCACTAAATACTTCCCTCACATAGCAATTTAATATAGATGAGTCATATGTGGCCAATTTAAAAATGAAATAGGGCATCCAAGTTTATTCCGATACAGTGTTTTAAATATTCCGACTTTTGGATATCTTTTATTGTAAGCGTTGACTTCGCTAAAATCACTAGCTAAATTGAACAATTTCAAAGCTCGCACTTTATGCAGAGTGACTGATTCTCGAATGGATGCACCAGATAACCATCAAAGCTACACATAAAAAAGCTGACCCTTAAAGATTATTTTTCAATAATCCATAAGAGTCAGCCTATTATTTCTAAATGTTTTATAACTTATTTTGAGAGAACTGCCGTTTTTCCTTGATATACATCGATTGCAGCTTGAAGCGCTTTACCAGTATTAATTTTTCCACCGTGACGATAGATGGACGCTTCCAACGCAGCTAAAACGAGTAAAATGTTTTCTTTTCGGCAACTGAAGCCCATCGATCCGATACGCCATATTTTTCCTGCAAGTGATCCGAACGTGCTCGCTATTTCTACGCCAAACTCATTCAACATCGTTGCACGAACATCATCACCGATTACTCCTTCAGGAATATTCACACACGTAACAATAGGCATTTTATAGCGCGAATCCCCAAATAGCGTAAGACCCATCGCTTCAAGACCTGCTACAAGCGCCTTCTCATGTGCTTTATGTCTTGCGAATCGCTCTTCCAAACCTTCTTCATCAATGATACGCAGACCTTCCCTAAGCGCGTATAGCATTGAAGTTGCTTCTGTATGGTGATTTAGCCGTTTAGGACTCCAATACTCCTGAATTTGGCTTAGATCGAAATAGTTACTTTGAATTCTTCTAGAGTTCTGAGATGTAATATCTAGGCCTCGCTCAACTTTTCTCCGCTCATGAATGACTTGTTCAATTCGTTCATTATAAGTAACCGGGGCCATCCCAGTTGGTACACCCAAGCACTTTTGTGTACCTGCAATAACGGCATCGACATTCCACTCATCTGTTTTAAAATCTGCACCCGCTAAAGTAGCAACAGCATCTACAACGAACAAAACATCATTTTCACGACAGAATCTACCAATCCTATCCAATGGTTGCATGATACCCGTTGAAGTCTCACCGTGTACGAGTGCTACAATTTTCGGCTTAACCCTTTTTATTTCAGCAATGATCTCCTCTTGATCAAAAGCTTTTCCCCATTCACATTCCATCGTCGTCATATCCGCACCGGAACGTTCAACAATCTCTGCTACCAAATGACCGAACCGTCCAAATATAGGTACTAGAACCTTATCTTCAGTCTCAATAATAGAAGTAAGAACTGCCTCAAGCCCAGAGCGCGAAGTACCGTCAATTGGATATGCCCAACGATTTTTCGTTTGAAATGTCTTTCTTAATAGTTCCATTGTTTCATCCATAATTTGTAGAAACTCCGGGTCAAATTGTCCGATAATTGGGATTGTCATTGCACGAAGCACACGTGGTTCCGCTTCAACCGGTCCTGGTGTCATTAACGTTCTTATAGAAGGATTCAATTCTCTTAACATATTAATACTCCCTTTCCTTATTAATTATAATAGCTCTAAAACATTATTCCAATAAACGCCAACTCTACTTATAATTGATTTTGAGGAATATTCTATGTACAGTTGATTATAAGGGAATCAACAAACGATGTCATTATTTAATATGAACAATTTAGCCACTAGATTTCATCTATAATGAACAACTTATATTTATGTTTATAAACTTAATTCAAAAGATAATGGCCAAAAAAAGCTGATATAGAGGTGTGTTATGAAGAAGATAGAAGATTTATTTTTCGTTGATGTATTTCGAGACGCGAAAGTTTTAGCTGGACATGCCGGGCTTAAAAGGGACGTTGAATCAATTGAAGTGTCGGAAACACCCGACGTCATCCACTTCTTAGCTAAAAATTCACTACTTGTAACAACAGGATACGCTTTCAAAGACAATCCCGCCGCACTAGGCGATCTTATTTCACAAGTCAATGAACTTCCCTGTGCCGGAATTGCTATAAAACTTAAAAGGTTTATTGATAAAGTTCCACAAGAAGTAATCGACTTAGCGGACTCATTAGACTTTCCAATTATTCAAATTCCAGAATCTTTAACATTAGGTACCGTCGCCCACCAACTATTAAGTTTTATATGGGACAACCAAATTCAAGAGTTATTTTATGCAATTCATGTGCACAAAAAGTTTACGAATATGATGATACAAGGTTATGAACTGGAATCATTGATTGAAAGTCTTGGATCCTTATTAAAAAGTCCCGTCCTTCTATTAGACCCTATGGGAGAAACTATTTCTTTTTCGCATCATTTTCAGACGAATAATATGAAAATAACAGCAGATAGCGTTGAGGAACTTATTAAGGGTGATATTGATACATACCGTGGAAAAGATACTTTTTTAGTTAGCAGCTCTGACGCAGAGGTTGCAGACATTTCCGCAAAATTATTCCAAGTTAAAACGATGCATCCATATCCATACTTGCTAATCATTTTAAATCCTGAAAAACTTCCATACCCTTCTTCACAATTAGCTATTGAGCAAGCATCAACAGTTATTTCGTTCACACTGCTTAAAAATGAAGCAATTAGAGAAAATAGCCGTTTGTTAGAAAACAACTTTTTCACTTCTCTTGTTGATGGAAACATTTCTACCAAACAGGAAATAATTCATAGAGGTAAACAGCATGGCTTAATTGACAACCTAAAATATGTTTGCATTGTTTGTAAAATTGACGATGATAAACAAAATACAGATATTATGAATAGATTATACGATTATTTGTCCAAGTATCTAAAAAAATCGTTCTTTAAAACCGAAACTAAAAATATAGTTTTTATGAAAGATTCTTATTTTGTTATTTTGATGCAATCTCCTACAAATATCGCGAATCCACTTAAGAGCACAATAGAAGAAAGGTTGAAGAACTTCCAACATAAGGTTTACTCGAACTTAAAAGTTTCGCTCTCTTTCGGTGTTGGTAATGTCTTTAATGACGTGACTTATATCCCCATTACATATACAGAGGCCGTGGAAGCATGGAAACAAGGGACAGAACTATTCAAGTATAACTTTATAAACTTCTATCTACCGAAGGAACTAAAAGAACTCATTCGATTAATTCCAGAAGAGAATCTTCTTAACTTTTATGAAAATACTTTGCTTTCCCTCTCATATCCTAAAAATAAGGACGAGGAAGACTTAGTCACAACACTAATAGTTTATCTAGACAATAACTGTCAAATTGCGATTACATCTAGAAAATTGTATGTTCATCGTAATACTGTTAAATACCGAATAGCTAAATGTGAAGAAATTCTTGGGTGTTCCATCCATGATTCACAAAGCTCCCTTCATTTACGTATGGCCTTACTTATGCGTACGACGTTCATCCCTACCTAAAGCAAAAGGAGTGTGCCGGATGGCAACACTCCTTTTGCTTATCATCTATAATAGTTACTTTCTTTTAGCTATCATCTCTATTTCTACTTCGGCTCCCAGTGGTAATGCTAATACTGCTACACATGTCCTAGCAGGATATGGCTTAGTAAACTGAGTTTCATATACCTCATTCATTGCAGAAAAGTCCTTCATATCTGTTAAATATACATTTACTTTTACTACTTCATCAGACGTAAGATCTGCTGCTTCTAATACCTCAAATAAATTTATAAAACATTGCTTCGTCTGCGCCCTAATATCCCCCGCCATGTCTTCTGTTGAAACTGCATTCATTGCTGTTTGTCCCGAAAAATAGACTAACTCTCCTGCATCCACTGCGTGTGAGTATGGTCCTGATACTGTCGCACCCTTTGCATTATAAATTTTTCTTGTCATAATGACTCCCCCTTTTTTAATCCTTGCACCGATACTACTTCCATACTAAACAGATAAACCCTTTTTTCGACAAACAAAAAACGACTTTACATCCATCAACTGGAGTAAAGTCGTTGCTAGTTCATTCTTCGTGCGATCCGATGCACCGCTCGCATTCATACAATGGTGACTCAACTTTTTCAATAATTTCACAGCCGCATTCCCTACAAACCTTTTTCGGTGCATCCCCATTATTTTTCATCTTTTTCATAATAGATCCCCTCCATTTTAAATTTATTGTTGTACAGTTTGAATTGCATATTTGGCTTTCGCTTCAATTCGACGTTTGTGTAAAATTGGTTCTGTGTAGCCATTTGGCTGATTAATACCTTTGAATACAAGGTCACTTGCCGCTGCGAACGCAACCGAATCGTCAAAGTTCGGAGCCATTGGACGGTATTCTTTGTCCTCGGCATTTTGTTTGTCAACAACTTGTGCCATACGCTTCATCGTTTCTTCGACTTGCTCTTTCGTACAAATTCCTTGGTGTAACCAGTTGGCTAGATGTTGGCTAGAAATACGCAATGTGGCACGGTCTTCCATCAAGCCCACATCGTTAATGTCTGGCACTTTAGAACAGCCTACACCTTGATCAATCCAACGGACGACATAACCGAGAATTCCTTGTGCGTTATTATCGAGTTCCGATTGGATTTCTTCTGCTGTCCAATTCGTATTGTCCGCCAATGGAATTTGTAAAATATCATCTTGTAAATCTTGTGAACTTGAAATTCCTTTTTGTACTTCATTTACATCCACTTTATGATAGTGAAGAGCATGCAATGTCGCAGCCGTCGGCGATGGTACCCAAGCCGTATTCGCACCCGATTGAGGATGAGCAATCTTTTGCTCTAACATCGCGGACATTAAATCGGGCATCGCCCACATTCCCTTACCAATTTGTGCATGACCCGGTAACCCGCAATCAAGCCCAACAACGACGTTTGACGTTTCGTAAGATTGTAACCATGTCGTTTGTTTCATATCGTTTTTACGAATCATCGCGCCCGCTTCCATCGATGTATGAATTTCATCGCCCGTACGATCCAAGAATCCTGTGTTAATGAACGCAATTCGCTCTTTTACTTCATGAATACATGCTTTTAAATTAAGAGACGTTCGACGTTCTTCATCCATTACACCGATTTTCAATGTGTAACGCGGTAAGTCTAATAGATCTTCAATGTGATTGAAAAGCGTATTGGCAAACGCCGCTTCTTTCGATCCGTGCATTTTTGGTTTAACGATGTAAATTGAATTGTATTCCGAGTTTTTATAAGACACATCTTCTTTTAAATTATACGTTGCTATTAACGACGTAAGAACCCCATCCATAATCCCTTCTGGTACTTCTTCTCCATTTTTATCGAGAATGGCACTGTTCGTCATTAAATGTCCGACATTTCGAACGAACATAAGCGAGCGTCCAGGTAAAGTAATTGTTTCTCCGTTCGGTGATGTATACGTACGATCATCGTTTAGCTGACGTGTAACCGTTTTATTGCCTCTTGGAAATGACGCTGTTAAGTCACCTTTCATTAAACCTAACCAATTCCGATACACATGCACTTTATCTTCCGCATCGACCGCGGCAATGGAGTCTTCAAAGTCCATCAATGTGGATAGTGCCGCCTCCAAATAGACATCTTTCACACCAGCTAAGTCGGTTTTTCCAATCGGATGATTCCGGTCGATTTGGATTTCTATGTGCATACCATTATTAACTAATAAAATAGCGGTTGGCTCCTCAGGTTGCCCCTGATAACCTACAAATTTTGTTGCATCTTTCAAATTGGTAGATTCGCCATTTTGAAGCGTGATTGCTAATTGATCACCTATGATTGTGTATTTTTGCACTTCAGCATGCGTTGCATTCGCTAGTCGTACAGCTTCATCTAAAAAGTTTTTCGCAAAAGAAACAACTTTTTCACCGCGGACTGGATTATACCCTTTACCCGCCTTTGCACCATCTGTGTCAGAAATGACGTCTGTTCCATAGAGTGCATCATAGAGAGAGCCCCAACGAGCATTCGCTGCGTTCAGTGCATAGCGTGCGTTGTCCACTGGCACAACTAGTTGTGGTCCAGCTTGTGTAGCCACTTCACTATCTACATTTGCAGTTGAAACGTTAAAGTCTTCTACTTTTGGTTCTAAGTAACCAATTTTACTTAAAAATGCTTTATACTTCCCGAAATCGAAGTTTTCTTTCTGTTCTTTATGCCAGTCACTGATTTGGTTTTGTAACTCTGTGCGTTCAATTAGTAGTTTTTTATTTAGCGGAGATAATTTATGAATGAGTGCGTCAAAACGAGACCAAAATTGTTCTTGATTGACTTCAATTCCTGGTAATACGTCTGCATTAACGAAGTTATAAAGTAGTTTTGAAACTTGGATATCACCGACAGTTATATAATTTCCCACGTATAATTCCCCCCCAATAAATTTGAACCAAAAACGTCTCCAATCCTCCTATAGGAATAGAGACGTTTTCAATTACGCTTCATGTTTACCGATACACCGTTCACATTCATACAAATACGATTCGTGTTTTTCGACGATTTTGTTGCCACATTCGCGACATTCTTTTTCAGGTAACCTTCTAGTGATTCCTTTTCTTTTCATAGTGATCTCCTCCATTTTTTAATTTAGTTGTTACGCTTCATGCTTACCGATGCACCGTTCACATTCATACAAATACGATTCGTGTTTTTCGACGATTTTATTGCCACATTCGCGACATTCTTTTTCAGGTAACCTTCTAGTGATTCCTTTTCTTTTCATAGTGATCTCCTCCATTTTTTTAATTTAGTTGTTACGCTTCATGTTTTCCAATGCACCGTTCACATTCATACAAGTACGATTCATGTTTCTCGACGATTTTGTTGCCACATTCGCGACATTCTTTTTCAGGTGACCTTCTAGTCATTTCTTTTTCCCTCATAATAATCTCCTCCACTTTTTATAATGACTCCCCCTTAACAAACGTTTTGCTCGTTAAGGGAAGAGTAGTCTTTCATTTAAACTTTAAGCAAATTGCGCTGTTTCAGTTGACCCAGCCATTGCAGTCGTTGAAGATGTACCACCGGAGATAACTTGTGACACTTCGTCAAAGTAACCTGTTCCTACTTCACGTTGGTGACGGGTAGCTGTATAACCGTCTTTCTCGCTAGCAAACTCTGCTTCTTGTAACTTAGAGTAAGCAGCCATTCCATCATCTTTGTAGCCGTTTGCAAGTTCGAACATGCTGTGGTTCAACGAGTGGAACCCTGCAAGTGTTACGAACTGGAACTTGTAACCCATTTTACCAATGCTTCGTTGGAAGTTAAGAATTTCATCATCCGTAAGAGCAGATGCTTTCCAGTTAAATGATGGTGAACAGTTATAAGCAAGCATCTTACCTGGGAACTTGGCATGGATTGCGTCTGCAAACGCTTGTGCTTCTTCTAGACTTGGTGTTGCAGTTTCACACCAGATTAGATCTGCATATGGTGCATAAGCAAGTCCTCGTGCAATCGCTTGGTCAAGTCCTTTTTTCGTGCGGTAGAATCCTTCTGGTGTTCTTTCACCAGTTATGAATTCTTTGTCGCGTGGATCAATATCACTTGTGATCAAATCTGCGGCTTCTGCATCTGTTCGTGCAAGGATGATAGTTGGAACACCTAAGACGTCGGCTGCAAGTCTAGCGGCAGTTAAGTTCCGGATAGCGTTTTGCGTTGGAAGCAATACTTTACCACCTAAGTGACCACATTTCTTTTCAGATGCTAGTTGGTCTTCAAAGTGAACGCCCGCCGCACCCGCTTGAATCATTGCTTTCATGAGTTCGAAAACGTTTAGCGGTCCACCGAATCCGGCTTCCGCGTCTGCAACAATCGGCGCGAACCAATCAAATCCTTCGTTGCCACCTTCAGCATGATCTATTTGGTCAGCACGTTGAAGTGCTTGGTTAATGCGTTGTACAACAGTTGGTACACTGTTTACCGGGTACAAACTTTGGTCGGGATACATTTGTCCTGCAATGTTCGCATCCGCGGCAACTTGCCATCCACTTAGGTAAACTGCTTTCAGTCCTGCTTTAACTTGTTGGATTGCCTGGTTACCCGTTAGCGCTCCAAGTGAGTTGACGAATGGTTCTTCTTGCAATGATTTATATAAACGCGCCGAACCTTTTTGTGCGAGTGTATATTCTATTTGAAGAGAGCCTCTCAACTTTACAACATCTGCTGCTGAGTAATCTCGTGTAATACCATTCCATCTTTCATCATTTGCCCAACTTTTCTCCAATTGTTCAATTTGCTCTTGTCTGCTTGTCATTTCGACCACACCTTCCAGTTTTTTTAGTTTTAAGTTTAGTTGTTTTAACTTCCTTCTGTTCAATAACAGTGGGAGTTGTTATACAGTAATATATAACAGATTATTGAAATTGTCAGGGAATTTTGACAAGTCGTATTATTTCAAGACGGAATGGATTATAGTAAGACGAAAGGAGACTACTATATTGCTAAGCTTGTTAAAAGGAGGAATTAAAAATGAAGAAAAATGAATTGCAACAGATTACACGTATTATAGAAGAATGGATTCCAAAAGAAGCTTCCATAGCGTTTGCTATTGACAATACGTACTATTATTACAGTTCTGGAAGGCATGACATTCGCCTGAAAGAAGGGCAAAGCGTTGAAGCGGGCAGTATCGCCGATCTCACATTCAAAAAAAACAGCAAAGTAGATGCACTGATGGATGACTCGTTATTCGGCGTCCCTTATTACGGTATTGGCTATCCAATCGATATGAAAGATGGACTTGGTGTATTAGTTGTCATTCTTCCACCAAACTACTACTCTTTAATAAATGAACCGCTACGCTTCATTACAGGCAGACATAACGATATGTGGTATCCAATACCTATCGAAAAAATCAACTATATAGAAAGCTTTCAAAAGAAAACTTGGTTTTACGCGGAAAATGCTGATTACAGCGCGGAACATACACTGAAAAGTCTAGAGCTACGACTACCCAATTCATTTTTACGAATTCACCGATCGTATATTATTAATATTCAATCCATCAAATCGATTTCTAGAGACTTTTCCTCTTTACTCATTACTCTAATAGATGGAACAAAACTCCCCGTCAGCCAGACCTATACAAACAGCGTCCGAACGGTACTGGAGTTTTGATATTTTATGGCTTGGTGTCGATAGGAAGGAGATTTGGACTAAAAGCGATGAATTCCGACGTCGGGGGCGCGAATTACAACCAAGGTCGGCCGAATTCCGACGTGACAGCCGGCCTCGCCCCCCTAAATCTACTAAACAAGCCACCCCGTATCTCTACGGGGTGGCTTGTTTAGTAGATTCACACTACTTTTTCTCTTTTTCTATTAATTGCTTTAAAGACTTTTATTAACAACGGCAAAAGAAGAAACAATAGCATCACTCGCACAATATGTAAGCTTGCTACGATTGATGGGTTTAGATCCAATGCAATTGCCGTTGTCGACATTTCGGCCGCTCCCGCAGGAACTGTACCTATTAGACTAACCGAGTACGGGATGAGCGTCATATAATGAAACAACAAGCTCGTCAAAATGCTGACGACAAAGAAAATACTAATAATGACAATCGTCATTTTACCAACTTTCAGCAACTGTACTAATACCGCCTTGTCAAAACGAACCCCCACCATTCCCCCTATGAAAGCTTGACCAATACCCGAGAGATAAGCTGGGGACGAGCCAACGTCGACTACAAAGGAAGATAAAATAAAAGCAATGGCGATTGAAAACAATAACGTTCCACCCGGTATATGAAACTTTTTATCTAATAATAATGTAAGAACAACAACAATCGGGAAAAAGATAAAGTGCATCCATTCCATTTCAACCACTTTTTGTACGACAGCCACCTTCGCAGTCGATTCCATCAAGCCAACAATAAGCGGAATAAATAATACAAAAACAGTAATTCGTACTGTATGAAATGCCGCAACAATTCGTTCATCCGCACCAAACTCTTTGCTCATGCCAATAATTTCGGATGCGCCGCCTGGTATACAACAAAAGAAAGCCGTCATTTCGTCTAAATCTGTTTTACTATATAGAAGGAGACTTAAAAAATAACCCGTTGTAAGAGTGATTAAAATCGTTAACAGCAGTGGTAATAATAGACTTTGAATTTCCGTAAAAACTTTTGGATCTAGCCGCAACCCTATATTTGCGGCAACAAATGCCAATGATATTTTAAATGGTAGTCCATCAAAAGATAATTTCCCTTTAAAAATACCCCAAACAATTCCAGTAACAATTGCCCTAAAAGCCATCCAGCAGGAACACCAATCGCCTGAGACGTATAACCCGTTACTACACAGACGAGTAAAAAAACCACTTTTTCATAAGTCATGCGAATTCCTCTCACTTCTTTGCGAAATAGAGTTCCAATGTTTCTTTCGCTACGGCCAATTTACGAATGGTATGCTTGCGAACTTCTTCTTCCACTTTTTCCGGGTCTCCGTCCTGTATCAGTTTGAATATTTCTTGATGTTCTTGCACAGGAACGATTGGTTTGAATTCCGGATTCTTATACCCACTAATTCGTCGATAACGTTCGATTGAGCCATTCAATTGCTCCATTAAACGCTTGACGGTTTGATTCGTACTTAGTGAATACAGCACAGAATGGAACTCGATGCTATATCGAACCGTATGTTTGACACGATTTTGTTCCGCCGATAACTTCATCAAAACCAAAACATCTTCTAGTTGTTGAATTTTTTCATCTGTCATATGGATTGTCGCTTCCCTAGCCAAAAGGCCTTCAAGAACCTCTCTCACTTTATACACTTCTTCAACTTCCATTAACGAAACCGGGGCAACGCGCATTCTTCCGTTGGCCTGTTTAACAATTAACCCTTCCAATTCAAGTCGGTAAAGGGCCTGTCTAAGCGGCGTACGACTCACATTTAGAGCAGTCGACAATTCTTCCTCAACAAGTTGACTGTCAGGTTCGTATTGCAGTTCAATAATTTTTTGTTTTAACTCGTTATAAGCAATATCACTCGACGACATTCTTTTCGTTTGCGGTAACTCGTTCATATACGAAACTCCTTTCCTAAACAATCCATTATTGGATAAACTGCCGCATAACAGACGGCAAAATTCCACCATTCCTATAATACTCAACTTCAACATCGCTATCTAATCGAACAATCACTTCGAATTCTTTCACGACGCCATGAATATCAGTCGCTCTAACTGTTACTTGTTGTCCCGGTACAGGTAAATCACCCAAGCCAATCACATCATATTGTTCGGTTCCATTTAACTTAAAACCCACAGCACCTTCACCCATACTAAATTGAAGAGGAAGAATCCCCATCCCGACAAGGTTATTGCGGTGAATTCGCTCGAAACTTTCTACCAATACAACTTTCACACCTAACAGAGCCGTCCCTTTCGCCGCCCAATCTCTTGAGCTTCCTGTTCCATATTCTTTCCCGGCAATGACGAGTAAGTTTTTCTTTAGTTCCTTATATTTCATTGCGGCTTCATAGACAGGCATTAATTTTCCATCTGGTAAAAACTTCGTAAATCCACCTTCTACCCCGTCCGCAAGCTTATTTCGCAACCTAATATTAGCAAAAGTTCCGCGCATCATCACATGGTGATTTCCACGCCTTGAACCGTAGGAGTTAAATTGTCTAGGTGAAACACCACGTTCAGACAAATACTTTCCTGCCGGCGAAGTGAGTCCAATATGCCCGACCGGTGAAATGTGATCGGTCGTAATCGAGTCTTCTAACAGTAATAAGACGTTCATATTTTTGAAATTATCTTCAAGCACTTCATTTTGATTGCCCGCTTTAAAGAAAGGCGCTTCTTGAATGTACGAAGAATCTGTGTCCCATTCATATAATGGGCCTGTCGGTGCGTCAATTGCATCCCAACGTTCATTGTCAAAAATAGTGCCATATTGCTTTGTAAATAAATCGGAGTGGACAGTCGCGGCAATGACTTCTTCGATTTCGGCAGAAGTAGGCCATACATCACGTAAAAATACGGCTTCCCCGTCAACATTAACTCCAAGTGGTTCTGTCAATAAGTCCTTTTGAACCGTTCCAGCGAGTGCATATGCAATAACTAGCGGAGGTGATGCTAAGTAATTCGCTTTAATAAGTGGGTGGACTCTTCCTTCGAAGTTGCGGTTTCCGCTTAAAACAGACGACACGACTAAATTATGTTCGGTAATTGCGACCTCCACTTCTTCCGCAAGTGGGCCTGTATTTCCACAACACGCCCCGCAGCCATACCCATCGACATAAAATCCAAGTTGTTCTAAATACGGAAGAAGGCCTGATTCTTGTAAATAGTTTGTGACGACAGTCGAACCGGGCGTTAAACTCGTTTTCACAAAACTTGGTGTAACAAGACCTTTTTCTACAGCGCGCTTCGCCAACAAGCCCGCGGCAATCATTACATAAGGATTCGAGGTATTTGTACAGCTCGTAATTGCTGCGAGTACAATTGCCCCTGTATGTAGTTGCTCTTTGGAATCACTCAAGGTAACCGAGCGTTCAATCTCCTCACCCGGTAATCCATACCCACGTTCTGCGATAGGTTTCGAAATCGAGCGTACAAATTCTTCTTTCATCGAAGACAGAGCTACTTTATCTTGCGGTCGTTTAGGTCCCGCCAACGTTGGAACAATTTTCTCCAAATCGATTTCTAATACTTCCGTAAACTCCGGATCCGCGGTAGTATCCGTGCGATACAATCCTTGTGCTTCGTGATACGCTTTGGACAGTTCAACAAACTGCCCTCTTCCCGTCAACTTCAAATAATCCATCGTCAAATCATCCGTTGGGAAAAAGGACATTGTCGCACCGTATTCAGGTGCCATATTCGCAATCGTTGCACGGTCGGCCAACGTGATTTCTGTAAGCGAAGGTCCGAAAAACTCTACAATTTTTCCGACAACCCCTTTTTCACGTAGTAAACTCGTTACCGTTAACGCTAAATCCGTCGCAGTTGAACCTTCTGGCATTTTCCCGACTAGTTTAACGCCCACTACTTCCGGAATCACAAAATAAAGTGCTTGTCCCAACATTGCCGCCTCTGCTTCAATTCCTCCAACACCCCACCCGATTGTTCCAAGACCGTTAATCATCGGTGTATGCGAATCGGTTCCGACAAGTGTATCTAAAAAGACTTCGGTAACTCCATTTTTTTCAGCTGTCCGAACAGAAGTTGCTAAGTGCTCCAAGTTCACTTGGTGTACAATTCCAGACGCGGGCGGTACGACTCTGAAATTATCGAATGCTTGCTGCGCCCACCTAACAAAGCGATACCGTTCGGCGTTTCTTTCATATTCGAGTTCAAGGTTTACATCGAATGATCTTTCATTGCCTGACGCATCTGTAATAATCGAATGATCGACAACCAAATCGACAGGTATTTGTGGATTAATGCGGTCAATCTCCTTACCTAAACCGGAAACCGCGCTTCTCATCGCCGCTAGGTCAACGATTGCCGGTACACCCGTAAAATCTTGCAAAACAATTCTAGCGGGCTTAAACGGAATTTCACTAGTACTCGATTGCGTTGTTTTCCAATTCGCTAACAGTTCGATATGTTCATCTGTTATATACTTTCCATCAAATTGCCTCACCGCACTTTCCAGTAAAGCTTTGATGGAAAAAGGTAATGCCGATACAAACCCAATGCCGTTATCTTCTAACTTCTGGAGATTGTAATAATGATATGTGACACCGTTTACTTCTATAGTAGAATGGTTCATTTTAATTGCTCCCCCTTTTAGCCCACTTTACTTCGCAATATACAAATTCCCTTTCATAATTCTTCGTGCAGTCCGTTCAAGTCCTACGTATTCAACATCTTTTCCATCTGCTTTTACTTTCACTTTTACTTCGGCAATTCCATCGGGATGGCCGATTCGAATGACCCGTTCTGCTTTCGTATCTTTAATGCCAGAACAATTATTTGGTATCGTACCAGGAAGTAACACTGCAGCAGCTAAGTTATACAAACCACTTCCTGCAAACGTCCTATGAAAACGTCCCATTGACACCATCTTCGCAATGATATCAACTTCCTCTTTTTTTATGGATTCCCCCGAAGCCGTCACATAATCATGCGGTGATGAGACAATCGCTATTTTAGGAATCGCCGGTGCACCAGCAGCTTCTTCTAGCGAATTCGTTAAGCCCGTTCGATAAGATATTTCACGCCTCGTCGACTCCAGTAAATCGATTAACTCGACTTCTTGTGATAAATCCGTAAATAATTGTTCAGCAGCTAATCCGACGGACTCAGTAGATAAATAGACAAATGGATTTACAACATCGACAACTGACACATTAAAGCGATTTTCTTTTCCCACTAGTTCATATGTAGCGCCAAGGGGTAATGTACTTCCTGTCTTCCCGCCACCCGGCGACAAAATATCGACACTGTACTTTGCCCCGGGCAATTGAATTCCCGACATTACATAATCACCTGTTACCTTTGCTTGTCTGTCGACAACTGGCACTTTAATTCGAATGATTTTTTCAATATTTGTATTGAACGCATTGACGATGACCTCGTCTGTATCGGCCGCTTTAATCATTTCTTCATCGACCGCAAATGCACCAACTGCCGCCATTAAGTTTCCGCAAGTTCCTTTATCATCAACAATTTCCACACCGATTCCAATTTGGTAAAATGTATAATCAATATCCGCCTCATCGACAGAAGATGGTGCGATAACAACGACTTTACTCGTATGTGAAGTCCCACTTCCTAACCCATTCACTTGTGAAAGATTATACGAATCAATTCCATTTAAAAATATCCTTTCCATCTCTTGACGATTTTCCGGTAAATCATTTGCGTTAAAAAATAATCCTCTACTCGTACCACCACGATAAACAGCACAAGGCACTGAAAACTGGCTCATCCAATTCACTTCCCTTTCTCGCTATATATAATTGTATACAATTGTACAGTGTCCTGCAATCCAAAAAAACATGCCTTAACTAATTTCTTAGCTGGGCATGTTTGTCGTTTCACGCAAATCACGTTGAGTACGCTGTTATTTTATTGGGCCGCTTTGCGATAAATACTTTGCAGTTTCTGTAAGATTGTTTCATATGCATGTTCTGTTACTCTTTCTGAGACAACTGTACGGTTAATTTTGTTTGTATCGCCGTTAAGTGCCAGCGCTAACCCATCGTGGAGTGATTTCACATCTTTAGGTTGCACGAGTATTCCCGCATCGTCAGCAAGTAAATACGTAAGTCCACCAACGTTTGTTCCAACAACGTCCATACCAACCGCCATCGCTTCAAGCGCGACGAGTCCAAATCCTTCATGATACGAAGGCAATGACAATATATTAGCCGCCGACATCCATTTAGCGATTTCACTTTGAGGTTTTGGTCCTATAAAATGAACGTCCTGAATTTTGTTCTCTGAAATATACGATTGCAGAGAAGACACGAAGCCACTGTCTTTCGTTGAACCGATTAAATACAATGAAAGATCTGGAACATTTCCCTTCAATAATTTATACGCTTCTACTAATTCCAACAGACCTTTTTGTTTGATGATATTCCCTACAAATAAAATAATAGGTCCATCGACATGAAGTCCCAATGACATTCTTGCTTCTTCTTTAGGTATTTTTTTAAAAATCGAAGTGTCGACACCCATACTCATAACCGTTACGTTATTTTCACTTACACCAAACCGCTCAATTACATCACGTTTTAGCCTTTCGCCAACGACAATGACTGTATCTGCTTGAACTAAAATCTTCTTAGTAAGTTTGGCAATCATCGGATGGATAGTTGACATCTTGTCGATATCACCGCCGTGAACGGTTACAACGTAAGGTATGCCTAATAACTTTTTACTAACTAATGAAATCAAGCCCGTCGGAAAAGCATAATGTGCGTGAGATAACGATACTTTTTTACGGTTTCTTAACATATGAAAAAACGAACGAAAAAACCAAGTTATATACTTTTTCAATGTCGTTATTTTTCCTTTTCCTGCATTCTCAATCGCAATGACGTCAACTTCTTGCCCCGAAGAACGCAGTAACTCTACTTGATTTTCCACGAATATCCCGAACGTTGGATGTTCTTTGGAAGGGTACATATTGCTTAAAACAATTATTTTCTTCATCTAATTCCTCATCCTACCTTTACTTAATACAATTGTTTTTGAATGATCGATTTACTAAGTATATACAATTCGCTACAAAATAGCATGAACCTATATCTGATGGTTGCTATATATGTTGAATTAAAGATTCTAACCTGAAAGTCCAATGATGATTGCTTAACCGAGCCATTGATTTCCGTTCCGAGCGGACGCTTTCCGCGGGCGGTCCGTGAGCCTCCTCGTCGCTAAAACATGCTCCCAACGCTAACGCTTTTGGTCGCAAAAGCTGTTCTTCGTAACAGCTCTTCCTGCGGGGTCTCACCTGGACGCGCTTTTCCCGCTGGAGTCGCCGCTCTCCACTACAATCAACTAGGTGACACATTCTTTAGTTCAGCTTATATTATATACTTTTTTGCAGCAAAAACATTTTCGGTGTAAACTATGTAATATGAAGGAGATGTTTTCTATTGAAAAAAGTTTTATCGCTCTCGTTAATTATTATTCTATTGTCGTTTACTTTGAAGACTCCGAGTACGTCTGCAGCATTTAGTGACGTTAGTGACCGCTACCAAGTTGAAGTCGATTACATCGTAGGCGCAAAGTATGCAAATGGTATTACAGCTACTAAATTTGGAACCGATTCTCCCATCAAACGAATCGATGCTGCGGTTATCGTTGCAAAGGCGATGGGATTTGATGAAAATACAAAATCACCCAATGCTGGATTTACAGACGTTCCTAAAAATCGTGCATGGGCAGTGAACGCACTTGCCAATAAAGGTATTATTAGCGGGAAAAATCCCGGGAAATATGGCTCTGCAGATTCAATGACAAGATCTGAAATGGCGAAAGTGATTGCGGAAGCTTACGAATTAAAAGCAAAACAAGAGAATATTCCATTTACTGACGTAAGCCCGAGGTTTAAAACTTCTGTTGCTGCACTCGTAGAAAATGGAATTACTCAAGGTAAGACAAACACATCTTTCGGTGGGTCTGACAATATATCACGCGGAGAATTTGCGATTTTTATTTATAGAGCAGATGGATTGTCGAAAAATGCCCCCCCCGAAGTGGAAGATGTTTCATAATAATGTTGTTGGATTATTCAATAAACTATGGTAAAGTGTTTATGTAGGTATAACCCTGTTTTTTAATATATGTTTTAACCTAAAAGAGAATCTATGCGACTTTTCAGTCGCATAGATTCTCTTTTAATTATGTATATATGATTGAATTTCCCTATGGTGAATTTTGTCAATCTTTTGTATACTAGATTCATTGCTATTTAAAGGAGCTTTTGTATGCAGAAGAAAAAGACAGTACTTATTTTCATCACGATGTTGCTCTTCCTCTCTACTAATCTATCGAAAACGAGCGCCGCTACGGTCTCACAGGGCGTCCATCATTCCAAAGAATCAGGAAAAATAGGTAACTACAACCAAACAGTCAATCAGCTGTCTATCAATCTAAATCAGCCATATACGACAATTGACCTCGGCTTATCTAGCCCGGTGAACGCGAAAGCTACGGTCACAAATCTCGCCAAATTACATACCCAAAAGCAACATCATGTTGTCGGGGCCATTAACGCTTCCTTTTACCATATGAGCAGTGGATTTCCAAGTTATCTATTGTTGAAAGATGGAATGATCCAGCATCTCGGTTCCGTTTCCACAAATTATAATGACTTTATGCACACTCCAGCCGCTTTTGGTATGCTGGCAGACAATACAGCTAAAATAGGAAAATACGATTTATCAATTCAAATTGAACATGCTGGAAAAAGTTCAAAACTGACCGCTCTTAATAGAGAACGGGGCGACCAAGAAAGCATCTTATACACGTCGAGTTGGTCCCATAAATCATCCACGTCGTATAAAAAGACCCTTACAAACAGTACGGGGATGGAAATCGTCGTCCAAACACCTACTTCCGTAGACCAGAACGTTGCACTTGGAAGTAAAACGACTGGAACAGTAATCGGCATTCGTCCATACGGTCAAAAAACGAGTGCTACAATTCCTGAAAATGGACGTGGCTTTGTCATTTCAGCGCATGGCGATGAAGTAGACAACATACGAAATATGAAAATTGGAGATAATGTATCTGTTTCGTTTAATATGGATACTAACTGGATAAATGCTAACTTCATGTTAGCAACGGGTCCCCTTCTCGTCCAAAACGGCAAAGTAGCAATGACTATAGATCCGAATAGCCCCCGTGTTAAAGAACGAACAGCACGGACAGCGGTCGCTACCGATAGCACGGGTAAAAGAGTGTTTTTTGTAACCGTAGATTCTGGCGTAAGCGGCGTCAGTGCCGGTATGACATTGACTGAATTCGCTAATCACCTCGTGAATATCGGTGCGCATAATGCTATAAACCTAGACGGTGGTGGTTCTACTGCAATGGTGTCACGAAAATATGGTGACGTCTATCCCACATTAGTAAACCGTCCATCGGCAGGTAGTGAAAGATCGGTAAGCGCAATTTTAGAAGCAGTTAGTACAGCCCCACATAGCAATCCCGCTTTTGTAAAAGCAAGCCAGTCTGAACAAGGTACGATTGCAATAGGCGCTTCTGTCGGCTTTAAAGTAACCTCGGCAATCGACCAATACTATAATGTTCTTCAAATCGATCAAACAAAACTTACGCTAGACTCTGTAACGAATGGGGTCGGTGTTATTGAAAATAATCAATTTGTTGGAACGAAAGCTGGAGTCGGTACAGTGAATGCAACGTATGACAATGCTCCCGTGTCAATTCCAGTAACAGTAACAGACAAAATTGACGATATTATTATTACCCCTACCGAAATCCGAATAGGCACAGGTGAAAAAGTGGCGGTACATGCAAAAGGGATTATCAAAAGTGGTGAAGTTATTTTCAATCCCGATGCCGTCAAGCTTTCTGTCCCTTCAAATGTCGGTTCTATTAACGGAAAAACATTTATCGCGGGCAACAGTGAAACAAGCGGCACGTTAACCGCTACATTTGGTCAACTTCAGAAAACGATTCCTGTAACCGTATCAGACAAACCATTTGTATTGGGCTCTTTCGAATCGACAAACGGGTTGCAAGCGACTACAGCTCGTGCAACAGCATCTTTAGCTGTCGAAAATAAAATTCAACCCGTCCATATGGACAACTCTGTTAGACTAAACTATGATTTTACGGCTTATAGAGAAGGAGTTTCCGCAGCATATATGACATGGACTTCTGGCTTTAAAATTGCAGCAAAACCTAAAAAGATTGGTATTTGGGTTTATGGTGATGGCAAAAATCATTGGCTCCGGGGCTCGTTAGCAGATGCTTCCGGGAAGGAAGTCGTAATTGACTTTACAAAAGAAGGTGGACTTAACTGGACCGGTTGGAAATATGTCGAAGCGACCGTTCCACAAACCGCTCCCGCCCCACTTACGTTGAACAGAATTTACGTCGCTGAAACAAATTCAGCTAAAAAAGATAAAGGCTATTTGCTATTTGATAAACTACAAGCCGTTTACTCGGACAAACAACATAGTGAACAAGCTTTCGTTCCTGCCGCATCAGCACGTGAAGTAGCAACGAACAAAAAGTTTACAGTCACATTTACTCAACCAATGAAACCCGAATTTTTTACAAATCAATATATTTACGTTGAAGACGTGTTTGGCGTACGTCAACCCGTCACTGTTTCCAAAACGAGTGACCCTCGAAAAGTAGAAATCTCTGCTCCTACAACCGGGTATGTTGCTGGCAAAAACTATCGTCTCGTCGTTACCCACTTCGCACAAAATAATCGTGGTGTACAAATGGTAAAAGACAATATAACCGAATTTAAAATGAAATAAAAAAAGGATCACGGTAGACTTTAAAGTCCATCGTGATCCTTTTTTATGTTTTACTCTGCAAGTAACTCAAGCGTACTCTTAGGTAACTCTTCAGAGTGCTCTTCGTTACTTTCTGTTTTCAGATTAGCTGTGTACGTTCTATTAAGCAGATTACCAAAACCTTGGTCTTGAAGCAATTTAATAATTGGTGATGTCATCGATTTATTTTCCTTAACTAAATACTTTGTTTTTGAACGAATCATTTCATCGAAAATCGCGCTTCGTGGAATCCCAGTTTCAGCAAAAATGTTTTGACTTAACAATAGATCCATAAGCGTCAAATTGTCATAATCGCCGCCAGCAAAAGTCAAATCGGGGTTCACTTGATACCATAAGTCGCCGTTTGAACGAATCCAACGTGGATGCAAGTATTCAATCGCGGCTTTCAACTGACGCGCAGTTTTTGCATACTTTTCGTCGCCAGTTTGCTTATATGTTTCAAGTAAAAACCGCATTTCTCCAAGCGCATGATTAAGCGAAACATGCGTTTTTGTTTTTTGATTTCCTAATCCGAAATAATCCGGAATGAGGTGACTTGATGGTGTAACTCTAATCACGTTACCGAGCTCACCTTGACTCACAAGTAAATCGGCATAGCTTAAGTTCGCATTTTTTAACTGATCAATCGAAAGTGATTTCGACACGTTCTTTAAAAATAAGGCGGCATTTTCATTCATGCGCGTATCTACGTAAGGTGCCGTCAAACCATATGGCGTTTTCAACCATGTACTCGTGTATTCTGTTTTAAATATCGGTGTCTTACCGGCTGTAATCGCTCCATTTGAAAGCACATCTAAATCGGCAATCGAGTTGACGACAAGGTTACGGTAGTAACGTTCCTTATTTCCATTGTACATTGTCAAATAAATACCGCCCTGCAGACGACCGATATTACGCCCATATCCCATTTTGTAACCAGGTTCAATAGACCATGGAAGTTTTGTGTAAGCACCATCCGCTGTGAGCCAATTATTTATCGAGCTATATTCGGCAATCGTTCGCTTAAACCATGTATCACGATTAGCTGTACTTGCGAATAATTGCTCTTTCGATAGAAGCGCCCATGACTCTGAAATGGCTTTTGGTTGTATCGATACATTCATAGTAGCTGTTACAATATTCTTTTTCGCATCGGTATTGATCGAGTAGCTTTCGCGCTCTTCAAATAGTTCCCGAAGAACCGAACTTCCCCCCGAATAATTTTGTTGGCGATGATGAGATATATAGTTTTTCCCCATCATGACTTCATTCGTTATTCTCGAACCATTTTTCACCGATAAAATACCAGTCGGATGAGATGTTTTATCGACACCAAAAGTGCCGTTATGGGCTTGATTTACTTTCCCAAATGATTCATATTTAGTTAATGAATAGTCGGTTGCTTTGTGGAATGGCAACGTAACCGAAGCTCTATATACATTATCTCCATTATAAATAAACTTTGTAAAAACAAATGTGTCTCCATTATCCAATTTACGCAAAGTTACGCGTAAAGAACCAAGGGGGCTCGCCGTATAACCTATATGGTAATAATAATGATAATCGGTCGATAACATATGCGTAGTAGTTGTCCGTTTATCGTAGTTTAAAGGGACCCCTTTCGTATCCATCCGAACTTTTACGTATTGCTGATTATCAATCGGAATAATGACTTCTTGATTATCAATTGGCTTTGGAATTTCAATATCTTCCTCCACAATGGGTTCATCAAGTTTTTTCAGCATACGGTTGATAAATACAGCGGCCTCACCACGGGTCGCAACTGCCTGTGGTTCAAATGTATTATTGGATCTTCCATAAATAAGCCCATAATGAGTCATTCGCTCAACAGATTCATAGGCATATTTCCCAATCGAAACCGCGTCTTTAAATAGGATTGGCGTGGAGCTAGAATAATTCCCTTTTAGCTGCATAGCCCGGTCCAGCATTACCGCAACGTCTGCACGTGTAACGGGTTCGGAAGCAAGTGCTAAACCTTCTGCTGTTCCAAAAATTAACCCCGCTTTCTTGGCGGCAGCGATATCCTTATAAAGACTGCTACTTGGTGACACATCTTTAAAAGCAGAAGTGCCTTCAGGTAATTCAAGTGCACGAACTATGTATGCCAAAAACTGACCTCTTGTCACCGCAGCATCCGGCTGAAAAGTATCATCTTTGAAACCATAAATCACTTCTTTTTCGACTAAGGCTTCAATCTCTTCCTTAGCCCAATGGTCGGATATATCCGTTAAAGCTTGCGCTGATACATGAAATGAAAATAATATAAAGCTTAAAAAAACGATAAATCCACTACTAACCTTCTGCATGATTCATTAATTCCTCCTTGTTATACTCCTATTATATAGTAACTTAATTTCTTTTACTTTACCAAATGCAACCATAAAAAATCATGACAGACATGAAAGTCCGCCATGATTCTTTTATGATTTTCCGAAAAGAACATCCGTGCAAGGCATAGCTCATCTTTAGACATGGGATGAATTTTCGGTTGGCTTTGTACTGTGCATAAGCACCAACCCAGAAACTCGTGACTTCAGTCATGGGAGGTTCATGGCTGAATGTATGTGTTATTCAATTTCGCTTCAAAATCTTCCAACGTATGCTCCGGGGCGATTCCATGACGATTTAGTTCCAATGCCGGGTCACCTAGTAGAATCGTTCCTGGCTCCGTCGTAAAGGCGTATAGTATACCAGAATCCTCCACCGCACGAAGTGTTGTTTCATTATATTGACCGAAAGATACGCTAATGACGTAACGCGTTCCGTATCGCCGTCAAATGCCTTCGCTAACTGATGTTTTCCATCGTCAAGGTCCTGCATGATTGCTTCATAAGAGTCCGTAATCATTAACCCCTCGCTCGTTCCTTTTTTAAACACGTGGAAGTAGTGGGTATGATGCTGATAGTCGTATACATCTGTCGTTGCTTTAATTTCCTTCAATCCAACGTTTTGTAACGTTTCTGGATCCCATGGCGCGGCTTCCTGCCTAATTTTACCCATTATTAGAAAGGAAGCTGCGGGCATATTGTGTGCCTTTAATATTGGATACGCATATTTCACTGTCGATAAAATACCGTCATCGAATGTAAGAAGAACTACTTTTTTCGGCAAATCTATTTCTTTTTCTTTCCACTGTTGAAAGGTTTGCATCGAAATAGGTGTCCAATGGTTTTTCACGAGGAAGTCCATTTGCTCCTCGAAGTTTTTAACGTCAATAACCATCCGATTTGTGCTTTGGCTAGACTGTGCCGCATTTTCAATCATATGGTGATACATAAGAGCGGGAACCCCTGAGTCTTCCACAGTATCTTTTTTATAAATATATCGATCCATACCGCCGATTTGAATACGGTAACGTGATTTTATCTCTTCTAATACAACCACTCTCATATCTGGATTAATGCGAGCTACAACTTTTGCCCCCCGTTCAGCCGTATCCAATACTTCCAAAGATGACTCTGATAAAACCGTATATTCGCTTTTAAACGTTTCAAATTCAGCATTTGCTGGTTGTTTAACCGCGTCCTTCTTCAATATGTAGATTCGGTCGTTACCAAAATTGATTTGATAATACTCTTCATCTTCACCCAATAAAGGGTACGCAGTCGATTTTAGTAGTGTAGCAACTTCAATCCGCTTGTCTTCCAATAACTGGTATGCCGCCGCATCCTCTACTAACTCAATTTCCTCTGTTGAAGAAAATGCGATACCTTTAAGATCTTGATAAGTAACGATTTTATTTCCCTGGCCCAACATATTAAATCCGATAAGCAGTAAAGTTATGATGATGATTGGAACTCCTATAATATACATTTTCTTGTTCATTAAACCCTTTGTCTCCTTTAGTTTTCTCTTCGCCTCAGTGACAGAAACCTAATATTATATTAATCCACTAATCATAATTATAGCACAACTCTACCAACTTCTACCATTTGTGTTAGTAGAGTTACAGGTTATTAGTATCGTTTGTTGCACACTTTGCGGGGATGGTTGGATGCTTCGTCCGGTTTGTTGGACACTTGTGGCGGATCGTTGGACACCTCTGCCTTTTCGTTGCACACCTCACCCAATTAAAATAGTACCCAAGAAGACAGCATCGTCTTCTTGGGTACTATTTATTAATCATCGGTAAAAAATGATTACTTTACATTCACCAATTCCGAAAGCGTTTTTCCATTTGATTCAATAGATTTTACGAATCCAATGTTTTTCACATAGTACGACTTAGAACCCCTATTATTAGTTACTTCGACAGCATTTGTGAATGTTTTATATGGCGTTGTAATCGTTTTATTAATCGCTGTTATTTTATTGGTGCTTTGCCCATCGAAGTAATCTTCCCATGTGTTTCCTACCTTAATTGGATAAACGAGATCTACGCGATACTCCGACATAACATACCCCGCGCTCAACCCTTCATAGGATTCGCTTTGAACATAATATTTGTCTGCTTCCGACTTTGTTGGGCTTGTTTCCCAAACAAAACCTAAGTTTTGACCAAACTTAACACCTACATCTTTAAATGTATGAACGATAGTGCTGTTATCTGAATGTTTGTATGTGTACTGCTTTGTTTTATCTAATGCATAACTATCTTCAATCGAAGCTTTTTGTTTAAACTTTGCTTCCAGTCCCCGGGCAAGAAATGCTGCAAATTGTGCTCGGGTAACGTTCTGATTTGGTCGATACGTGCCATTTGGATAACCAATTGATATTGAAGCAAGGGAAATCATTCGAACATGTTCATATGCTTTCATCTGTTCACCGACATCACCAAATCCAAAAGCAGAAGTAGCAGACAGATTAAATGCTTTCGACAGAATAATCGCCATATCCCCTCTTGAAATCGGAGCATCAGGTTTAAATGTTCCATTCGGATAACCGGATATAATGCCTTTTTTTACAGCCGAAGCGATATAACCACTTGCTGCCGTACTTGCATAAACATCTGTAAATTTACTACTACGCTTTGTTCCATCTAATTTCAGCATTTTCCCAATCATAATTGCAGCTTCCGCGCGGCTAACAACTTTGTCAGGTTTGAATGTTTCACCGGGATAGCCGGAAATAATACCCTTGTTTATTAAGTAATGAGCTTCTTCATAAAATCGATCGGAGGTCTTTAAATCTGTAAAACTAGCGGCCTTTACTTCTGGACTAAACGTACTAAGTAATAGAAAAATAGATGCTAGAAAAATTACATACTTCTTCATAATCATACTCCTCTCATTATACATTTTATTGTAACATAACCCTAATGTTTCCAGACAGCTTCAATAGTCCTAAGACTAATTTTTTCTAGCATCGTTTGTTGGACACTTTATGGCGATGGTTGGACGCTTTCTACTTTTTGTTGCACACTTCATGCAATTGGTTGGACGCCTCACCCCTTTCGTTGCACACTCTCCATTCCCCCAATATTCCCCCGCAAAAAAAGTATATTGGAAGACAATATACTTTTTTGATTCCTATCTAAATAGCGACAGACTTAAATGTATGCTTGAAAGTCCGTAGCCGGTCGATAACTGTAAGGACACTCGAATTCCTTGATCTGTGAGCCAATCCGCATATAATATATCGTATCCTGAATTATCCTTCCAGCGCATTTGGCTGTCATATGCGCGACCAAACTGTGGTTCATACATATCCACAACAAGATGATTGAAAAGTTGTTCCGACTCACTATGTTTTTTATCTCTGACATCGAATTCCAAGTAGATAGCTTCCAGCTTATCTTTTGTGAATGAATAGGTGATTGTCGCCATGAACGGCCCATGTTCAATATTTCTGTACTTCATCTCAAATATGTCTTCCGTCGTTGGCAGTCCTTCCGCTGCCTTCACTTCCGCCCTGGACATTCCAAAATGAACATGTCTATAATAAAAGTTTTCCGTTTCATCATTTCCAATCCCCCGGCTGACGAAAGCCGCGATTTGTCCACGAGATACGATGCCGTCTGGTCGAAACGTACCATCTTGATAACCTACTGTAATCCGAGATGTTGCAAGTTGGTTTACATATAAACTGTACCAACTCGAATCACTTACATCCTTGAAACGGACTGGAGACACTTCGGTAAGGTCAAAACTTCCCGCAATAATTCTTGCCATTTCGGAGCGTTTTAAACTACTCCCCGGTTTGAATGATCCGTCAAGATGACCGCCAATAATCCCTTTTGCAGCAAGCGTTTCAATATGCCGATAAAACGTATGCGATTTGGAAACATCCGTAAAAGTAGGTGTTGTCGGACTCACTAAAGGCATATCGAGAGCGACTGTAATTATTTTAGCCGCTTGACCGCGTGTCACATTGGCGTTACTTTGAAAGGTTCCGTTCGAGAATCCGCTAATGGCACCAAGGCTGACTAAATGATCAATTTCTTTTCGAAATGTATGCGACGGCGGCACATCCGAAAAAGCATTGACAATCGGTCCAACCAACATCGACAGTGAAACAATCATAACTCCAATCATGAACTTCATTTTTCCCACGCCTTCTCCTCCTTATTAATTCATTTTAGTTACCCCATTGTATCTTTTGAATGTTAAGACGGGGTTAAGTTTACAACTTTTATTTTTATTCATGAAAAAAGGATTCAAGTGGACATTTATGTCCACTTGAACCCTTTTAATTTTCTATCCGTTCAATTCAATTCTTGTTTCAGTAACAAATATAATCGATGACCACCTAGTATATCTGATCAAAAAGACTTTGGAATACTTATTTTTTCAATCTAGAAATGTACTCATAATCTTTCGTTCCATCACTGATTGTGTACTTTATATAATTATCGTCTGCTTGCCAAATACCAGATCGGATTGTTAGAGATATCCCAAATTGACCATACGGGCTTATTACAGTACTAATATCTTGGGAGTCTAGTTCTTCTTTTGTATACTTGAATTTTAAAGCTGATCCACTAAACATCTCTACCTTTTTCACAGTTACTATTTCAGAACTAAGGTTTTGAAAGGAAGTACTAAGGCCTCGAATCTCTCCGAAAACAACTATCGAAGCATAAGTGTTAAATGAAAGTTCCGGTTGATAAATTTCTTTCATTTTAGCTTCCGCAGCTTCTAACTTTTCAATTCCTTTAATAGTAGCTTGTGCGTCCAAGGCTAGTGCTTCTGTAACATTCAGTCTTGCAGCTTTCACCGCTTTGGAATTATCGTTTGTCAATTGTTCAATTGCTGGTAGCGCACTTATCGCGGCCTCAGCTTTTGCAATCGCCAGTTCGAGTTCTAACGCTTTTTTTAATTCTACAATTCTCGCTTCAGCTTTTTCTAGTTTTTCAGCACCTTCAATAATTGCTTGTGCATCCAATTCAAAAACTAGATTAACAAAGTTTCTAGCTTGTAAAACTAATGATTCGTTTTCAAGCTTTAATTGTTCAATTTCTGGAAGAGCTACTATAGCTTTCTCCGCAGATGCAATCGCTTTTTCAAGACTTTCTTTTGCCTGCAATTTAGCCATTTGTATTTCTAAGTCGGTAAGCTTATCCATTCCTTTAATTTCCGCTTCTTCATTGATTGCGAAAACCTTCATTACGTATTCACGAGCTTTGAGAAGTTCTTCTGAATGTATTGTTTTCAATTCTTCTATAGTGGGAAGATTAGCAATAGCCAACTCTGCTGCAGCAATAGCAGGTGATAACGTATCTTCATTTTCAACAATAACTTTTATTATTAGATTTTCCGCTTCATTGCCAGCTTTGTCTTTCGCACTAAATGTAATTGTGTAAGTACCTGGCTTTTTAGTGTCTACGGATTGTACTTCAGTAATACCGAAAAAGACTTTATTTAGCACAACTAAGTTTTCATCGACATTATCTGTCGCTGTAACTATTGGCATTTCGAAAATTTCATTGAAACCCACTTTAAGTTCTTTTTCACCGGAGTATATCAATTGGGGGGCAATTTTATCAGCAGAACTTTCTTTTTTAATCATTTCAGCTTTATAAATAAAAATTGCATACTCACCGCGTTTGAGGTTGTCATCGGTTCCAAAACTTGTAGCAGATATACCATTTGTTAATTTGTTGTCTATTAAACCTGCAACTGCTTCGCTATAGCGTACATTCACGTCAGTAAATTTAACATTATCCTTATTCCCTTTTAGGTTATAAGCAGACGATTTAGTGAGCATTAAAGCGATTTCGCCTCGTTTAAGCAAATCATCAAAACCGAAATGCTTTGAACTTTTCCCGTCAACAATGCCTGCTTTTTTCAAAGCATTGATTGCAGCGACGCCACGTTTAGGCACATCAGTGAAACCAGAGTCGGAAGTTCCTTCAGTTGGCAATCCTAAAGCGTTCGCCAAAATAATTGCAGCATCACCACGTTTTATTTGTTGATCGATACCATATTGAGTTTCCGAAACTCCTTTTGATATTTTGTAATCAACAAGATAATTTACAGACTCTGCATATCGTGATGAGACATCCGAAAAGTTTGATGTTTTTTCATTTGCGGAAACTGTAGATATGATTGATGATGATACAAGAAATGCCAATGTTACAGGTATGATAACTTTCCGAACTAGACTTGACTTTATAAACATTATTTTATTCCTCCACTATTCATATAATCCTCTTTGCTATAAAAAGAGTCTATTATTAATCTTACAGGATATAGATAATGATTGTCTATTAAAATATGAATTCCAAGTTTCCCCCCCCTACTTTGTCGTTTTGTTTTAACAATTTTGCAAATAATCACTTACCATTAGATAGTAAATGGGGCTACCTGTTATTTGGAAAATAATATGCACGAAATCAACTGTTCGGATAATAAAAAAGGATTCGGGCGGACATCTATGACCACTTGAACCCTTTTAATTATTTCAATTCTAACTTCTCTTGCATCGCTTGCCACATGACTTTGTAACCCTCTTCGGTAGGGTGTGGACTATTGGTTTCCATCAAATCATCATATGTACTTTCCGGATTTTTGGCCAAGTACTTATTAATAGCATCATAGTGCGAAATGAAAGTATAACCGTTGTCATTACTTACTCGTTTCAATATATTGTCGATGCTTTGTGCTGAAAATAGATACGCATACGTCTCATTCGTTGAAGGTGGCGGTGACATAACAATCATATCGTTCGAACGGGCTTCGACAGTTTTGAGCAGCTTTCCAATATTCGCTTCGTACTCTTTCAAACTGCTGTCAATCCGATCATTCGTACCGATCATTACAATAACAATGTCTTCTTTTTGTCCTATTAAATAGTCGATGTTCTTCAGTGTCCATTCCGCGGATTTCCCACTAATTCCCGCATTCAAAAAATCGACTTTTCCAAACGTTGAATTGTTCGTGTAAGTTCTTAATTGATTTGCCCAGGTCGCTGTCGTATGGGTTGCTTCGCGGTATATTTGCTCTTTCCCATCGTCAAAAATAATTTTGCTATCTCTTGGAACGAAGTAACCTTTTACACCCATCCCCGCTGTAATACTGTCCCCAATTAGTTTAATAGAAGAAACTTCTTTGCTTTTCAGTTTCTGAGATAGATTGTTATACGAATTCGGAAGTGAATTGGTCAGTTTTAACATTTCAGCTTTATAAATAAATATAGCGAACTCACCACGTTTCAACTGATCATCCGTGCCAAAATACTCCGCCGATTTTCCATTCGTAATATTGTGATCCACTAAACCAGCAACGGCTTCTTGATAACGCGAATTAACATCTTTAAAATGCAGATTCTTCACATTTCCTTGCAAATTATAAGCGGCTGATTTTGTAAGCATTAAAGCAATTTCGCCTCGTTTTAAATGGTCGTCGAACCCAAAATAGGTTACACTTTTCCCATTAATAATGCCCGCATGTTTCAATGAATTGATGGCATCTGCTGCTCGTTTCGGAACATCGGAGAAACCGGCATGCGTGGCATTCGAAGCGGTTAAACCAAGTGCATTCGCCAAAATAACCGCCGCACTTCCACGTGTGATTTGTTGGTCGGTTCCAAACTTTGTCGCGCTAACGCCGTTTGAATAGTTATTTGCAACAAGAAATTCTACTGATTCCGAATATCTACTTGAAACGTCTTTAAATGATGATGCTTCCACATTCGTAGAAACTACCGTAAAAAATAATAACGCCGATACTACTACCGGGACAACTAATTTACGGAACGTATTTAATGTAAACAACATCTAACCAATCCCCCGGCTTTTATGTTATATCCAAGAAAAGGATTCAAGTAAACATCTATGTCCACTCAAATCCTTTTAAATTACTGGTCTTCAATCTCCAACTCGTATTTCTCTTCCCCTTGTTTGATAACTACTTTCCACTTACCCACATTTCCATCATACGTCAGTGAATGGATTGCTGGAACATGGCCGGATTTCTTTTTCGCGATTGCAATGGCTTGTACGACGACTTGTGATTCGGACAGCTTCGCTGTTTCTGGTTTGTATTCCGGAAGGACCTCTACATATTTTGCCCTTCCTTGCGCCGGATACGACGCCGCCACGGGACCTTGTATATCCACTTTGATTCGCTGTCCAATTTTCAACAACTTCTCAGCATCCAGATAATTGAAACTTGTGGCGTCGTAAAATTCATCGTCCCCGCCAGTCGAACTAAAGTCAGCCGGAGCGGTACTTACGACGAGCATGCCGCCTTCATATACATCAGTGACATAAGCACCTATCCGGGACTGTTCTGTTGTAAATTCATGCTCGGGATACGTAATCGTCGGTTCGCCCGGCGTAGCAATTATACGGCCATCTTGTTTGAAGTCCATATTACGTTCAGGAAACTTTTTCTGTAGATCACTTTGCTGCCCCGCCGTCATGAAATCATGGGTGACTTCTATTTCACCTGATATGATGTCCACCGAAACAGAGTATATCCCGCGTTTATCATCATTGATATTCTGTAGTTCCTTTCCAACTTCGTACTGCACTTGCCTTAGATCCTCGTCTGAATGCGCACTTTTGTAAATGTATATCGGTTCGGCAAGAATTTCGCCCGCGTCGACTTTCGGTTGCAAGATGCTCAGTAGCTCATCCAGGCGTTCGTCTATTTCTTTTAAACCAATCCACACACCCGATTGCTCCGCTCCGGACATTTGATTTTCAATAAATAAAACACCTGCTTTACTGAAACCCTCATGTCCGCCATATACTTGCTCAACCGCTTCAATTGCCACGAATGCCTCGGCTGCTTGGACCGCCATATCTTCTTCGTTTTCTTTTGAAGGTTCGCCGTACAAACCGTTTTTATATTCATCACTTTCGATTTGATCGGCTGCGATTTGATCCCGTAGCGGTGTTTCTTTTGCAGTTTGCTTCAGTTCGGCAATAATTTCACGACCGCTCACTTTTTTCACAGTCTGATCTTCGACAACTTGTTGATCTGCATCTTTTTCGTCTTGGAGATCCGCCGTGCCGCAGCTTGCTAATAACAAGCTAGTGCTAATAAGTAAGACTGTTCCTATTTTTCTTTTCAACCCAATCTTCCTCCCCCCGTTAAGAGTGACTCTAGAAGATTAGACGAGAGACTATTTTTTTCGTTTCATTTAAGTTCCGCGACTAACGAACGAACTTCCTGTAAATGTGCTTCGATATTATCACTTGTCACATAAACACCAAAATCACTTGGGGACGTGCTTGCCAATCCGTTCTTAATCCGATTGGCAATTAAATCTCCCGTTTCGGGGTAGAAATGGTGGCCGTCATAGTAATTACGGATGTCGTTAGTAACACTGTTCGGATACATAAAGTTCCAAACACCACCGTATACATTGACCAAATCGCGTAGCCACACTTCGTAGTCGTCATACAAACCCGTATCTACGAGTGCTTTAAACAACTCGGTTGAAATTGGCGTCGTAAATACAATCGTTGCCCCATCAGGCATTACGTCTTTTACTTTCGCCATGATTTCCGCGTATTGCGAGTAATACGTGTAGCGCTCTCCGTAAAATGTTTTTTTGAATCGCTCAATTTTGCTACTTGTCATTTTTTCGATTTCATCTTTAGACAACTTTTTTGCAAATGCTTCGCCTTTTCTATTATAAAGTCGGTCTTCACTAATACTATTTTTTCGCGATAGATTAAAGTTGTCAATTGAATAATCTAGGACTTGTAAAGATAAAAGGTTTTTTGACCGGTAAAAAGGTTGGTTCACTTTTTTCTCATAATTATCCAACGACCGTGCACCACTTGCTTCTTGCTCGCTCGACTTGAAGAAGTCGACACCAAGTATAACCCGTTCAATATGCTTATTTTGCGACTTGGCATATAAAAGATAACTATAATATTCACGCATCGATAAATTTGCTACAGATGCATTGAACACTTTCCAATCATCGAACGCAGAAGGATGAATATAAGTCGCCCTACTACTTCCAATTAATAACGTATCATAATCTTTCTCTTCAAACTGTAGCTGTGCGACTTTCTGCTCCCGCTCATTAATGACTTTTTGAACATCATTGTATGCATGAGCATGGCTATAATGCCAAAGAGGGTCTATCCAGAAATTAAAGCTCACTACACTGGACGTAAGCACAACGAATAAAATAACGATTGTTAATGTGAACTTTTTATCCGACACAAGATATCCCCCTTAGAAATTGAAGTATAAAAACTCACTTACTTGTTGTAGCTGCATTGCACTATAAAATAGAAGAACTGCTATACATATTGCCCTGAGCACACTTCGTTTTTCCTCTTTCATAATCTCGATCGAGTTTTTCGCAAACCATGAAATGAGTAAACCAAATACTAAATACAAACCGATGATCCATAGCTTTTCATTAAATACAGTATAAAGACCAGTGAGTTGAATGCCGTTCAAACCAAACATCGCTTTCAAAACTGTCACGGCATCTGTGAATGTAACCGCTCGGAAAAATACCCAAGCAAGATGAACGAAAAGGAATGTCGTCATCCACGCCAACACTTTATTCATTTTAAAGCCTGCTAGTTTCCACCATCGACAAATAATGCTTGCGACACCGTGCATCGTCCCCCAGACGATAAACGTCCAACCGGCTCCGTGCCAAATCCCGCTGACAAAAAAGATGATGAAAATATTCGTGTACGTACGATACGTTCCTTTTCGATTTCCACCGAGTGGAATATATAAATACGTCGTCAAAAATTTGGACAATGTAATATGCCATCTGCGCCAGAAATCTTGAATATCGAGCGCTTTATAAGGTGAATTGAAGTTAATAGGCATTTTAATATTGAATAATAAGGCAAGTCCAATCGCCATATCAGAGTACCCGCTAAAGTCGAAGTAAAGTTGCAATGTATACGACAAGGACGTTATCCAACTGTCGATAAATGTTAAAGATTCGACCGAGCTATAGCCACTGTTGGCATACTTGGCAAATATGTCGGCAATTGCCACTTTCTTAAATAGACCAATCGCAAAGATCGTAAGGCCTTTCGCGATATTTTCAAATTGAATGGAATACGTTTTTTTATCCATAAACTGTGGCATCATTTGGCCGTGATAAACAATCGGCCCCGCAATCAGTTGTGGAAAAATCGTCACGAATATGCTGTAGTTTAAAAAGCTATATTGCTTTGTTTCCAGTCTGTACGAATCGACAACATAAGCAATTTGTTGGAACGTATAAAAACTAATCGCCAAAGGCAACAATATATTTTTCAATGGAAGATTTGAATCGAAAAAGAAATTCACATTTTCAATAAAGAAATCAAAGTATTTAAAGTAACCGAGCAACAGAACGTTGAACAAAATACCAAGTGTCACAACGACTTTTCGAAGTTGACCGCCTTTGTTCTTCCCTAGAAATGCCCCTATTGTATAGTTTACAACTAACGAAATTAAAATAAGCGGTAAATAGGCTGGGTTCCAATAGCCGTAAAAGAATAATGAAGCGAGTACTAACCAACCTTTTGCAATTGGGATATTAATTTTCCCCAATATATAATAAAACACCCAAACAATCGGTAAGAAAAGAAAAATAAACTCAAACGAATTAAATATCATATCCCATGCCACCTATACTCTTTAGAATTGCCATACAATCTATCTTAACAGGTGCCATAAATAATGTCATGTTGCGCTAAAAAGCGAGGCCTTTCATTCTCCCCATGCTTGGAACATGTTATAATTGATTGAATAGTGATTTAGCAATATGAGTCTAGTGAAATCCCTAATTGAATAATAGGAGGAATTTAATAATGAATCTTTTTTCTTTTTTTAAAAAAACAGAGAAAACAGGAGCGGACAGTACGGTCGGTTCTGAAGAATTACTTGATAACGAAACAGTAGACGATGAAAATGGTGAAGTTGAGACTGCACTTTCATTTCATCCGAACTGGATCATTCCACAAGAGCAAGAATATGTGTTTCGATTCCTTTCGAATGAGCTCGAGCCGCTGAAACCTTATCAATTGTCATTATCCGGAATCGATATCGATAAAGATGAGGCAACTGGAAATTGGGTTGTCAAAGCATTTTTCCGTTCTTCCGTTCCAAGTGAAGTTACGATGGGCAATGTTGAACTTTTTCTGACAGGAAAAGATGGAAAAGTTCACGCTGCGAAAGAATTCGACTTTAAGGAACTAGGCACAATTCCTGCGAAAAGTGCTCGTCCATGGGTATTCGTTTTCGAAGAAGCTACTCAGTTGGTGGAAGAGCCACCGGGTGAAGACTGGACACTTAACTTCAACGTCCAATCACTAGCTGCTCATTCGCTAGATTTAGATCCTGTTTGGGACAAGAGTTTGTCTACGGAACAAAAAGAATCCCTTAAACAACTATTGGACAACTTACCAAAACTAAAACCGAGTGAAGTCAACTTCACAGGATTCCAAACTCATTTCAAGGAAGATGGAGGCCTCGACGTTGCCGTTCTTGTTAGAAACGGACACAAACGAGAAATCAACCTTGAAAAGTTACCACTTGAAGTTACTGACGCGACCGGACAAATCGTCTGCCAAGGAACGTTCAATCTACCACCATTAAATGTGAAAGCAAACACATCTAAACCGTGGACATTCACGTTTCCAAAAGAAGTCATTCAAGTTAAAAATCCCGATCTTTCAAGCTGGGCTGCACGCGTCCCGCAGAAATAATGAAAACCGCTCCCGATTATTAATGGGAGCGGTTCTTTGTTGGTTGGAGACTTTTTCGATTTCGTTGGACACTTACGGTGAGTGGTTGGACGCTCGGCCCGGTTCGTTGCACACTTTACCAATTTCGTTGGACACTAACCTTGAATGGTTGCACACTTGCACCCGTTCGTTGCACACTCCGCCGAAATGGTTGGACACATCCACCACAATCTTAGTAATCGAGCATTCGGAGGAGCATGACGATGGTTTCGGCTCTTGTTGCGTTGGCGCGTGGATCAAATTTATTGCCGGACCGGCCTTGGATTACTCCGGTTTTCTGTAGTGCACCCACTTCCCCTCTTGCCCAGGCCGGGATGCTTCCGTCATCCGCAAATCCGGTATGAGCTGTTGGATCCATTGGGAGCTCCATCGCACGTGCAATAATTGCCGCCATTTCAAGACGAGTAATTTCGGCATCTGGGCGGAATGTTCCATCGTGGAATCCGCTAATGATCCCCGCCTCAACCGCTTGGGCAATCGCTTTCCTCGATGATGCGCCGATTTTTCGATTATCAACGAAATTCAGTACAACGCCCTCACCTTTTAAGCTGAGGGCATTTGCAATAATAATTGCAAACTCCGCCCGATTCACCTTATTATCCGGTCTGAATGTATGATCACCATAGCCATTCACAATTTTTCTCGTTACCCCTTCTTTGATTTGTTCACGTGCCCAGTGATTTGCAATATCCGTTAAATTGATTATCGGATCTATCGGGTTAACTGGGCCAGGGTTTATTGGGTCAACAGGATCAGGTTTAATTGGATCGGGGTCTATCGGGTCAACAGGATCAGGTTTAATTGGATCAGGATCTACGGGGTCAGGAACAACTGGATCCGGTTCGGGGTCTACTGGGTCTGGATCCGGCTCAATCGGAATCGGTACTTTTGTCTTTGCATCTATCGACAACAATGCCGTTTTAAATCCAAGTCCGGCAGTTGTGAATGCCTCAACGGCAAATGTATAATTTGTCGATGGCTGTAAACCCGTAAACGTGGCGCCTTCTGCATCTTCTCCAGCTGTATGTTGCAATTTCCCATCAATAAATACTCGGAATCCGCTTATATTCGAAATCCCCTCTGGCTTCGGCCAAGCAAGTTTCAAACTGGTCTCTGTGACATCCGATACCGCTAAGACACCATTATCAGGCCATTTTATCGGAATAAGAATTCCCGGTGTTCTGGCGTCTACCGTCAACGGCGCGAGACTAGTTTGCCCCGCGAAAGCCACAATACTAAACTTGTATGCTGTGCCTTGCGTCAAATTTTTGACTGTGAACGTGTTCCTATCCGCCGCGATAGACTCGTGAAACGTATCGTTGACGTAAATTATATATCTAGATAGTTTTAGTATACCGCCAGGAGTTGGCCAAGTAAGCGTCGCCTCTGTGCTAGTAATCTTCGTCACTTCCAAAGCCGCATTATTTGGCCACTGAAAAAGTGGAATTGGTAAAATAGGCGGTTTGATAAACGTCGGTTGAATATCCGCTACCGTTTTCACATCAACCTTCTCCGCCTGCACCGCCTTCATTCCAATCCCTTGAAACATTGCCCCAAATACCAACAAGCCAATCAACATAAAACTTAACCCTCTACGTTTCTTGCCAAACATGTAACCCATCACCCCTCAATTTTCACCCTAGCATATAGGTCGAAGGTTAAGAGGACGTTAAGTTTTTGGGAATTAAAAAACCCATTACGTTAAGTTACAATGATGTGCACCCCAAAAGCTAAAGTCAAAATCTAACTTTTGGTGTGTTTTATTATGGTTAAATATAGTGAATCTCTTAAACTAATGGTCGTGCCGGAGTATCTGAATGGCCCGCTTGGGTAAATATATACAACGAACACAGCTAAGCTGGATGTACTAAGCTTTATGAAAAGGACAGGCGCTTCGGAAACTGAAACAGCTTATCATTTTGGATTAACCAACCCACCGATAATCACATCATGGAAGCTAAAGTTCCTTGGGGGTGGCACTGAAGCCCTGGACAGACCAAGAGGACGACCATCCATGTCTAATAAAGTAACTAACAAAAATAATACTAGTAAACAAACAAAAACTAATGAGATGACACAAGGACAGATACTAGAACGGGAAAATGAACTCCTTCGTTTGGAGGTAGAGTATTTAAAAAAGTTAAGAGCTTTTCAGACGGATTCGAAGGGCTATCCCGAAAAGCACAAACAGCGTTATCATTCGAACTCAAAGAAAAGTTTGGACTAAAGGATATCCTTCTGGAGTTAAAAAACAAAGGAAGCCATGTGAACGACAAGAAAGTTCAGCGTATCTTAAGGTGTTCAGTCGGACAAATGTTATTCTATATTTGAAAGTCTGGCTAGATCCACTTTACTTCCAATCACTACTAATAAATCTCCTTTATGAATAATCTGTTCTGAAAGTGGAGATATGATGATATCTCCTTTTCTTACGATGGCAATGGCACTTACATTATATTTGGAACGAATATCAAGTTCCCGCAAACTTTTTTCAGCCATTCTTGAAGGGATTAATATTTCCTCTACATTGTATTCTTTTGACAGTTCAATGTAATTCAACACATTTGGTGACAAAAGCTGATTTGCAACACGTTCTCCCATATCTCTTTCAGGATAAGTAATCCAATCCGCCCCTAATTTTTCTAAAACCTGACCATGATGCTTACTTAGAGATTTCGCAATTACTTTTTTCACTCCCAGTTCCTTTAGGAGCAACACTGTTAAAATACTGGACTGCATATCATTTCCAATTGCGACAATTACACAATCAAAATTTCGAATTCCGATTGAAATTAGTGCTTCTTCTTCAGTGGCATCTGCCACGACTGCATGAGTAACGAATAATTCAGCCTCTTCCACTCGCTCTTCGTTAACATCAATTCCCAAAACTTCCTGTCCAGCCTCATATAATCTTCTAGCTACACTATTTCCGTATATTCCTAAACCAATAACAGCGTATTGTTGTTTTGCCATTTCTATATACACCCCTTCGTTATAATTATCCAATCATTATTTTTCCTTTTGGATGATGGAAAGCATTCGGTTTCCTCCTCTTAGTAATTGCAAATGCAACTGTTAAAGGGCCCAATCTCCCTGCGAACATAGTGAAAATAATAAGTAAACGACCCATAGGGGATAATTCTGGGGTTAAACCCATCGATAGACCTACAGTACCAAGCGCAGAAGTAACTTCGAATAGATACACAATAAAATCATGTCCCTTTTCCGTTATACTCAATAACATAGTCATGATAATAACAAGAAATAATCCAATTAAAGTAACAGTAAGTGCTTTTAATATAGTTTCAATAAAAATTCTACGTTTGAATAATACAACGTCATCACGCCCTTTAATTTGAGACCAAACAGTGGCGAATAATACAGCTAATGTAGTTACTTTTATGCCACCTGCCGTTGATCCTGGAGCAGCACCAATAAACATTAGCAAAATAATAACGAACAAAGAGGACTGTGTTAAACTTCCAATAGGTAACGTATTAGAACCATCTGTCCTAGAAGTAACCGATTGAAATAATGATCCTAATACTTTTCCGATAGGGGACAAAGGCTCTAATGTTTTAGTATTGCCAAATTCAAAAATGAAGAGTAATATAGCTCCTCCAAGCGTTAGAATTAACGTCATCGCCAAAACTACTTTTGTATGTACAGATAAACGACGAGTTTCGCGGTACTGATAAATTTCGTTCATGACAATAAAACCTAGACCACCTAATGTGACAAGGGCACATACAGTTAAAACGACGATAGGATCTTCTACATAAGGAGTCAGGCTCCGGAAATCTCCCATTAAATCAAAACCTGCGTTATTGAAATTTGATATGGCATGAAAAACACCATAATAGATGGCTTTTCCAATTGGCATATCGAAAGAAAAGCGAATCGATAAAATAATTGCGCCGATAATCTCAATCACTAGGGTAAATATCAATATTCTTTTTACTAACCTTACTATTCCTTCAATGGATGTATTATTTAATGATTCTTTTAGGAGCAACCTTCCCCTTAAAGTAATTCTTTTACCTAATAAGAGTAATACAAAAGTGGCAAAAGTCATAAATCCCAATCCACCGACTTGAATGAGCGATAATATGACCAACTCACCAAACATTGTAAATGTATTTCCAGTATCTACAACGACAAGCCCAGTTACACATGTAGCGGATGTAGAGGTAAATAAAGCATTTAAAAACGAAAGGCCCTTTCCATCATCTGTGGCAATGGGAAGAGTCAATAACAATGCTCCAATAAGAATGACAGCTGTAAATCCAAATAGAAGAATTTTTGGTGGATCAAGATAACCTTTTACTTTTTTCATAATTATCTCCTAACTGAATTAGTTTTATGTATACATATTTAAAACAGGTATGTTAAGTATACGTAAACTGCCGACATTACCAGTAGTTAGAATAATTAAATAAGGGTTAATAATCAGTCACCTCGGAAGGTAAATAGGATAGCGTTTTGAACTTTCAATTCTCCACCCTTTGAGCACCTTGACTACTATAAATACTACCCTTATATAGTCCATAGTTAAAGCACTAAAATTAAAAAGGCCTAAACTTAGAGTACTCTAGTTTAGGATACGACGTTTAATGCATCTACCACTTGTGTAGTAGTCGACTTCGAAGGAATCGTTGGACGGTTGGCTGGATTCGTTGCACACTTCGGGAGAATCGTTGCACACTTGATTGGGTTTGTTGCACACTTCCGGGGAATGGTTGCACACTCGACCGATTTCGTTGGACACCCGCTCTTTCCAAAATAAAAAAAGCCAACCGCGTTACTTTAACGATTGACTTTTCAAAGTTCTAGCTTATGAAGCAATATCGAGCTTGGCTGGTGCGGCTTGTGGCCATATTAGCTCTACCCATTCAGGGTGATCGATGAATGGATTCCGATTGCCTTGCCATTCTTGGATAACATTGTTTCGGTTTTCTTCAAACGCATCGACTGGGTCTTGCTTGTGCCATTCGAGAAGTGTCGAAAGCTTACCATGATAAGGCGCGCTTCCATTATTAAGTTTTTCGTTTAACTCTAAGTCGACTTTGTCACCTTGTTCATAGCGAGTCGCCATATAAAATAGGATTCGTGCGACGTCACCTTTTACATTATCGGGTGGTTCCCAAGAATTCGCTGATTTTAAGCAACCGTCACAACCTTTTACAGCGGTACCCCCATTATCAAAATCCAAATTGCCTCTTAAGCTATTTACTTGAACATCTGTAGGACGAAGGTGATGAATATCTGTTCCAGGTCCTTTACTTGTTCCGAAATTACCATGCGATTTTGCCCAAGTGTGTTCCCTGTTCCAATCGCCAACATTCCCACCATTACGAGTTTTCGAGCGGGACTCTCCGGAATAAAATAAAATCACATTATTGACGTTTTTCGGGTCTTCATCTGTTTCACGCAGTGCCTCCCACGCTTCACTGTAAGAAAGCTCCTTGTGTCCATCAATGATTTCGTGAAGCGCGGCTTTTAACGCCGGTCCACTCTTGCCCATCGCTTCTTTGTAATAATCATCCGCTGGCACTTCGATATCGGCTGTTACCTTGACTGTGAAACTAGCTGTAACAGTCTTCTCTCCATCCGAAGCGGTAACTCCCACAATATAGTCGCCTTTTGAGAGTGTTAGATTTAGTGAATTAAGATCGATTGTACCCACCGTAGAACTATATGTAAGCTTTGTATTTTCAGGGTCCGAGAAATGGTCGGTCAATAAGATGGAGATAGACTCTCCTTCTTTAACCGTCTGATTCGGAATTGCCTTCTTTATAACCGGCGCTTTGTTTTCACTAGGTAAAGAAGGAATCCCAATGGGATTCCCTTTTACGTTTGTAATTTTAATGTTGTCCTTATTTGCACCGTTGATAAATTTAATGCTTTGAATATTTTCGGCGCCTCTAATTTCTTTGACGTTCGCGCCGTCGATGATGACCTCTTTCATTTCGGTCCCTTTGAAATCAATAATCGCGCCAGCTTTTGCTGGTTTGATCGTTACGGTCGTGTTGGCAAAGCCTGCACCGTGGAATTCTGCATAGTTTCCTGTAAACAGAACGCCTTCCGTAATTACTGACTTCCCATCAAGTGTAATGGATACGCTTGGTTGGTTAATCGTTAATTTTTTCGTTTTAAAGTTTTTAAAGTTGTATGTTTTTTCAGCTACTATTGGTACAACAACTTCTTTATCCGCAAAATCAATTTGGACAAGAACTGGGTCATGGTCACTTGCGCGTCCCGCCATATCCGTGAAATCCGCATTGATGTGCAAAATATCGATTGCTGTTTTGTCAGCCAAGTGATTGGATACTAAAACATGATCCAATACTTGTGAATTTCCACCAAAGACATATGAGTAACGATCCGCTGTTTCTACTTTGTTAATCATATTCGTCATCAAATCGCCTTCGTGAATCTTTAAGGACTTCGAGAATTGGAAGTCGTTAAAATCGCCTACTGAAACAACATTTGCCGTTGGATTTTGAGTTTTAATATCTTTCACAAAATTATAGACGATTTCTGCAATTTTATGGCGTTGTGCCTCACTCCCGTTAACAGGTGGTTGTTTTGAACCAAAGAGTGGCGTGTCTCCATTTTTCGAGTTCCAGTGGTTGGCAATAACAACAACGCTTTCCCCTTGGAACTCGAATTGTGCTGCAAGTGGTTTACGGCTACTGTTGAATGCTGCATTATTCGGTTCAATACGTCCCGGATTATGTGTAAGTTTTCCGTTTTTATAACCAACCGCTGTTGTCGCATCTCCCTCTGGAAGCCCCTCCGTCAGCGTCACTCGGTCTGGATTGTATAAGAATCCGACTCGGATATTCGCATCTGGCGCGCCGCCATCTTTGTTATTTTCTGGGTCGATATTTACGTATTCATATTCTACGCCGCCCTCCGCTTTGATGGCGTCGATAAGTCGTTTATAACTTTCGTTTGCTTTTGAATCACCTTTACTTTGCCCGTTATTATCTTGAACTTCTGTTACTCCAACAATATCGGGACTTTGCATATCCTTAGCAAAGGCTCTTGCTAATTTCTGTGCTTTGTCATTCGTTGTAGACGTTTTATTATTCGAGAAGTTTTCCAAGTTGTATGAAGCGATGGTCAACTTGTCATCCGCTTTTACAATAGTTGTTTTTTCTGGTGTTGCCGTTCCTTTAGAATGCTTCTTCTTCATCTCATCCAAGTCAACATAGATTTTATAGTTTTGGAATGAATAGCCTACTACACCTTTAATCGTTCCATTGAACGTATCACCCGTCGCGACTTCAAAGTTACGCGCATCTCCATTTGGCTCTAAACGGAATTGGATACGGTCTGCGTTAAAGTTGCCTTCTTCTAGTAGAAGTCCTCCGTGTAAGGAGTTTGTTTTTCGATTTTCAAGAACAGTTGTAAGGTCGCCGTGTTGTTGTGGTGCTACTGCTTTTACGTTATCAACTTCCACAAGCATACCTTCTAAACTTTCCCAGAAATCAATTGCATCTACGTCCGGATTGAATATAGCTAACCTATCACTATCAATATGCTTAGTTGGTAGATTCGTTTCATCAATTTTGATTGGTGTTGGTAATTTCACATTACTTTCCAACTTGGTAACTTTTCCACCTGCATCATTTCTTACATTGATTTGCGTTGTTTTCATGTCTGTGTCTTGACGATCTGCATACCCATCGATTGCATATTCACTAACTTGTCCTGTTACGGATACTAAATCACCAACTTGGATTGGCCAAGGGCTATTTCCGCTATACAACACGATTGCCTCGGATGTATTTAGGTTATCATCCGCCAATGCATCTGGTGTTTGAATATGGTAATACGTTGAACCAGTTAATGTGAATGAATAAGTTACAATTCCTTCAACACCTTCAACTGTTTGACCTTCAAATGGAGAGGTATGTCCAGCTCCTTGAATATCATGAATTCGAAGGCTATCCGTAATTGTATATTCAAATACCTTCACTTCACTTGTAGCATCCGCAGTTTTTACAACTGCTTTAAGTGTTGTGTTTTTTGTAATTTCAATTGGTGCATTATATTTAGTGGCACCACTTGTAGTTGGATCCTTGCCGTCTAGCGTGTAATAGATGTCTGCATTTGCCGTACTTGTTAATAATGTTACAGTCGTGCTTCCAACAAACGTTCCGCTACTTGGATTCGCAGTGGCTGGTTGCATGATTGAGCTATCTACAATAATGTCTTGCTGTGAACGTGGAATAATTTGATACGCCGCACCGAACTGCTGAACAATCCCTACAATCGATTCGTATTGATTCCCTGCAATTAAACCGAGCGTACCGTTTTCGTCACGGACAATGAATTCTGTTGTGCCATCAGTCGCTGTATAGTTAAAATTCGCATCTACTGAAGTTAATGTAATATTTGTAGCTTTAACTAGAATAGATTCATTTACTTCACTTACCTGGGCACCTGTTACTTCTTTAGGTACTGGTTCACCGGCGTTTCCGAACTTTTCAACAATCGATGCACTATCCAATTGAAGTAAGCCTTGGTAGTCAGCTAAAGTTCCCCTTAACGTCACTTCATCGCCAACTGATACATTTAAACTAGTGGGACGTACTGCTAGTCCACCCGTACCATCTTGTACTGATATCGTATTTTTCAATTTCGCCGCTACAACTGCCTTAACGGTTACTTTTGTGCCGGCCCCTAAAGCACGCGCATCAGCAATTGAAATGATTTCAGCAGGTTCAACAGGATCTGGACCGCCAGATGATGAACCGTTCATTGTGTGGGATCCCAAATTTGTAAACGTATCTATTGGAAAACTTGTACACTCTAAAGAAGGAGCAAAAACATCATCCGCAATTGGATCTCCTGATGTAACCGAGCTATTACGAACGAGGGTAACATTTTCTCCCCATTTCTCCTGAACACCTATTTGTCCAAAGGAATCAATAATCACTCCCGATTTCTTTAGAACAAATGCGTCATCGCCGTTAAATCCTGTAATATTACTATCTGTTAAATCTCCCTTACTTTTCAACTCATCATTCGATTGTCCATGAACAATCACGTATGTCTTTCCATTTTCCAAATTACCTGTAAGTTTCAAGGTGCTTTGAATTATAGTTTTACCATTTACATATAACTCCAATGAGTAGTCGCTTAAATCCATGGCAGCGCCTGTCCCATTGTAAAGTTCAATCGCTTTGTTGTTACTACTTCCTTCGACGTATTCAGAAATGAAGAGATCAGTAGCAAGTATTTCTGAATCTTCTTCTACAGTCGAATAACCAGTTGGAGATTTTAATCCAGGTTGACTAAAATACGCTTCAATATTACCTGAAATTGTAACTTGTTTTCCGACTAACTCAGGATGATCCACTAAGTTAAGTGCGGTTCTGACTGCACCTGCCGGTAATTGAACAGGTAAAATTTTAATCTTTTCTGTTTCGTCAGGACTGTCTGCAATTGCTAGATTGCTTGCTACAAATTTCGATGTATCTGTTACAAGCCCACTATTCGAATATACTCCTACAATATATCCCTTTACAGTAGCTTTTCCACCATTATTCGCAATCGCATCAGCGACTGAAATAGCATTATCTGCGGCTTGTGCAGTGTTTGAACTAACAGGTGATACTAAACTCAGAATCATGATGAAGATAAGTGCGATATTGAATCTTCTCGTACGTTTTTTGCTTTTCATTAAATACTCCCCAATCATCCTTTATATTTAGTAAATAGATTCCCAGCCGAGGCTGGGAAATCCAGTTATATAATCGTGCCTCTGCCAACTTCGATATCACTTAAATCTAAGTCGAAGGGATTGCCGTCAATTCCGGATAGGTCAAGATCGCCCTCAACCTTAATATTTGAAAAAGTAGTATTACCCGTTATTGTACCGATAATCGTTAAATTACCTCTTACAATGGCATTCGATAAAGAACCGATATCTGTTATATCAATTTCCACATTACCATCATGCACTTTAGGGTTACCTACTGTTCCTGAAAAACCATCGTCGCTATTCCCGTCTTATACTATGAAAAGATCCATAGCTTTCGTTTCGGGCCTTCACCGTGCAGGCGACTTTCATCGCACACGGCGATCCGTCAGAAGTAATTTAGTATTCCCATGAAAACCTAATGGAATACTCAATTATATATCGTTAAAAAAGGCCGATCTACAATATATGCAGATCGGCTATCCATTTGTCTATTTCAGGGAAATAAATTAAAAACTACTTCAGACTGAGTTCCTTCGCTCCCATTCGTTTTACCCTCTCACCATGTTACCATGACGATGCAAACGGCGAATGATCGACACTACTATGAACTCGCCGCCACTTTACTAGTTTCATAGGTGCTATCCCACCTCTTCTAGCAAAGCTTCAAACGTTCCATCCATTCCATCCCTCTTTTTGACAACGGTAGGTCTCCACTTTTCAGGAATGAGAACGGCCAGTTTAACAGTCAATTAGGCTGACCGCCATTAAATCATTTCATATTCAAGGATACATGCCGAACCCCTAGCTTCGCTTTACACGGCATCTACTACCTCACCCTGGATCAACATGGATTCGTTGCCTGACCATGGTTGTCTTTTAAAGAGCCCCGCCTCTTTCGAGTACGACTTCACCTGACTTTACCCCTTCCGCCGGATAAGGCTTCACTGGATACAGGAGGATTAGGCACATGTTTAAGACTGTTAACAAGTGTAGGAATTCCACCCACTAATTGGAATAGATAGTTAGAATAAAACCCCATGAAAAACTCCAAAGAGCAAATCATGGGGTTGATATTCCGCTTATTTCACCGAATTAACGGTTTATAAAGCAACGTTTCGTTTATGATGCGTTAGAAGTGTTTCCATCGACATTGTATGGAATTTCAATTTCGTGCTCGCCCTCAAGTTTAGCACCATCATAAGATTTAAGTTCTCTTTGAACGTTTAGTACGTTATTAGACTTAACATCCAATGTTCCAGCTGGGAATGTAATGATTACAGTTTCATAACCTGCAACACTATCCTTATCTTCAACTGAAATTGAAGTACCTTCTGGAAGAGCTTTGCCATTCAATGCATAGTTTGTAACTCTAGTTGCATCAAATGTTTCTCCTTTATGAAGTACACCGTCACTAAATGTAACAACGATAGAATTTGAATCGTAGTGAGCTTCTTCAATGAAGAATGGTGCAACAGTAACCTGTTTTAGAATTTTGAAGTTTTCAGTTTCAGTTGCTGCTGTATTACCGATATCGTCAGAAATAGCTTTAACAACTACTTTCCAGTCTTCTGAATATCCTTTGTTATTCACAAGGTTTTGAAGGTTTTGATCGGATTTAACATAGAAACTTGTATCTGTATGATCAACATACTTAGTATAAGTACCATTGATTGTTACAGTTTTTCCAGCCGCATCTTTACCGATAAATTGAACTGTTGTTAATGGAACGTTCCAATTTTGTTCTTGGCTCGGTGTATCTCCAGCGTTGTCCACATCGCCTTTAAGTTTAACTGGCTCATCCATAGTTACAATAAACAAGTCTTTCAGGTCAGCTTGTGTAATTTTTTTGATTTTCGGACTAGTTGTATCAGCAGATTTCATAATTGGGTCATTTAATTCAAGTACGAAATCATTTACTAGTGCTAAACCATTATCAGAGTTTTTGATAGCTGCATTCGTGTTACCTGCTGCTTCAAGCTCATTATATCCTTTAAGAACAACACGGTACTCATCATTATAATAATTTGCATTTGGATTGTTTGCAGTATCATAAATGTGAGTCCAGTCTTGTGTAAGTTCCAAGACATATTCATTTGTTTTTCCAACTCGTTCAATTACCGCGTTTACACCTAATTTAACTTTTGATTCTTCGAATTTCTTCAACTTCTCGTTATATACTTCTACAACAAGATTATCGTTAGTTAAAATAACATTAGGTTGTACTAAAGGTGCATTAAACGTAATATGCCATTGTTCTGGTGACAATACTTTTACTTCAGCTGTAGGACGTACAGTGTTAGCTGCTACGTTGAACGTTAAGTTTTTAGTAGCACCCAAGTTACCAGCAAAGTCTTTATAAGCACTTACTTCTACTTTGTGTTGACCTGCACTGAAGTATCCAGGGTTGCCTTTAATTTCTTTATAGTCTTTAGTCAATTCTAAGAAGACTAGGTGGCGCTCGTCTACTAATGTACGAACATCGAACTCGCCGTATACTGGATCTTTGATACCAGTTCCAACGCCATAAATACCGTCAAGTTTGAAAGCAGCTGACCCATCTAGTACTGATTCAGAAAATTCAACAACTAGGTCTTTAAGGCTTTCGTTATAAACTTTAACAGCTGATGGAGCAGTTGCATCAGTTAAAATGAACTTAACTGTTGAGTTTGTAACATGGCCGTTAAATTGTCCTTTACGTGCAGTATAGTTACTTTCAACAACAATTGTTTTATTGTTGTCAAGTACATCTACAACACCGTCAGAATTTGCTGCTTTAACAAGAATGATATCAAATGCTTTTGAATTACCTTCAATTGCTTTGATACCTTGAACAGCGAATTTTTGACCATTTTGTTTAACAACTAGTGATTTAGTAGTACCTGTTTCATTTTTTACATCTCTTAATGAATGTCTAACTTGTTCAGCATCATATTTAAGAGTTTTTGCTTTAACTACTGCATCTTCTAGTAGCGTTTGTCCATCAGTAGCATAAACATCATAAAGAAGCTGGCCATCTGAATTAGTTTTTACGAAATCTGAAAGCTCAACGTTTTGATCGAACTTAGCAAAGACACGGTCAGCTTGGTTTGATTCAGCTGCTACAAGGTTAACTTTTGGAGTTAAGCCTGCATCAGTTTTGAATGCAATATTTTTGCTAACGTGTTTTGTACCAATTTGTACGTCAGTTGGAATTGTAGTTGCATCAACAATCGCTTCAACTTTAACGTCAAGATCTTTAGAACTTGCTTGTGAAGTTAAAGTAGCTTGTGCTACACCGTTTTGTACAGTTACTTTACTGAAATCAAATGTACCGTGTGATGAACGAAGCTCAAGTGAAATACCGTTAATTGAAGTATCTACTTTACCGTCTTTACCAAGAATTTCAAAAGTAACAAGAAGGTTGTCGTTTCCGTCAGCAATCAAGTATGCTTTTGAGAAACCAATTCCAAGTTCGCCAGGTACTGGTACTGGTGCTGGTGCTGGATCTCCTAGTACTACGAAATCTTTAAGTGCATAAAGCCACTTAGCGAAATCTCCACGTTTGATGTTGCTGTCAGTACCGAATTGAGTAGCAGTCTGACCGTTTGTTACTTTTAGGTTAACTAGTGCAGCAACTGCATCTTTATAGCGATCTTTAACGTCTGAAAAGTCAGCTTTAGCGTCGCCAGTGTCAAGTTCTAGTGCTTTTTGAAGCATGATTGCAGCGTCGCCACGTTTGATAGGGTCTGCAGAACCGAATTTAGTTGCAGAAACACCGTTAATAACGCCAGCAGCTTTTAGTGAGTTAACAGCGATTGCATCACGTGCAACTACGTCTGAGAAACCTGAAGCTGGTGCTTTGTCGTCCATAAGGCCTGCAGCTTTTGCAAGAATTGAAGCAAAGTCTCCACGTTTGATATTGTTGTCAATACCAAATGATGTTGGTTTTTCACCTAGTGCGAAGTTGTTTGAAACAACAAAGTTAACTGCCTCTTTGTATGAAGCAGGTACGTCAGTGAATGAAGCTGTTGTTACTCCAGCAGATGCTCCTGGAACGATTGCAGTTGCAACAAGAGTTGCAGTAGCAGCAGTTGCTACGAATTTTTTGTAGTTATTTGTTTTTAAAACCATTTGTAGTATTCCTCCCTGTTTTAGATAGTTCTGTTTGTCGAAAGATATCGACTTTAGTGCACAATTAAAAGCATACCATCTTTTATTGAACTATGCTACTAATCTGTTAATAAATATTAATAGATTGGTAGTTTATTACTAGTTACAAAGTGGCATTGTCTAAACATTCAATTTATTATACGTCATGTTTTATCCATTTACAACTATTTTAATAGGCTAATAGACAGGTGTTCTAGGTTTCCGTGACTTTTTACCTAACTAGCTCTGGACTAACCTAAATTATTGAGAAAATATAAAACACCTCCGATGTAAGTACTCTTGTAAAAAGTACTTACATCGAAGGTGTTTTTGCATCGGCAAAAATGTATATTCAAGTGAAGTTAATTGGGGTTAAGACTAAGCGGTGAATTAACGACTAAAGAAATTATGAGAATGCATGGAATCCAAAATAAATCACAGATTGAAACATGGATGAGATGCTACCGAAACAATGAATTCTATCGATTTGATCAGCAAATTGGTAAACAATATACCTTCGGCTATGGTCCCGAATACGCGAGTGAAAACGACAATCAGAAGCGCCAATTATCTCATCTGAAGATGGATATCAAAAAGAGGTTGAAAAAAGTAGTTTTACAAATCGTAGAGAAATTCAAGGGTAAGTATACGATTAATGCTATTTTGAGTGTTTTAGAAGTACCGCGGGCAAACTATTATAGATGGTGTGCTGAAGGGATCAAGAAGTTAGTGAGCGGGTTATAACCTATTTGAATTATTATACTGAAAAAAGTATCCAAGCAAAATTAGGCTACCTGACACCAATAAAATACGGTGTAATGGCAGCCTAATAAAGGTGTTTTATATGTGTCTCATATCGCTATGTAAGTCTACTCATCCCATCTTTTCCTCACTTATCGTTGATCCTCTGCCCGACCGATAACAATAAGTGCGGCTAATAAGAAGGCCATATAAATTGATACGGCAGGCGCAACGAGTACGTGACCGGCAGTATAACTAATCCCAATACCTAATAGAATTGAGACACCCGTTAAGATGTGGAAGTAGTCAAACGTTTTCGGAATTCGTCTGACGAATCTCAAAATGTGTAACCCGGCAAAATAGACAATCGGTGCCATCATATAGAGGAATCCAATAAGTCCAAATGAATAGAACCAATCATGGAAATCCATTTCAATCATCTTGAGCGGCTTATGTCGTTCAGGTAAGTCATAGTTCCCCGCATACCCCATACCGAAAAGCTGTTGAACGGCTGGTGCTTCTTTAAATTGTATTTCATAGTTTTTCACATATTGTTCCCTACTACTGAAAATAAGGTTCTCCATTTGTTCTCCAGTAATTTGAGGTTTCTTTTCTTCTTCCGTATCCTCTATTACTTCCCCGAATTCGTCGACTTGTACGGGAGGTTTTTCAAAGTTTAGACCGAGTATGTCCAAATGCGCAAACATGTTTCCAAAAACCGGTGTAAATGGTGTTACACCAGCAAGGACGATAAGTAAAATGAACGAAACGAAGAAGTTCGAGCGGACGTTTTCAATCTTTTCAGTCCGTAATTTCAATACCCATATGATCAAACTTCCTACTAAAACAGCTAGTAAAACAATGACAATTCCGCCATAACCAACTTTTGTCCCTAGCGCAAGCATAGAGATTGATAGAAGTACAAATGGAATCCATTGCGTAATGTCTTTCACTTTAAACGTTCGAGTAACTGCAAACAATGCTGTCAAAGGAAGAAGGATCGCCATAATGGCTCCAATTTCATTGCCCGCATAAAACCACCCGGTCCATCCTTCTTTTGACCGAGCGTAATTCGTAAGACTTGTGCCAGTTACTTGTGACACGATAAAAACTGCGCTGATGAATAATGCTGAAATGAGAAAGTAATTGACCAGTTGGCTTTTTGTATCCGTGCCTCGTTCTGCAAGTTTCTCTAATAATAGAAGGAAACCAAAAAATAGTACGTGGAAATAGACAACTTTCGTGTAAAATGTGAGCTCTTCCACCATTAGAAATGGGTCTTTTACAAAATAGTTTGTTGCAAAATTAATGACAATGAGTAAAGCAAACCCGGTTAAGTACGCTAAGTACAGTTTAGCTTTTTTACTTGTTAGCGCAGCATAGACAATCCACGCCGCCATAATTGCTAAGTAAGCTAATCGTATAAGTACGCCAATCGTAACGGGCAAATCGACATATAGGATAGATGCTGTCGTTAAGACATCAATAAGCGGTTGAAGAATAATGAATACGGCAATCGCAAGCATTATTTTATGCTGTTTAAGTTCCATGGAGACTATATCCTCTTTCGTTTTAAATTTTTTGATCTCATTGCTTTGAATTGCCGAGGATGTAGACGTCAAATCCGGCTGCTTTCCATTTTACACGGTCTATACAGTTTTTCGTGTCAATAATCACTTTTGTTGACATCGTTTCCCCTATTTCTTCCGGGTCCATCGATGTGAATTCGTCGTGATTTGTTAAAATAACAATTGCCGATGCATCTTGTAGCGCTTCTTCTCTATTTTGTGTTTGTTCTTTAATATTGTTCAATTTAATATGCGGGTCGAACGCTTTTACTTCTAATTGTCTAGCATTCAGTTGACTCACAACATCGACTGCCGGGCTTTCCCTCATATCATCGATATTGCCTTTGAACGCAAGACCAAATACGGCGACTTTCGCATTTTTAATATCTTTTGCCTGTAAAAGGTCCGCGGTCATTTGTGCGGTATAAGATGGCATACCATCATTTGTTTGTCTTGCTAAGTTAATAATTTGTGCATTCGCGGGGTCTAGTTCAACAAGGAACCAAGGGTCGACTGCGATACAATGTCCGCCAACACCTGGTCCGGGTTGGTGAATGTTCACGCGTGGGTGGAAGTTCGCCAGACGGATAGCTTCCCACACATCGACACCGATATGGGTCGAAATTTTTGCCAGTTCATTTGCCAGCGCAATGTTGACGTCACGGTATGTATTTTCCATCACTTTAACGAGTTCTGCAGTTGTTGCGTCTGTTTCATGCATCTCTCCCACGACGAATGTGCGGTATAAGTCAGACGTCATTCTTGCTGATTCTTCGGTAACGCCACCAATAATTCGGTCGTTTGAAATGAGTTCTGTGAATACTTTTCCGGGGATGACCCGTTCCGGTGAATGCGAGACAAATAGATCCGAACCGATTTCAAGTCCAGTTTTTACGAGTTCCGGAATCATTACGTCTTCAACTGTGCGCGGTGGAACCGTTGACTCTAAGATGACAAGATTCCCTTTTTCGACGAAAGGAACAATCGATTTTGTAGCGTTTCGTATATATTCGAGATTCGCAGACTTGTCCGCCCGGATTGGTGAAGGAACAGCAATGATGAAGACGTCTGCTGTTACAGGATCTGTTGCGACGGTTAGTAACCCCGAGTCAATTGCCGAGTCGAGCCGTTCTTGAAGCCCATCTTCTTCGATGTGTAATTTTTTATCGTTAATATTGTTGACGACCATTTCATTGACATCGACCCCATGGACTTGGTGGCCGTGATTCGCGAACATAACGGATGTCGGCAGACCAATATAACCTAAACCGACAACACAGATTGACTTTTTCATGTGTAAAATCTCCTTTAATTGAACTTGGATTGGATAAGATTTTTTGTTGTGTTTGCTGATATAAAGATACTTCATAAAAAAGAAAATCGTTGAAATAAGACGTTTCTATTAAATTAAAATACACATATACGTTGAATTTGAGGAATAAACTAGCAAAGGCGCCTTACTGGGGTAGCCGTAGCTGTAAGACTGGCAGTGGTTTTCTGTCAGGCTTACGGCGGGAGGCCTCCCCAAGCGCCGAAGCGGGTTCAGAGGGATTCTTTATTTCAACATTATATATATAGAAGCCTTGCGTTTTTCTACTTTCTAGTAAACAGTACTTTGATCAAAAACCTTGGGAGGTTGAGTTGTCTTTTGAGGCGTGTTGGATTGCTTATGAGCCTGTACAACCATTCGATTCCGAACTTCCTAAAAAAAGCGGGTGCTCGTTTGACGGTTCCCGAGAATATGTCAAAACTGCCGCCGACACCTTGAAATACTTGGACGTCTTTCAGCTTGTCCAAGTTTCGTCGAATCCATAATTCCTGCTTCGGACTGCCGAGCGCGACGAAAATCATTTTGGCCTGACTGTTGTTAATGCGTTCAATGAGCGCTTCCTCATCTTGCTCGTAGCCGTCTGTTATTCCTGCTATCGTAATTCCTTTGTGCTTGTTTTTTATATTTGCTGCTGCTTTTTCAATAACTTCTTTTTTCGCACCGTAAAGATAAATCGGATACCCCTCTTCTTCCGCAAACTTTAGGAGACGTGCCATCATGTCCACACCAGTCACCCGTGACGTAATCGTCCCTTTTTTTAGTTTGGAAGCAAGTAAAATACCCGTTCCATCCGCGATTTGAAAAGTAGAGTTATTGATCAGATCCATCACTTGTGGATCCTTTTGTGCCGCCATCACTTTTTCCGGATTGACGGCTATAATTGTCGATTGCTCGCCTTCTTTTATACGTGTTTTCAATTCTGTCACAATGCCTTCATATGTGAGTGGCGATACGTGCACGCCTAAGTATGATTCCTTCAATGTTATAGACCTCGATTCATCGGCTTCCAATTTTAACAGTATATCAGATTTACCTACGGGTTGCATAGCCTAGCCAAAGAGTGATAAAATCTTGACAGTATGATGCTTTGACAGGACTGTGAAAGCACCCATTTTTTAAGGAGGAACTCTAGATTGAAAATTGTATTATCTGGCTTTTACGGCCTTGGCAATACGGGCGATGAAGCGATATTAAAAGCAATCGTCGATAATTTACGTAAAGAATTGGATAACCCCGACATTACGGTGTTTTCTTTATCCCCCGAACAGACTGCAAAAGAATATGGCGTAAAATCCGTCTATCGTGGTTGGCGTCATGGAAATAAAGAAAAAGTGAAGGCGCTGCGTAAGGCCGATCTACTTATTTCAGGTGGCGGTGGACTTCTTCAAGATACATATCCGACGAAGTTTTTGTTCGGACCCCTTCCCTACTATTTACTAATCGTATTTTTGGCGAAATTATGCGGTGCGAAAGTCATGTTCTTTTCACAAGGGATTGGCCCTGTGACGAGCAGATGGGGTAAAATTTTAATGAAAGTTTTTGCAAATATGGCGGACTTCGTAACCGTGCGCGATCAATATTCGAAAGACTATTTGCATTCACTCGGCGTGAAGCGCCCTGAAACGGTTGTTACGGCAGATATTGTATTTGCATTTCAACCTGACGAAGATAACAAAGCGTATGCATCCCTTGGTCTGAACGGCGATGAACGACTTGTAGCTGTTGCGCCGAGACCTTGGTTTGATCATGAAGATGAGTATATTGAGAAGCTTGCGTGGGTGTTGGACGAGCTAATTGAGCAACGCGGTGTGCTTCCAGTGTTTGTACCGATGGAACCTCCGTATGACACGAATGTCTCTAAAAAGGTAATGGAAAAGATGAAATTCGCAGATAAGACCCGTCTTTTAGGCGAGTCTTTCACTCCAAATGAGTTTTATAACTTTATCGCTAAAACCGATTTAACAATCGCATTGCGCTTACATGCATTGATTTTTGCGGCGTTGTCGGATGTGCCACATATTGGACTGAGTTACGACCGCAAAGTGGAAAGCTTTTTGAAACGTTCGGGTATGTGGGATCGCTCTTTCCCACTCGGAGAGTTCACGAAAGAAAGACTGCTTGAGAATGCTTTGTATGCACTTGATCATAAGGATGAATTGCAAGAAATGATCATACCTAATGTGAATGTTTTACGAAACGAAGCGAAACGTAATGTTGATTTATTGCAAGAACGGTTTTTGAAAGGAGAACGTTGAATTATGAAAATTTTACTCGCAACTGCATATGATTATCCACATCTTGGAGGGATGTCCGTTCACTTGGCGACACTTAAAGTTGGCCTTGAGTCTCGTGGACATGAAGTAGACATCGTCTCCTTCTCCGATGTACCGAAATGGAAGAGAGACGGCATTGTAAGGGGCCCCGCTTTTTTATTGAATAAAGTAAAAAAAGGTTCCGGTTATGTATGGACGTTAAAACGACGTAAAGAAGAACTTGAAGCGATTATTAAAGTAGAAGCGTCAAAAGGATACGACATTATTAACGCGCAAGACGTCTATACGACGTTTGCGGCGATTCCATCAGGTGTTCCCGTCGTTAGTACAGTTCACGGCTACTTAACGTTTGAAGGCATATCGAAAGGGACCGTTATCGAAGGGTCTGCCGAAGCGAAGAAATTGATGGCTGATGAACGTGTGTCGTATACAGCTACGCGAGAAGTCATTACGGTAGATACGCGTATTAAAGAATATATTGAACGCGAAGCGGGCGTTGTCGGTCATATGATTAAGAACTTCATAGACGTCGAATCGTTCAAGCCTGAAATTGAACGACGTGATGAGTTCCGTGAAAAGCACGGGTTCGAAAAAGATGATTTGATCTTCTTTGTTCCACGCAGACTGACGAAGAAAAACGGAGTTATCTATCCGATTTTGTCTTTACCAGCTGTGTTGAAGAAGTTTCCGAAAGCACGTGTCGTGTTTGCCGGTACAGGTGAAATGATGAACGAGATGAAAAATAAAGCGACAGAGCTTGGTATCGCAGACCGTGTAACGATGGTTGGTGCAGTCGATCACTCCATTATGATTGAGTATTATGCGTTGGCGAACGTAGCACTTGTTCCTTCTATTTATTCCGCAGGGGTAGAAGAAGCGACGTCGATATCGGCACTTGAAGCAATGGGTTCCGGCGTTCCGTTAGTCGCTTGTGCGGTTGGTGGATTGAAAGAAATTATCGTTGACGGTGTAGACGGCTTGCTTGTTGAAGAGCAAAACGTTGAAGAGTTGTCCGATGCGATGATCCGGTTGTTAGCAAACCCTGAAGAAGGTCAACGCTTAGCCGATACGGCACGTGCGAAGATTGTTGCGGAGTACTCGCACTTTGCGGCAGCCGAAAAATATGAAGCAATTTATAAATTAGCTTTAAATAAGTGACTTCAAGCTCCCTGCGATTGCTGGGAGCTTTGTTATATGGAGGGTATTATGGGGAGTTTAAAAAAAGCAGCGTTATGGACGACGGCTATTGCGTTATTGCTGAAGTTCTCGGGTTTTATACGTGAATCGATTGTTGCGAAGGAGTTTGGTGCTTCGTTTGAGACGGATGCATACTTTTTGGCATTTCCGTTTATTACATTAGTTATTGCGATGGTGGCGACAGGATTCAACAACGTGTTCTTACCGATGTATGTGAAAAGTCGGGCATCCGGGGCAAACGATGACGATCGGAATGCCAATGCACTTTTAAACTGGACGATGCTTATTTTTATCGGGATCAGTGTTGCGGGTTGGTTCGGTGCTCGCTATTTTGTTCCGTTGATTTACGGGAATATGGCACCTCAAACCGAAGTCATTGCGGTTGAAATGACCCAGGTTTTCTTTGCTTTCATGACCGTTATTGTGTTGAGTGGATTGCTCGATTCTTATTTGCAGTCGAGACGTATTTTCGTTCCTTCACAAGTGTCGAAATTGCTAGCTACTTTAATGGCTGCTGTATTCGCATTGCTTTTCAGTAGCCAATGGGGAATCTTCTCTCTCGTTTACGGGTTTATATTCGGTACGCTTCTCGGCGTTGGTATTCAAATTTATTATTTAGTACGGTCGGATTACCAATGGCGCCCGGAGTTGAAAATGGAGAGCGCATTTAGGAAAGCGTTTTTGATATTAATTATCCCTTCCTTGCTAAATGCGGTCGTCGGGCAAGTAAACTTATTTGTCAACAAAGCGTTCGCTTCGGGAACTGGTGACGGCGCAGTTACTTATTTAAATAACTCTTCCCTCATTATAAGTATACCGAACGCAATTTACGCGACGACACTTGCCGCTATTATTTTCACGCTCATGAGTGAGCAGACAGAAAACAAAGCGAAGTTTAAAGATACGTTTTTCCGCGGGATGGAAATTTCCTTAGTGACGTTGTTACCAATCGCGGTCGGTTTGCTCGTTGTTGGCGATGCAGCGATTTCATTCATATACGAGCGCGGGAAATTTACAGCTGCGGATACTGCGAATACACATACTGCTCTTCTATTGTATTTGCCGATTATTGTATTTCAAGGGATGCAGCTGATTTTATCGAGATCTATGTATGCTCGGGGTAAAACAGCCGTTGTATTTCGCATAAGCGTCACGACGATTGCGGTGAACTTCTTATTGAACTGGTTGCTTGTCGATAAGTATGGGTACCCTGCCCTTGCAATTTCAGCTTCGGTCGTTAGTATTTATTACTTTGCAGTTTCAATGATCGTCGTTTACAAAGACCTTGGCATGGCGGAGTTGCAACGCTTTGGACGGATGAGCGTGCGGGTTATTGGACCGGCTATCGTTATGGGTCTCGCCATTTGGGGATTGAAAGTCGGACTAGGTGCTTCTGACTGGTATTCTCTCGTCCAACTTGGTGTGTTGGTACCGGTCGGAGTTCTGGTATATGCTGGGATGCTTTATGTAGTTTATAGAGAAGGATTTATGCGGTTTTTACAATTGGTAAGGAGATAGCATTTCGGGGGTGCAATTTATTTTGAAAAAGATTTTAGTTAGTCTATCTGCTTTCATTGTTTTATTGCTAGGCGCTAGTAGTTGGTTTTTCTTATCAACTAAAACGACGGTCGTCTACGAACATGAAAACTATGATATTTCTCTTCGGACCCCTTCTTATTTACAAGTTAGGTTTACAAACGAACGAGAACGCAAAATGGAAAACACCGTCGATCGCATCCGCGAGTTTGACGTCACGTTTTTCGGGAAGTCTTCCGGGACGTATTCAATCGTAGAAAGAACGCTTGGCAATCAAACGACTTTCCTATTCGAGCGAATGGAGAACGATGGACGGAAGAAGTTTGAGGTGGAAACGACATTTTCGTTTAAAGACGGGGCCGACTTGGAAACGAAAAGTTGGAACCCTGCGGTTATTGAACATGCGTATCATAATACATTTGGCTTAGACCCTACCGTCAATCCGTTTGGTCGAGTGACCGGAAATTCGCTGAATATGATTGTCGGTCATGTGTTTGTTTCGAAAAAGATGGAGAAACAATATGAGAACGGGAAAGTTAGTCGAATTAGACAATTGAGTGAAGAGTTACGGGATGTCACCGTCGCTGAGGGGCAAGTTTTTAAGTCTTATGAAATAGATGGCGGCGAGGTGGCGGAGTCTTGGTTGCTGCTGTCTGCTCAAGATTTATTCCCTTCGGAGCAGATTGAAAATGACTACATCGACTTTGCGTTAACGAATCAGATGTCCCAGCTCAATTGGTTGACGATGGATGGACCTTTTACGAAATTAGCTTTTTCAATCGAACCATCGACTGAGATGGGCTACGGCCGCGTAATTGGACGGACTCAGGATGACTTCGCGCTTGATTGGCATCGAAAGTCTGAATCTGTATTTTTTGAGACGATGGTCTTGAATTCTCGTGCGAATCTTCTTTATTACATAGATGAGTTTGAAGGAACGCGCTGGCCGACAGAATACACGAGTACGTGGTTGGGCAATGCGTATGGGGTGCGTGCGCCTTATGTCGATACGCGGTACAACGAATACGTAGCGTTCTTCTTGGATCAGACCGTGCGGGAGTTCGCAGACGATGTGACGGATGCGGAGTTGTATGTGCCCTTGTATGCGGATTATTTATTGTCGCGTGTCGAAACGGGGGAAATTATCGAAGTGAATGATGGGTATTTGATCGTTGATTATTTCGATGAAGATGCGGAAACGCCGGTGACACACGCCTCGCTGAATCATGAACTAGGTGGATTGAAGATTTTGTTGACTGCATTTCAAGATACGGGCGATGTGAAGTATATGGACGTCGCTTTAAAGGTGATTGCAGGCATCGAGTCGTTCGGTCAAGCGGACGGTGGATGGATTCGTGACAATGGGGATTTGTGGTACCAAGCACGACCAGATGGGACATTTTCAGGCGATGACTACCCCCAGCTGACGTTATTCGACTTATTGGAGACGCAGAAGTTGCTGGAACAATTGAAGTTGCAGCGCAATGTGTATTTTGATGAAATGATTGACGCGAAGTTGGCGTATTTGGATAATGAAGACGTGGAATTGATTGAGAAGGTTCGAGGATTGCTGGAGTAAAGTGGGGTTGTTGGACGCTTCGGTGCTTTCGTTGGACACTTCGGCGGAATGGTTGGACACTCAAACGCATTCGTTGGAAACTCGATCGGTATAATCAAAAACCCCTTCCACAACTGGAAGGGGTTTTTGGTTAGTTCGATATTACTTTCACTAAGTCCGAGCGTACCCAGCCGTGTGTGTGGGCAGGGTCATCGGATAATACTTTGTACCAAGTGTATCCGTCCGCGCCTTTCTTTTCTTCGACAACGACGAGTGGGTTGCCCATGTCATTGGCGTAGCCTAGGATTCTAGGTGGATACTTGAAGATGATGTTGTTTTTTGTTGTGTCTGGCTCGGAACGAACGTTGATGTTCGCCGAATGTGACGTCATAATCAATTTTTCCTTATGAATGTCTTTCTTTCCAAGCGCAATATCGATACGGAACATATGCCCCGCAATTTTCGATCCCCAGTTTGGGTCGGATGCATATTTGACGTTGAATCCGGATGTTTTATTCCCCGGGGCCGCGCCATTCGCATGCATTGCGTTCGATGGAATATAGTTTTTATTCATATAATCGAGAACGAAGCTTTGAATGCTATGCTCTGGCTTTGGAAACACTAAACCTTCTTCAGGCGCGCTGTCATATACTTTAATTCCAAATAAGTTATTTTTAGTTTTTGCATTATCACTAATCCCGTAATCACTTTCGTGAATTGCCGCTGCCAATATGAATAATGCGTTGACGTTTTGCTCCTCTTGCATTTTAATCATATATTTCGCCGTTCCGATCAATTTCGAATTCTTCGTGGCATCTTTATATTTAGCAAGATTTGTTCTTTCACGTATCGCCAAATTATCCATTATAAACTTTTCAAGTTCGACAGCTGTGTAGCTTGTTTTCGAACGGACATTTAAAAATTGGAAATAGTTGTAGTCCGTTGCGATTAAGTGACCTTGAGCATTGCTGAAGTGAACGCCGTCATAGCTGTAGTAACGAACACCTTGTTGCAATTCCTTCGCGGCAGGTCCGATTGTATAACTCGAACCGGTTTTCGACATATAGTTATATACATAATGTTCTAATGTGCCGTATTGATTTTTCATATAGTACTCGCGGTTTTGCAACAATGCAAGTGGGATGAAATCTACTTCGGAATGCTTGACCCATCCAATTGTTGCGCCAATTTGTACTTTAACCGCATCCGCGTTGGCGTCTATATAACGCATTTCGCGACCATGTTCAATGTAGGCGATTTGACTTCTAAAAGTTGTCCCATTATATGATTCATACATCGTTGTAACATCAGGTACTTTTTTCCCCGCAGCATTTGTTACAAAGTTATTGCTGTAGGCAATGCCCGTTTGGATGCGAACGAGTTCGTTGCCGCGATACATCGCATCGAATTTTCCATTTTTAAACAGTGTTTCCGCATCCGAGTAGTTCGCATACGTTTTTGAGTCTTTTACGAGTTTACCATTCTTAATTGTTGCCAGTTGGTAAAGCCCTAAATCAACCGGCGGTATCGGATCGCCCTTCGCTGCTAGGTAACGCGAGATGAATGCCGCTGCATGTTCGCGCGTTGCCGGTGACTTTGGTTCGAACCGCAATGTACCATCTTCATTTTTATATCCACTTACAATCCCATAGTGAGCTGCATGGAATACGGAGCGAACGCCAGCTGATGAAACAAATTCGCCTTGATCGCTAAAAATCATTCTTTTTTCTATGATGTCCATTTTACTGTACTTAAGCACATTTTCAATTGTAGTAGCCACTTCTTCACGAGTTATATTATTATTCGGCCAGAATGAATTATTACTATAACCGGTCATAATTCCGGCACTTTTCACTTTGCTAATTTCTTTTGCGAGTTTTAATGATGAAGGAACGTCTATGAACTTACTGTCGCTATCGGGTAGCTCAAGTGCACGGGCAATGAACGCTGCAAATTGTGCGCGGGTCACATTGTCCTCGGGACGGTATATCCCCTCACCGTAACCTAATAGAATCCCTCTATCTATCATGTCCCTCATTTCTTTTTCAAGTGCTCTTCCTGAAATATCATCTGCATAAGCACTATCGTTCGTTGCATATACTGAAAAAGCGATTACAAACGCGACTAGTAATAGAAGCGTTCTTTTGACTAACTGCATATTCTCCACCCCGGTCTAGTTTAGTATGAATCTATGTCTCTATTAATAATAACAGGGAATAATAATAAAAAGGCTATTCATCCAATAAATGAACGAATAGCCTATCTTTGTCATTGTACTTACATTGCGCTATATAGTGCTTCTGAGAATTCTGCTCTTGTTGTTGCGTTGTTCACATTAGATGTATGGAAAGCATTTTTTTCGTCGAATGCACGGTCAAGGATGATAGCGAGTTGTGCTTTCGTAAGTGTATCTTCAACTCCAAACTTTCCGTTTGAATAACCGATAAGAATACCTTTTTCAGTCATTGCTGCGATATCTTTTGCAAATGAATGTGTTGTTCCAACATCTGAATATGGTGAAGCTGCGTTTGAAGTGTATCCAAGTACGCGGTTAATCATAGCTGCTGCTTGTCCACGTGTTACTGTTTCGTTCGGACGGAATTGTTGGTTTGGAAATCCGCTAATAACACCTTGAACGTTTAGTGTTTTAATCGCTTCATAAGCTGTGTGAGAAGATGATACGTCAGCAAAGTTTCCGTCTACAACTGGAGGTAGAACTGGTGCAGGTGCTGGTGGTACTACTGCAGGTGCATCAGAAACACCGTTTATACGTTTTGCTCCTGCGTATCTTGGCGCCCAGTAAGGATTCGTGTCAATATTGTCAATTGCAATTCCACGACTACTTGTTGCAGAAATCATTTGACGACTGCCGATATATATACCTACATGGCTAATCCCGCCTTTGCCACCCGTCCCTGCAAAGAAAACAAGATCGCCTGCTTTTAGATTACTTTTACTAACTGCTGTTCCATGGCTATATTGTGAAGCGGCTGTACGGTTCAAATTAATGCCTGCTTGTTTAAATACATAACCTGTGAAACCTGAACAGTCAAAACCTGATGTTGTCGTTCCACCCCATAAGTATCTAACACCTAGTTGTTTTTTACCTAAAGTTACAATCTCATTTGGTGTTGCTGCACTTGCTTCAATAATTGGTGCAATAGTGAATAAAAGCGTTGCCATTAAAATTAACATAAAACGTTTTCTCATTTTCCACCTCTAAGTTTTATTTTCCATTTCTCTATCAATCTATTTAATTATTTTTCTCTCTAATTAACACTTGAGTACAATCATAACAGAGAAATGACCGCTTTAACTTTACATTATCATTACAACTGTGTGACAAAAGATAGACTAAAAGGCCCATTGATTTACAGGTTTCGACTGTAAATCAATGGGCCTTTTAGTTAATCATTTAGTTCGTTTTGAATAACTCTGGTCGTTCAGAACCCGCTAAAAATGCGCTATACATGGCGCGGGTCATAGGTTCTCCTGGCCTAAACGTACCATCCGGATATCCTTGGAAGATGCCTTTTTGCGTCAAAGCACGAACTGCGTCATAACTTGTAACACTTGTTGTCATATCCGAAAAAGGTAATATCTTCGATTCATCCATTGGGAATTGAAATACTTGTTGTAATAATAGAGACATTTCTGCCCGTGTCACAACGTCATTCGGTCTAAATGTACCGTCTGGAAAGCCAGCAACATACCCTTTTTCAACAGCTGATTGAATATATCCCGAAGCAAAATTGTTTATTCCAACATCCCCAAAAGTAGTTGCCTTTTTTTCACCGTTTAGTCCAGCAACTCTACCTAATAGTGCTACCGCTTCTGCGCGTGAAATCTTTTGGCCTGGTCGAAATGTCTGATCGGGGTATCCTTCCGTGCGCTTATAATGTGCCAAATAAGCAATTTGTTCAGCGAATCGTGTCCCTGAATATACATCTTTGTAATTAGGCGACGTCACTTGAACCGACAATTCATGCGCTTTGGCATTATTATTTTCATCCTTGAAACTTAGATTGAACTTATAATTTCCGGAAACTTTGTAAATTTCCCATATCCCTGGTGAAATTTCTTGTGCGTTTTGACTTTCAATATTGAGTTTTGAATTTGTCGTGCGCTCCACATTCGATAATTCGATACGTATTTTACCGTGATCTTCAAAATACGAGACAATCGGCAACCCATCTAGTAATTTCTTGTAATTAACAAGGCCATAGCCGAATACTGTATCTCTTCCGCGAACGCCAAGGTCCTCGGCTGTATTTGTCAGTAATGCTCTTATTTTATAGTTTGGCATAGTTGGATAGCGTTCTTTTAGAAGCGCAGCGATTCCAGCAACATGTGGTGATGCCATCGACGTCCCCGACATTTCCATGTATTCATTTTTGGGGAACGTACTCATAATCCGATTCCCCGGCGCCGCCAATTCTACCTCCGAACCGAGTGAAGATCCCGCCAGCCATGTTTTGTCGGACTTCATCGCTGAAACGGCAATTACCGTTGGGTATTTCGCTGGGTACTGAACCGTGTCTTGTGAATATCCTTCATTTCCGGCTGCTGCCACTAAAATAATTCCCGATTTATAGGCCTTTTCAAGCATCAATCGTAAGGCCGGGTCATCCCTTGGTGTTGTAATACTCATATTAAGAATGTCGATTTTTTGTTCCATCGCCCATTCGATTCCCGCTATGATGTCCGTTGTTCGTCCATTATCGCCTTTATCGATTGTTTTTATCGAATATAATTCGACTTCAGGGGCAATTCCAATTGTACCTATTCCGTTTTTCAACGCGGCGATTACGCCCGCCACATGTGTACCATGGCCAAGGTCATCGCTGTACAGTTCGCCGGTACTTGCACATTTTCGCTTCGGTATTATTGTACAAATGCCGCCCGCTACCTTCAAATCTTTGTGACTTGTATCGATACCGGAGTCAATGACGCCGACTTTCACACCTTTTCCTGTATAGGGTGCTGTCTGCGCCGATATCGTATTTATCAGTTTAAATTGTTCCGGAATCGTATCAGTAACTGCCGCAACTTCATATTCCCTTATCGGAAAGACATCTACTTGGCTATATTGTCTTCTAATTTCGGACAATTCGTTGCTCGTTAAGCTAATTTCTATCATTGGAATCACTTCGAATGATTTTGTATAATTCGGGTACTTTTTTTGAAGTTTTTGAATGTCTTCTTTTGAAGCATGTAGGAGGTAATCAATTGGTTCTTCCGCAGAAGCGGAACCAACTAAAAACGTTGAACATATAAACAATGCCACGACAATTATTTTCCTCATGAATAACCCCTCATTTTCATACGTAATAAAAAAATCCCCCCAGTTAGTCATTGACTAAACTGGGGAGAGCGGATTAATGACGTTTCCCGCTTGGTTTTGCATTGACCGCATTATATAAGGGCAACACGTCTTGTCTACCTTCGTAATGATAATAGTAATCGAGCGTTGCCAAGAATAGGCCTTTTGCCATCTTATCTAAGCTCGCCTCTGTTTTCATCAATTGGTTATCTTTTGCACTGTCGATAAAACCAACTTCTGCAAGTACAGCAGGCATTGTGTTTTCACGTAGCACATAGAAATTACCTTCCTTTACCCCTCTATTCGTTAGGTTCCACGCTTCTTGCATCCTATGTTGAGTATAGATTGCGAGCGCTTTTGATTCATTAACCTTCGTGTTTGCTGCGGCTGTTCTTGAATAATAATATGTCTCTTGACCATTCGCGCTGTTATTGAAAGCGTTCGTGTGGATACTTACGAAAATATCCCCACCGTTTTGTCTTGCAAAAGTAACCCTTTCACCAAGTGAAGGAAATGAGTCACCCGTTCGTGTCATTTTTGACTGGATTGGTGTTTTTTCGAAATACTTATTCATTTTTAAACCGATGTTTAATGCGACGTTCTTTTCTAATAGTCCATAACCGCTGGACCCTGGATCTTTTCCACCATGTCCTGGGTCAATAATGACTACTAAATCGCTTAGTTTTTTGCCGCCTGGTCCGGGTTTTGCCGGTGGTGTAGATGGTAACGTACTTTGGAGATAGCTGTTGTGAACATATCCTACTTGGTTACCGACTTTAATATACGCCCAGTCGCCGGTAGTACTTGCCCGATAAACGACAGTTCCATTTGTCAATTTGCTAATAGATGGGTGGGATGTTCCCGGCCCTTTTCTGAAATTTAGTGTATCGCTACTTCCAGTATTCACATACAGTTTCGTATTGAAGCTATCCGTCGGTGGCGTTGGTGGCTTTTCGTCTGCCGCTACACGGAAGCTCGTCTCAAGGCTGCGCGCCATAAACACCGCGAAATCTGCACGTTTGATTTGATTGTTTGCACCAAATGTTCCATCCGCAGTACCTTGCGCAATTCCATTTGCCATAAGAGCATTTGCAGCAGTGCTAACAGATCTCGAATCAAATCCGAAAGCTCTGCTAATTAGCAATGCCATTTCTCCACGTGTTAACTTACCGTCTGGTAAGAAGTTCCCGTTTCCACCACCTGAAACTATTTTCTCTTCAAGAAGACTTTGTATGTATCCCGACGAACTTTTTCCAGCGCCAACATCGCGGAAGTCTGTCGGTCTTTGTGTCCCGTCAAGTTTGAGGGCTCGTCCAAGTATAGCAGCGGCATCTGCTCTCGTTACTTGCTCATCTGGGGCAAATCTTGTGTTTGTAACCCCGCTTACGATTTCCTTATTTACTAAGTAATAGATTTCTGCCTGAGCCCGGTGCGTCGAACCAACGTCTACAAATTTTGCATTTGCTTTTACTGCCTGTCCAGTTGGGACAAATATCGTGGCAATTAGCGAAAAGCATAATAAGACTAAAAACTTTTTCAATTATTCGGCCTCCAATTTTAGATACTACTCAATAGGATACAACACTTCTTCTGAAAGTTCTATGTTTCTATTGGCCTAGTAATAAATTAGTTTGCATACTAATTATTGGAAAAAAAGTCACACTCCACTCTATTTACAAGTGGAATGTGACTGTTTCTGGATATTTTATTGCTCTTCTGTAAGTGCCAAGTTAACAATTCGATTGTCAACTTGAGTTGATATACCTTCTTCAAATGTTTGCATATAATCGATTAAGTTTTGGTAGTCAGAAAATCCTGGTTCTGATACACGACCATCTTCATATGCCTTTTTAAATGTGTCGAAACCGTCTCCACCTTTAGCAGTGAAAATATTCGTTGCAACTACATAATTTTCATCGGTATTTAGTGCTACAAACTCCTCATCAATGTTGACGAACACTTCTTGCACGCGACTGCCAACTGCTTCAGAACTATCGTAAGTGTATTTCATACCAGCGATTTGAAGGAATCCGCCGTTCTCTTTAAGTCCACCGTCTTCTCTTAGATCAGCTGAAACGGCATGCTCAAGAACTTCGATAATTTCCGCTCCTGTAAGTGTGACTGTTGCCAAGCCATTGCCGAATGGCAATACTTTCAATACGTCACCTACTGTAATTGGACCCTCGTCAATTGACGTACGAATTCCGCCGCCATTTTGAAGTGCAATCACAGTATCTTTATCAGCAAGTTGTTGTGCAGAATAAAGCAGACCTTCCGCAATTAGGTTTCCAAGATTCATTTCACTATGCCTAATGCTCGGTTTACCTGAAGCATCGTCGTCGCGGCTTGCATCTAGTTTCACAAGTGCATCGACACCGATTGGATCATTTTTAATCTGTTCTACTTTTGCTTTATATGGTGCTAAAATCTCTAGTGCTTCCGGATCAGCCGCAAATTCGGTTTTACCCGCTTCAGTACTTAACAGCTCACCTTGATAAAGGATAACTTCTCCGTCTTTATTAAACGTTACATCTAATGCACCAAGGTATTTCGCGTACTCATTTGCTTGAACAATCAATGTCGGCGCATCAAATTCAGTCGAAACATACGGCTCAGCCAACGTGTAATGTGTATGTCCGCCAACAATAATATCGATTCCTTCAACTTGTTTCGCAAGTTCCATGTCGTTGTCAAAAACAATTGAATCATTGAATCCAAGATGTGTAAGCGCAATGATTTTATCGACACCTAGTTCTTCAAATGCTGCGACCGCAGCTTCCGCTTCTTCAATGTAATTGCTAAACTCAACTTCATTCGTACTTGCAATAAACGGTGTTTCTTCTGTCGTTAGACCGAACACGCCAACTTTTTCCCCGTTAACGTCGATGACCACACCATTGTAAATTTCACCGTCTTCGTACTCCCCTACAACTTCACGTGTTTGTAAACTATCAAATAACGCATCTTTGGAGAAGTCCACGTTTGCCGCCACTAAAGGAAACTCAGCGGCTTTGACGAATTCAGAAAGTGCTTTATGACCGTCTTCACTTGAACCAAGGTCAAACTCATGGTTACCAAATACCATTGCATCAAAGCCCATATAATTCATAAGTTCAAGGTCTGCTTGTCCTTCGAAAGCATTGAAATACAAGTCACCCGAAAATACATCTCCCGCGTTAAGGAGAAGGTTGTTTTTATATTCCTCACGAAGTTCTTTCACTGCAGTTGCAGCGTAAGGGAAGTTTTCAAGATAAGCATGCGTATCGTTCATATGCATGACCATCAAATCAAAGAACCCGAAATGTTCTTTCGCGCTGTTGATGAATTGTGCGAGCTCGCCACGCTTTACAGGATCTTCCGCGCCAAATTTCGTGGCGGATTTCCCCGCTGTGATTTCTTCTTCAAGTAGAGCTTGTACATAAGGTGAAAAACGTTTATTTACATCAGTGAATTGTGTTGTTGATAACGTTTCATTAATTGATAAATTTGCGGCTTTCGCAATCATACTTGCGGCTTCGTTACGTGTTAAGTCATCGGCTGCGCCAAACTTAGTCGCAGTTTTCCCTTTTAATATACCCTCTTCGACGAGAGCATTTACTGCCCAAGTTGCCCGGCTAGGAACATCCGTAAAGCCTGCATCTTCATAAGAACCATCTTCATCGAAATCGAGCGCCTTCGCTATTAGTACCGCGGCATCGACTCTTAGGATATTTGAATCTGTTCCAAATTGAGTTTCTGAAAATCCATTAGTCATTTCAGTTCCGACTAAAAAGTTCACAGCTTCCAAATACTTTGCTGAAACATCCGTAAACGACAGTTCATTTGCGGATGCAGATGGTGCCGCAACGAGCGCTACCGCAGTTGCGACTGGTACTGCACTTGCAAGAAACTTTGTTGAGCGTTTGTTTTTAGACATTTTTCTCCTCCTAAATTTTCAATATGATAGTTAAATAGCCTTATGTACTATAGCGTATCAGATTATTCCGGTTTTCACCATTATTTTTTGGAAATTCGGATATTTTGTTGATGGGGGTGACGTTGGATTCGATGGGGCTTGTTTGGAATTCGTGGCACCCACGTTGGAATTCGAACTAGTTTGGTTGCAATTCGCGGCACCCACGTTGGAATTCGAACCAGCTTGGTTGCAATTCGCGGCTCTCACGTTGGAATTCACCGGCTTGGTTGCAATTCGCGGCACCCGCGTTGGAATTCGAACCAGCTTGGTTGCAATTCACAGCCCACACGTTGGAATTCGACGACTTGGTCGCAATTCGCGGCTCTCACGTTGGAATTCGGGTCATAGACGATGAAACTCCCCTTCATCACTGAAGGGGAGTTGGCCAATGGTATTTTGTGGATCTGTTTTTACCAGTTTTCCTTAGTTCAAGCTGGTTCAAGACGTAGTGGGCTGCGTATTTATCTTTCAAATTAAGAAAGCGCCGACATTCTTTATTTGTGATGGTATCTTGCACTAAAGTGAACCAATCTTTGACGTTATCGGAATATGGATTCTTATTTATCGTTCCGCAACTTTGACATATCCACGTCCGATTTGTTTTTTTAATTAGTCGGGAGTGGCATAGATTACAATACATACCTGTCGCTAAAATCTGAGGATCAATACGAAAATGAGTGCATAAGGGAAAAGGATTGAAAGGTTTTTGAGAACTTCTTATTTCATGTGCAATCTGATGGAGCTGTTCAGATGACATAATATCGGGATTGGATTTTTTGTTTCGCAAAACTTGGGGGAGTTGTGTTGCGTAGAATATGGGCATGCGTAAAGGTGGGGTCTTTACGTTGGTTTTTGAGTATGCAAGGATGATGGCGCCTGAAGTTTTTAGGGGGAGGCCATTTCTTGCGAGCCATAATTCTAAATCGAACATGTTTTTTTCTAGCTGATCTTCTGGGCAACTGAATATGTGTACTTCTCCGGTGTCTAGTGTACGTTGTAACCTCGGCGGGTTTTGTAAAAATTTCAGTGTGCCGGCAATGTTTTTGATTTCGAGTACGAAGACTTGGTTTGTCGTCAAAATAAGTGTGTCGATTTGAATGAAGTTGCCTGATGAGATTTGCAATTCGACATTCGTTAAAACTTGAACAGCTTCGGGAAAATAAACTCGTCCTAAGTGTCTATCAACTTCCCGTTCTCCTTCGTATCCAATTTTACTTGTTCTAAATGCGGACACTAATTCTTGATGACGTGAATAACTTGGATTAATTCGCGTGATAAGTCTTGGTAGTGTCGATATAATTGCCGATTCGGTTCGTTCGATTTTGAATGTATTTCTCCTCCCTTTGTCAATATATAATTAGATTAACAGTAATTATATAATTTGTAAAACCCCCATGACGACGAGGGTTTTACAATCTAAATAAGCGGTGCATTTGGAACGATATGTCGCTCGTTGTTTCGCCAGTCGGTTACCCACTTTTCCAGTCGATCCATTGCAATTTCGAGTTGGTCATAGGCGTAGGCGTAAGAAATTCGCACATACCCTTCTCCGAGCGGTGTGAAGGCGGTGCCTGGGACAACGGCGACTCCAGCTTTGTCCAAAAGTTCGAGTGCGAATTGCTCAGACGTCTTATTGAACTCTTTAATAGAAGGAAAAATATAAAATGCCCCGTTTGGCTTTACGGTTGGAAGCCCCATAGCCGTCAATCTTCCGTAAACAAAATCTCTGCGCACGATATACTCCTTGTTCATTTCCGCCGGAGCGTCGGCGCATTCGGTTAACGCACAAATGGCTGCGTGTTGCGCGGGTGCGTTGACACAAATTGTATTATGCGCATGTAGTTTGATCGTATGTTTCATCCACTCCGCGGCCCCGAAAAGAAAGCCAACTCGCCAACCCGTCATTGCGTGTGATTTGGATAATCCGTGAATTAGAAATAGTTTGTTCCGTAGTTCCGCGTACTCACCAAATGAGCGGTGTTTCCCTTCAAATGTATTTTCACTGTAAATTTCGTCTGAGACGACGAAAACTTCGTGACGGGCTAGTACCGCGACCAATTCATCCATCGTGTCGTGTGGTAAAATAACCCCTGTCGGATTTGACGGATAACTAAAAACGACCGCTTTTGTTTTTGGTGTAATTAGTTTTTCCAAGCGTTTCGGGTCGGGAATAAAACCCGTATCCGTCGTATCTAGATAGACAATTTTAGCTCCAGTAAGTGTAATAAGCGGGACGTATCCTGCAAATATCGGTGCGGGTACAATGATTTCATCGCCTTCTTTAAGAATTGTACGAAACACGGCGTCCATTCCCCCACTTGCACCGGCAGTTATAATTACTTCTGTTTTTGAGTCGTAGGCGAAGCCATACTTTTTCGTAAAAAATGCACTTGCCGCCTGCCTCAGTTCGAGTAAACCTGCGTTATGCGTATATCCGGTTTTATTGTCCATAATTGCTTGTAGTCCCGCTTTTTTTACAAGGGCTGGTGTTGGGAAATCCGGTTGCCCAACTGTTAAATTCATAGCGTCGGGATAATTGACAAGCAGATTCGAGATTTTACGTATGCCTGAAAGCTCTATGTTCTCCACGCGCGGATTGATTGACAAAGCCATAATAATCCTCCTTCTATAATACAGTTGCTACCTTTATTTTATTATAACCTGTGGTGCTTTATTCACTGAAAACAAAAACGCCCCGACTAAGCGAGGCGTTTCTGTTTCTTACGTTGTTTCCATATATCTTCCGCCGCCCCCGAACCTAAAATGACTCCAGTAATAATGAGGATCAAACCAAGAAGATGACGTGCGGTAATAATTTCACCTAAGAATAGTGCAGAACCGATTAGAGAAAACATCGTGTTGAAGTTAATGAAAATAGCTGCTTTGGATGGGCCCACTTTTCCGACTGAATAGTTATAAAGTAAATGGCCAATTGCGGTTCCAACAATCGCACTTGCCGCAAAGCCAAGCCAAAATAGCGGAGGTACTTCAGCGAATGCTTTAATTTCCCCAGGTTCTTGGATAAGGCCAATTACGAATAAAACCGCGCCGCCAACAAGAAGCATATAGGCAGTCAAAACCCTTGGATCAAGCGTTTTAGCAGCTTTTGCAACGATTAAAAAGGACAGCACTTGCGTTATAATGGAAATAAATATGAAACCATCACCTAACGCCAAACCGGTAAATCCCCCACCCGCAAGGACAACCGACCCAACGCCGATAAGCCCAATAATGAATCCCGTCCATTGTAGTTTTGATGGATAGTTTCGAAAGATAAGCGTTACGGAAATTGCAGTTAAAACTGGACCTGTTCCAAGAATAAGCCCCGCATTTGTCCCCGTTGTTCGAACAAGTCCCATGTTCAGGAAATAGTGATGAAGCACAACGTTTAAAAGCGCGCCACCAATCACATATGTCCATTCTTTTTTTGTCGGTAAGCGAAGAATTTTAAATGCTGAAAGAATAATAAATACTGCTATTCCCGCCAGTAAAATGCGCATTGAAGTCATCGTAACTGGCCCTACATATAAGAGAAGGTATTTAAGAAGCGGAAGATTAAATCCCCAAATCAACATTGCGGTTGTTAATAATACATATATTCTCCACATCGGGGTGTTCCTCTCCTTCGTCCAAAACTTTGTCCGTCAGTTCACCAAAGTGCAATCGCCCCATCCGTTCTCGATTCCGTGCCGCCCGAAAGGACGCCCGTTTCAGGATTACGCCAAATAATTTGTCCGCGTCCAAACGAGCCTGTGTCAAGCGTTGGTTGAATGTCATGACCAAGGCGAGTAAGTGCTTGTGCTAAATGATTTGGGAAACCTGGTTCGATGTGAACTGTTTTTCCATTTTTCCATTGCCAGCGCGGTGCATCGAGTGCCGCTTGCGGATTTAACTTGTAGTCGATTGTATTGACGGCTACTTGGAAATGTCCTTGTGGCTGCATATACCCACCCATTACCCCAAACGGGCCTACTGCCTGTCCATCCTTCGACAAAAATCCAGGGATAATTGTATGATACGTGCGTTTTCCCGGTTTTAACGCATTTGGATGGGCCGGATTAAGTGAAAAGTCCGCGCCACGATTTTGAAGTCCGATACCCGTACCCGGAATAACAATACCCGAGCCGAAGCCCATATAGTTCGACTGAATGAAAGACACCATATTCCCTTCACCATCTGCCGTAGCTAAATAAACTGTGCCGCCTTTTGGCAGTTCATACGGTTTGGGAAGTGACGCCTCCCCTATTATCTTTTCCGCACGCTTTTGTGCATATTCTTTAGATAATAGATGTTCAGCCAAAATCGGCATATCCTCAGGTTCCGTGATGAATGATTGCCCATCTATAAATGCCAATTTCATAGCCTCAATTTGTTCGTGAAGCGTATTTGTATCATTAGGAACCGCTTCGTTCATTTCGGCAAAAATATTAAGTGCCATTAATGCGATCATTCCTTGCCCGTTCGGTGGAATTTCCCACACGTCATAACCTTTGTAGTTGGTTGAAACGGGTTCTACCCATTCAGGTACATACTTTTCCAAGTCCGATTTTCGAAGATAGCCACCGTGTTTTTCCATGAATGCATCAATTTTATCGGCAAGTTCACCTTTGTAGAAAGACTCTGCGTTCGATTCGCCAATTGATTTTAAGGTTGCAGCGTGATCTGGTGATTTCCATAGTTCACCGATTTCTGGTGCACGATCATTTGGTGCAAATGTCTCGAACCAAGAATCGAATTCTTCTGTGGTGAATGCCGTTTTGAACTTTCCATATGCTATCTTCCAGTACTTACCTAGGATTGGCGTCAACGGATAGCCTTCTTCTGCATAGCGGATTGCGGGTGCAAGTGATTCTTTTAATGGTAGATTACCAAACTTACGGGCAAGTTCCGCCCAAGCCGCTGGAACTCCAGGAACTGTAATTGGCGTTAAGCCGTGCGTAGGCATTTTATCGTGTCCCGCTGCTTTTACCGCGTCTATAGTTAGCGCTTCGGGTGCAGGACCAGATGCGTTAAGGCCATGTAATTTATCATTTACCCAAACAAGTGCAAACGCATCGCCACCGATTCCGTTTGAAGTCGGTTCAACAACTGTGAGTGCCGCCGCCGTAGCGATTGCTGCATCGATTGCATTCCCACCTCGACGCATAATTTCAATTCCGGCTTGTGCTGCGAGTGGTTGCGATGTCGCCACCATTCCATTTTTGGCAAATGTAGTATGTCTTAAAGCTGGATATGGGTTGTATAAGTAGTCCATTCTCAATTCCCACTTTCTATTTTTCTTTCTATACTTTGATAGTTATTATATAGGATCCTGACGTATTCACTCGACTAGAAAGTCCAATGATAATAGCTTTACCAAGCCGTTGATTTCACATTTTTTAATTCAACATATAGAGATCACTATTATGTATACTGTTTTTGGCCAAGATAATAAATAAGTTCCATTAAAAGTGCCGATAATATCCCCATAAGCAAACCGTTGGAAAGTAATGGTCTCACAAGTTCTGGGAATGTTGAAAAGACTTCTGTTGGAAGTGTCATGATTGACAACCCAAGTAGCGTCGGTAAAGCGACTCGATAAACTGTTTTAGGATCAAACGTCAAACCTTCTACATTGCGAAACGCGGAACGAAATAATTGTAAGTAAGCGACGAATAGTACTGTATTTCCGACACTATGCGGAATGGTTGAAAAGAAGGTACTTAGCGATGGAATCACTCCTAAGCAAATGAATAATAGCGAACCTACAATAAACGGACTTCGTTCGCGAATCCCCGTTGATTGCAAAAATCCTAATGAAGAAGCGTACGGTGCATAAGGAACTAGACCAAGCATACCAGAAATTGTCGATAATGAACCCGTTAAGAAAAAGGAAGCCCGATATTGCTTAGCTGTGGTCTTTTCTTCAAATATATCTTCTGCGCCTTTCAAGGTAGCAATTGTATTCGTCGTGTTGAGTAAACCCGTAATAACGACAGTGATGATAATCCCCCACTCTAATGTAGGTTGTCCCCATGGAAAAAAAGTTGAAAAAGGAGTTGTTTTTATTGTTTCCGCCGTTTCCGCAGGAAATAGTAACAGAGACCCAATCCATCCGACAGTCATACCGATAAGAAGGTTTAAGCTACTAATAATCCCTTTTCCTTTTACATGGATCAGGATTGTAATCGCTGCTAGTACAAATGAAAAACAGGCCACTTTTGCATCAATGGAATCACCCGTGTTAAGACCGATCATCCCTTTCAGAAAAATGGTAATGAGCTGGTTAGCGAGTAATAGTAGAAAGACAAACATTACAACTGGTGTAAACCATTTCTTTAAAACTTCTCCCATTCCAAACAATCCAAAAACAGCGACTAGCACCCCAGAAATCATTATCCCAACGGCGATGCTACCTCCGATTGTCGTTAGTTCCATATTCATTGTACTTGCTGTTGCGGCCAAGCTTAAAATAACACCCCACCAAAGACCCGATTGGCCTTCCATCAAAGCCAACCGATGTCCAATGAGAGCCTGCAGGAGACAGGCAACCCCTGTAAAGATGAAAGAGCGTTGAATTGCAGATACGATTTCAATTTGTTCCAACTGAAAAGCACTGCCAATTGAAATCGGAATTACGATCGTATTTGCAAACATAAAGAATAGCCATTGAAATCCGGCTAATAATGTAACTGATAGTGATAATCGTTTCATTTCTAATCGATTGGCTCCTTTAATAACTTGCTGAATAAAGTTAAAAATTCCATATATTCATTATATCAGTGATCCGCCAACTTATATATGATTCCTCGAACTATTCCAATTAGTATCCTTTTATATTAAGTTGACAGACAAAAATGGACCATACTAGATATTTCCCATCTAGAACAGTCCATTTCTTATCCACTATTTCACAATCATATATTCCAAATACCTTTTCCAACCGAATGATTTCCATTCGCTTTTTCCAGGCATGTATGAAGGCATTGCTAAGATCACTTTTGGCGCATAGTCATACCCATGAAGATCTTGGCCATTAATGACGACATTACCAAGTTCAAGTCCCTCCGTAACAACCGCCCGTGTTTTCCATTCAAATGGTGTTTCAATTCCTACATTTGCTGCCCGACCAAAACCATTGATAATGGTTCCAGTCGCGGACCCCGCATTATTTTTGATTATCCATTTCTCGTTTACAGATGCGGCGTCTTTTGCTTCATCAACAATAACGATTGCGTTTAAATTATTGCCGAATGGAATGGTCTCTAAGTCGGGCTCTACTTCAATACGAACTTCATAATACGCAAGTGGATTTTTCTCCTCGACCGGATCAAGTATTTTATATGATTTGAACCAATCATTGTCCACCGCTGGTATTGACGATACCGATTCGATAGTGCCTTCTATGACTCCCTTAGTTCCATGTCCTTGAATAAGTACCCGAAGACCTTCTCGGATATCTTCCCATTCATTTCCTTTGGCGTAAGTTGTAATGATTTTTTCTTGGCTAAATAATTCAATTGCAAGTCTTGGTCCCGATCGTTCTACTTTCGTTACAACGCCATCCATTGGACTTATAATTGCTGGACGTGCAGGATTTTGTGAAAGTTGTGCTTCTACGACTGTAAGTTGACGATCTAAATCCGCCAATTCTTGTTCAGCCGTAGCAATCGCTTGGGCGAATGAGCCGTCAAGTGCAACTTGGACTTCAACATCGACATTCAAGCCTATTTCAACTCCCGTATCGCCTGTTCCTTCTTTCACATTGTCTTTATTGTTTGTCTTCGAAGAGTTATTCTTTTTTGCATCCGCACGGTCCGACTTCAATGTCGAAATAAGGCCTTCCATGTTTTTCGCTTGGCGTTTAAGTACATCACGCTCAGATTCCCAAACATTTCGCTGACTTTCCGATTGTTTCGTGTTTAAAGCGGCTAGTTCTTGCCCTACTTGAACGACATCTCCTTCAGTAACAAGCCAAGACTCAACCTCTTCTTCGTTCCCGATATAAATCGTGACAGTTTCTACTGGTGCTATGAGTGCTTCTTTTGCTAATTTCACGCTAAAATCCTCTTTTATAGTACGTTCATAATTACTAACGTGAAGTGATTTGGGGATGATACTTTTCTCGCCAAATAATAAATACAAGTTAACGGCTATAAATGAGCTAATCGCAACGGCTACAGAAATATTTAAAAACTTATGCATTCCCAGCACCCCTTCCCGTTAGTAGCTCAAACAAATTCTCCATAGGAATAAGGCCAACCGAGGCCGTCACTACTGCCATGAACACGTGAATAATAATTAACGTCCAAAGCAACTTTTTATGTTTTGTAAATCCAGTGTATGAAAGTATGAATTTAAATTGAAGTGCGATAATAATTGCCGTCATCACAGTTAGTTTGTTGAAGAAAAAGATGAAAAAAGGAATTTCTAAAAACGTCGCGGCAAGTGGTCCAAACGATAAAAATGAAACATTAGTTGCGGCCCCTTGCATGACAAAGACTACAAAAACAATCAATTTTTCGATAAGTAGAATACCCATCATGAGGACTTGCAATGGCAGTAGTTTTTTAAACGGAATACTAGTAATAATTGCGAGTATGTATGCAAAACCAAAAATATAAAATGACATATATATAACAGCCCAAAGTAAAGAACTTATAAGGGACGCAAAACGTGCCAGTGTGTAATCTGCAGTCGACATTGTCGATAAGACGGGCGTGATACTTTCCGTGCTCATTCCCCATAATTCGCGGGCTCCATACAGAAATAGACCTGCCAAAAAGACAAGTAATAGACGCACTTTAAACCCTCGCATAGTCGATGACTTTAATTGTTCGGCCAATTCATACGGGTGCGTAAGGAATTTACGAAACGTGAACTTAAAAAACATAATTGGAATCCCTCTCTACAAAACATTAATAACTTCAATCAAGCCTACTGCTTACTTTACCAAACAATGAAGGTTTTGTAACGTGAAAACATATATTAGTAGACTTATTCATAATAGTTATCGATCTTTAAACAATTGAAAAATTTAAGGTTAACAATGTAGTTTTTTGTCTAACCTTCAAACATGAATGCAGTTATCAAGTAATCTTCCCCCTTATTTCCCGGGAAATCGACAAAGAAGTATTTGGATATGGCTAACTATGTGAGTTAATTTCATAGCGTAAGATTTAGTGTTGAAATACGAACAAGGTTGATTTCCGCTTCGGGCGGACGCTTTCCGTGGGCACGGCTTCAATCAACGAAACGCCTTCTATATTAATGAACAATAAAACTTAAAACCCTATTATCATTCGTACTTTAAGTTAAAATAGGGAATTATGAAATCGACTCATGTATGTTGAATTAAAGAATCCTCCTCACGACGCGCGGCGCTAGGGGATGCCCCCGCAAAGGGACCTTTCTAGTGGTAGCCAAGCGAGTTAGAAATGAAGCCTTTAACCCGCTTTCCATCACTTTTTAGCCAAATTAAAAACACCTACCGTTTTTGAACGTCAGGTGTTTTTTATAATTCGTTTTTCAAGTGTGTTGCATTCCTTCCGTCAACTCATTAAATAGGAGCTGGTCATTTGTTTCAAGTGCATAATCAATCATTCTTAATCTGTTTTCGTGCTCCAGTTCTTCAATAACAGTCTTAACTTCCACAGAAACTTCTTCCGGCACTTTAATATCGAGTTCTAGTTTCATATCCATACTTCCTTCCATTATCGTATTTAAATGCGAATGAAGATCTGATATAAGAAGCAGTTGGTAAAGTGGCAGTCTAATAAAGCGGTTACCACGTTGGAAAACAAAAACTTCGCCTAAGTTTTCAACTTGCAAACTTTTCATGTTAATAACGATTTCTTTACCTTCAGCGGGGATAAAATGAAATACTTCGCCTCCTTTAATTATAGAAAAGTACTGGTAAGCAAATACTAAACGTAGCCTGAAATCTTCTTGGCTTGTGAAAAATGGCGTCATTCGTTGTACTGATAGCATCTTTTCCTTCCCCTCCCCATACAGAATATTCTGGTTACTATTATTCTATCATGTATATGTCGTTTTTGTGAACTTATTTCACTTATTTAAAAAGTATTTTTAAAATTGAAATCTGATACAGTTTATGAATAAAGTAAGCATCCCATTTACGTACGCACGAAAGAAGCTGTATAATGGAGGGAATGCTTTTTTTGAGGAGAGTGGCCCGATGCACATGACCGTGGAACGAGTTTCCTACTTGCACGAAAGTGAAATAGATGAACAGATGAATAAAATAAAACACTCACTACGTCCGGATGAACCGAACGAGGCGCTTGTGGTTCGCAGAGCAGCGACGCTTGTTCGAAACGGTTCCGTTGAATCGTATACGTATGATTCTTCGAACAGAACCGTTGTCGCAACAATAAAAGGGGTCGAGACCGTAGAAGTCCAATTATCATTTGCGACTATGGATACAGCGTGTACATGCGGATTTTCTGGTTGGTGTTCACACCGTATCGCTGTTGTGTTTCATCTTTACTTACAATTCCATTCTTTATCTGATTGGCTTCATGAATGGAAACGAACAGAAACAGAGCAAATGGTATTTGCAATCTCTGAGCGAACCCCAGAAGCTTGGAATGACGTTCTGTCCCGACTCACACGTCCCCTTCGTACAATTGAATTAAACGAAAACCCTGCGGTATTTATCCATGAGTTTTCCTTAATTGATCAAAAGGCGATTCCCTTGGCCCCTTTCGAATGGGAATGGAAACCTTTATTTGACGTCTATTACAGACTGCAAGTACTCGATGCAGCATGGCCATATGTATATGCCCATCTTGGGGATGACGAATCTTCTTTTTCCTATGGCAAATGGTATGTGAAAAACTGGTTAACGGATCAACTGAGCAAGCTACAAGATAGTGCCGTCGCCGTTGCATCCAAACCAAAACTTTTTCAAACGGATCCTTTTCATGAACAGTTAAAGTTCATGACAAGAACATTTACTTTAAAAAACACCGGACTCTTTAACGATCGTTTTCGTGTATACCAATCTTTCTGGCAGCATCTTTTTTCGGATAATGCATTGCGACAAAAAGAACAATCCATTCTTCTAGAAGAAAATTCACCAGAAGCTTCAATATTAATCGCTTTTTTCTACGTGTTGGAAAGCCGTCATGAGCAATTAGAAGAACTGGTCCGTGATGTAACTATAGATAGTCTTTCCAATTGGTTACCGCTTGCAAATTTAGCCGATGATGAAGAAGACATGGATTCGCTTGCAATTATTATGCAATCATTGTTACCGTTCATTGGCGAATACTTGGCGCATAGTGTTCCTTTGTCACGCCGAACAGCATTTGTAAGAAAAATCGATGGGTTGCTTGAGATTGCTGATTTTCCGGAAGACGAACGTGAAAGTATGTTTTCCTACTACGGCGAGACGGGTGTAGACGTGTACGCGGATTTTCTCGTTGAACGTGAACGTTTTCAAGAATGGGCTGCCCTTATGCATAGATATAACGTTTCGTACGATGTGGCCGAAGCTGGCGGCTTGAAGATCGCGTTGGCAGTTGACCCCGCTGCTGTTTTACCGCTTCTTCATACGTATGCAACTTTTTTCATAAACGAAAGAAATCGACATAGTTATCGACGAGCAGTAAAACTTTTCAAAAAGATGAAGTCTGGTTCGAAGAAAAGTGGAAAAATTGATTTTTGGAATCGATATGTCGACACTGTGCGCGAAAAAAATAGAAGATTACGCGCACTTATGGAAGAGATGGAGAAAGGAAATCTGAATTTATGAATGGAACATTTACATTGGAACGTTTTTTACACCTAGGTATCGATATTACAGAAAACAGTTCGTTCTCCATCACTGCAAAAGATCAGAATGGCTACTTAGTCAACCCAACCGAATTGGTTTCTTATTTATGTTTTGACGATGAACGTTCCTTATACGGCCTACTCACAGAAACCGATGAGGAGCATGCGATTTTACGGGCGGATCAGCTTCTTTCAATTTTCCCCGAGTCGCATCCCTATGTGAAATTCGTTGGACTCACTGGTGAAGACGATGAACAACTTCAAACGATTCGTGAAGCCGCTAACGCATGGAAAGTACCTGAACTATGGAATCATGCGCAATCGGACGGCACTGGAATCCAATTTGACTCGGCAGAAGCTGGCATCTCCGAAGAGGCGGCCACAATTATTAGTTTGGCCGTTCGCGGAAAGTTATCTGAATCGACCATACGGCCCGACCAATTGCCTACATTGCTTCCTCATTTACGAACTTATGGATGGCCCGGCGATTCCATCTCAACGATTCCAGTCCAAGTGGCTTTTCGCCTAACAGAACCCGAACTGGAATCCGATACAGAGTGGCTTCTTGAAACGGTGATTACTGGTGAGCGTGGGCGTCATTGGACACCTGCCGTTCGGAAAGTAAATTCACCCGCGCAAGAAGCACTTCCTGCCAAGTGGAAATCATATGCACCGGATATTATAAAAAGACAATCTGAAATGGTGTCATTTCTAACTTCTATACACATTGTTTCCGATGAAAGTTTCCTATCCGTTTCCATGGAAGATCCCGAAGTACGGACGTTCATCCAAGAAGACTTGCCGTTACTTCAATCGTTTGGTTTCCCAGTCATTTTGCCCGCCTGGTTGAAATCAGTGACGGAATCGAAAATGCGTGTCCGTACAAATGCAAGTGTGCAGTCCTATAATTCCGCGACAGGGCTTGATGAAGTTTTATCTTTCGATTGGAATTTTTCCTTAGCTGGCAATCCAATTGACCGTGAAACGTTTAGTAAGTTAGTTGACGAAAACCGTGAATACATCCGTTCTGGCGATGAATGGTTTCATATCGATCCGGCATGGTTAAAAAAGATTCGCGATTTAATGGACCGAGCGGATGCAGGCGAATGGACTGTAAAAGATCTTTTATTCCAAGAAGTACCTGAAGAAATTGTTCCAATTGACGATGATGAAGATGAACTAGATCCGCTCTTTGAGTTCACCATGCAAAAAACGCTTCGAAGTTATATGGAAATCATCTCTGAGAAGAAAGGACTTCCTTCGGTAGGGATTCCCGATCTTTTGAAAGCCGAGCTCCGTCCGTATCAAAAAGAAGGTTTTGACTGGCTTGTTTTTATGCGCGACAATCGCTTCGGTGCTTGTTTAGCGGACGATATGGGACTCGGTAAAACGGTTCAACTCATTACGTATTTACTAGAAATTCATCGACGACCTGATACATTGACACCTTCACTTATTATTTGTCCGACGAGTGTGCTTGGTAACTGGCAAAAAGAGATTGAACGATTTGCCCCTTCACTTAGCGTTCATACACACTATGGGCCAACTCGTGAAAAGGATGCGAACTTTTCCGAGTTACTTACTCGTACCCGACCCGATGTCATCCTTACAACGTACGGTACGGCATCACAAGACGGTGAAATGCTTGCGGAAACAGAATTTGCGAGTATTACACTTGACGAAGCGCAAAACATTAAAAACATGCAAACGAAGCAGTCGCGCGTCATTCGAAAACTTCGTGGGCTACACCATATTGCATTAACGGGTACACCGATTGAAAACCGATTATCCGAGCTATGGGCAATTTTCGATTTTATCCACAAAGGTTATTTTGGTAATTTCCGAAAGTTTACGGATGATTTCATCGTTCCGATTGAGCGGGATGATTCTGAAATCGATAAAAGGAAACTTCGTGCTAAAATTCGACCATTCCTTTTACGAAGAACGAAAAGCGATCCTGATTTACAGTTGAATTTACCGAAAAAACTTGAACAAAATGAATATTGTCCGCTGACAACTGAACAAGCTGCACTATACGAAAGTTTCCTTGAAGAAACGAAATTTAAAATGCAAACCTTATCGGGATTTGAAAAGAAAGGCCTTATTTTAAAAATGCTTAGCCGATTGAAGCAATTGTGTAATCACCCTGCACTTTTCCTGAAGGAGCCACAAGGCCCTGCCGATGATATGTTAAAACGCTCCGTTAAGCTAAACAGAATTGTATCAATGGCAAGTGACATTGTGGCAAACAAAGAACAATGCATTATTTTCACTCAGTACATCGGAATGGGCGAACTCATTAGGCAGTGCTTATCCGAGTTACATGGTATTGACGTTCCATTTTTAACTGGTAGTATGCCTAAAGGACAACGTGACCTACTTGTAGAGGCTTTCCAAGAAGGCGAATTCCCTGTATTCATATTGTCCCTAAGAGCTGGTGGGACGGGGCTAAACTTAACCGCTGCAAACCATGTACTGCACGCAGACCGCTGGTGGAACCCAGCCGTTGAAAATCAAGCGACTGACCGTGCATACCGCATTGGTCAAACGAAATTTGTCCACGTCCATAAGTTTGTAACGATTGGAACAATAGAAGAAAAAATCGATAAAATGTTAGAAGTAAAAGCGGCACTTTCTGATGATTTAATTCAATCCACGCAGTGGCTGACCGAGTTATCTGATACTGAACTTGATGATTTAATGTCGTTCAAACAATAATTTTTATATTTGACAAAAGGATCCTAAATTAATTTTGGGATCCTTTCGTCTTCTTCCCAATCGGGGCCAGATTTTATGAAAAACACTTTTTTGTGATGTGACTCGTCTTCCAATTGAATAATTCTTTCGTTTAAACTTGCGACAATGCGAATTAGCTGTTCAATTTGTAATTCCATTCTCATCGCTTCTTTACTTTGCAAAGTCACTCCAACACTTCCCTTCTTTTATATCCGTTATATTGGAAACCCAAAAGATTTACGGTCAAATCCCTTAGGTTTCCAAAGTGGTCTTTCCCAATGATATAAGCAAGCCGTTCCCCAACGGATTGCAAGCGTAAGTTTTTTGGTTCCCTATGATTTCCCTAAATATAGATACGAGCCGATCCCCACCGGGCTATGTATCCAAAACAGATTGTATTTCCTCCTCAACTTTTTCAAAGTAGTTCCTCTCAGTTCTATGCAATTTTTAAGTGAATTAGCTCCGAAAGCCCTCCTTTCAAAAAATGGGTAACTCTTCTTTTTCGTTCTTAGGTAAATGGAAATGCTCCGCCTCGTTATTTGCCACTTGTGGCGCTTGTTCTGTTGCGATCGGTTCGGCATAGAGATTGGCATTGCTTCGCGGTTTTGTCAATATGAATCGAATACTTTCACCGATTACTTCGGTTACATAAACCCGACTGCCATCTTCACGTTCGTACGTTCTAGACTGTATTCTGCCGCCTACTCCGATTAAAGACCCTTTCCCACAATGTTTGGCGGTGTTTTCAGCTCCCTTTCCCCACACCGTGCAAAGAACGAAATCGGTTTCTATTTCTCCTTTTTGGTTTTTGAAATTACGATTTACCGCAACTACAAAGTTTGTTTGTACACGCCCTTCGGATAATTTGCGTAAGATCGGGTCTTTTGTAATCCGCCCTACAAGTGCAACTTGATTCAATCGTCACCCTCCCTTCTTAGTAATTGGATTTATCTTACGATGGATGTTGGAATCTGACAAAAGCCTATTTTGACATTTCAAGTCATATTTCGACTAAAATATACGTTTATTAATTATTCTGAACCCCGTTTTTTTATTAAATTAATGGGTTCTGACGACATTAGTACTTCGACTTGGGCAATTTGATAATTTAAACTTGGTACATTTGGATTCTTTTTCTGTCAGTAGGCTGTTATGGTATAATTAATAAAAAAGAGGTGACGGCATGAAAACGTTTAAAATGTTATCCGTTGGAATTTCTAAAGACGGTCAACTACAAGATTTTCCGCTTTTGGATGGGATTATTATCAACCAAGAGAATAGCCATCATATGTGGATTCTTGAAATGTTCATTGATCAGAAGTATAAAAGTAGTTTTGAAAAATGGATGACTACCGATGAATTAATCGAAGCGAAAGTCGTCATTTCTTATCCAGAAAACGAACCTGCCGCTTTTCTTGTTGCGGTCGATTCCGTCAAACAAATTGGTAACAATATTTCGGTATTAATGAAAGGGCGGTTGAAGCGTGCACGCTCGCAATATGCCGAGTTACTGCTGGAGGAACTGCTGAATGAAGGGCTAGCCGGTCCTGATTTACTTACACGGTTCGAATCGGACATGCGATCACGTCCTCGTCTAAAAAAAGATGCAAAAAATGACGCAAAGTAATAATAAACATTAGAAAAACCGCCTCCATTACTGGGGGCGGTTTTTTCTGGCTTGCGGTTAGCGGTTATTTCCGTTCTTGTTGAGATTGTTATCGATAGTTGTTTCATTTGGAACGTTCGGGTTTGCATTATCGATAATTGTTTCGTTCGGTGTTGTCGTTGTGTCGTTATTAATAACTCCATCCGTCCCACCGGTACCGTTTACATCCCGACCGTTATCGACTCCATCTAAGTTCGTTCCGCCCCGCATATCGTCACGTACTTTAGGCGCGAAATCCCTTGTGCGATCTTCTACGTTTTGCATTGGGGTTTCGTTGTTTTTCGGAACTGTATTGTTCATCCCACATGCACCAAGTACAAGTCCCGACATTAAGACAAGCGGTATCCCTTTTTTAAACATGAAAACATTCCCTCCTTCCCACAAGCCATTTATCACACGATATTGTATGATACTTTCTAGGTTGGTCGAAAAAGAGGGAACTATCCTTATTTATTTTTTTATATTTTTTAATAATCCTTCAACGTATGTAGCTTCGGCTTTACAATTATACTCGTAGTGAGTACCAAGCTCTTCTTGCGCCATTTGAATGGCCGCAATTTGTTTTTCTGTTGGTGGATCTTGAAGTATCCGAGCAATCGATTCGTTTATCCTCACCGCAAGTTCTTCATGAAATTCCTCATTATACTTTATTTCTTCGGGAATTTCCGAATACCAAAGCGCTTTTGACGTAATATATTCTTGCCAACTTGAAATAAAGTCCTCAATTCTAAACTTGTCTTCACTCCAAGCGATATCGGTCATATATTGTTCGAAGGTTTGCGTGATTGACCTCGTTATGCTAATTTTTAAATTTGGTGAAAGATTTTTGTACATTCTCTTAAACCCCCTTACGATAAGAAACCCATTTCCTAATATAACGGCTGTACTATTGCCCCTATTATAACTATATGTTAAACCTTGTACAAACTTATTCAGCTGGCGTGACAACGGGGCCAAGTGCAAACAAAATTTCAGTTTCACAAGCAATTTCGCCGTCGACCGTAGCAGTTGCTTTCCCTTTACCCATTTGACCACGAAGTCGTGTAATTTCAACCTCAAGACGCAATGTGTCTCCTGGTGTCACTTGACGCTTGAATCGACAGTTATCGATACCCGCAAAAAATGCAAGGCGTCCTTTATTTTCTTCTTTTTTCAAAATTGCAACGGCACCAACTTGTGCCAATGCTTCTACGATAAGCACACCTGGCATTACTGGATAACCAGGGAAATGGCCGTTGAAAAATTCTTCATTAATCGTAACATTTTTCATCCCGACAGCGCGTTTCCCTTCTTCTAACTCAAGAATTCGATCTACCATAAGGAATGGGTAGCGGTGTGGCAATATTTCTTGTATTTGTGCTGCTGTTAACATATCCATCATCTCCCTAGATTTTCATCGGTTATTATATAAAAATAAAAGAGCCATTAAGACTCTTTCCCTTTAATGATATCAATTATATGTGTCCACGTTTCCTTTTTAAGTGCGTCAGCAGGATTTCCGTCACCCATATAACCATATCCAACGATTACACCAAGTAGCGCCGCTCCAGCAATCAAAAGAGCAACTAGAATAATTCGAAGCCATATGGGAATCATTCGAATCTGTACCCATAACGTCTTCTCAGTCACTACTTTTCCTTCGTTTTCTACTTTTTCTAACTTCTCCTTTTTACGTTTAAAACGTAGGAAGACGCTTGTTAGTTTGTCCTTGGACTTTGCTAGTATGTTCCGTGATATGTGTTTTTGTTTTTCATTATTCATAGTAGTAGTACTCCCTACGCAAACTAATTTGGTTACATACATATCCAACCTTTTACTTACCGATGTTCTCCAATAAGATGCCTGTCCCAACTCCAACGCAATCGAGTGGATTGTCGGAAACGAATACGGGTACTTTCAGTGCATCTGCAAGCAATTGGTCAAGACCGTGAAGGAGTGCGCCGCCGCCTGTTAGGAACACACCACGATCGATAATATCCGCCGACAATTCAGGTGGAGTCTTTTCCAAAACGTTTCTAGCTGCTTGGACAATGATTTGAACCGATTCCCTTAGCGCTTCGCCAACTTCTTCGGAATTGACCGTAATTGTGCGTGGCAGACCAGATACCATGTCACGTCCACGAATGTCTATTTCTTCTTTACGCCCTTTTGGGAATACCGTTCCAACATCGATTTTAATCGCTTCTGCTGTACGTTCCCCGATAAGCAATTTATGTTGTCGTTTAATGTATTGAGTGATATCGTTATCGAACATGTCGCCGCCGATTGTAATCGATTCCGATGTAACAATGTCGCCCATTGATAAAACCGCAACATCTGTCGTTCCTCCACCGATATCTATCACCATATTACCACTTGGTTGAAATATATCCATTCCTGCACCAATAGCCGATACTTTCGGTTCTTCTTCCAAAAATACTTTCTTGCCGCCGGATTTCTCCGCTGCTTGGCGTATCGCTTTTTGTTCAACGCTCGTTATGTTCGTCGGACAGCAAATAAGTATACGTGGCTTGGAAAAGAAACTTTTAACTTTTAGTTTGTCAATGAAGTGGCTTAGCATTGCCTCTGTTACGTCAAAATCCGCAATAACGCCTTCTTTCATTGGTCTAACTACTACAATATTGCCGGGTGTTCTACCGACCATTTTATATGCTTCTTCCCCTACTGCGAGGACTTTATTATTTCTTTTATCAAGTGCGACAACTGAAGGTTCGTTTAAAACAATCCCTTTTCCTTTTACGTGTATAAGGACGTTGGCCGTACCAAGATCAATCCCGATATCCTTTGCAAACATTAATTTCGTTACCCCTTCCAACTTGTTCGTTGCCGATTTTATGTATAAAAAGATTCTCTTAACAAATAATTTTATCATAATCCAATTGAAATGAACACCATAATGAACAATTTTCAATACCCGTTCCCGGAATGTCGACGCATTTAAAAAGCAGTTTCGGAATTTTCCACGAAACTACTTCTAGGACTTATTCACCTTCTAGTTTTTTCGCTTCATTCATCCATTTTACCCGAGTTGCCTCTCCGCCTCGTAAATGTCTGACAGATTTATGATAAGCAAGTATTTTTGCTACGTCTTCTGCTAATGCAGTATCAACGTCCGGTAGTCTTTCTGTCAAGTCTTTGTGAACTGTGCTTTTTGAATAGCCTGTTGCCTTCGCCAATACTCTCACGGTTACCTCAGTTTCCAGCAATAGTTCACCGAGGCGCACGCATCGCCTCCTAATTTGCTCGTGCAAGCCCTCTTCCTTTCCTAATTGACTCCGAATCTTGTTTTATCTTATGCGACTACAAGAACGGTTATGCACAGCTTAGCGAGCTGTATACGGGTTTTTCAATGCTTGTCATCTAAAAGATCGATTATACATCCAAATTAAAACGTAAAAAGGCCACTCCAGTCGTTTTGGAGTGGCGAGTTTTCAATTGTTCAAAATGCTAGATGGGTACGCGGGTTGACGGCTTCACCGTCTATAAGCACTTCAAAATGAAGGTGGACTCCCGCTGTTGGGTTCGATTCGTTTTCAGTTGCGGTTGCAAGCGCTTGTCCTTGAACCACTTGATCACCTGGTTTCACAAGAACTTCAGTGACTGAACCGTACACGGTTTGCATTCCATTGGCATGTTTTAAAATTACTTCGCTACCTGTGAAGCTGTCGGAATTGACCTCTTCGACGGTTCCGCTCATCGATGCAATTACTTCGAATGGCTTACCGTCCATCGATAGCGCCACGCCTGTGCTTGTCACATACGTCTGATTGAAGACAAGCAATGCTTTCTCGCGCATAGACTCATCCGCTTCCATGTCATAAAATTCCTGTAGAACTGCTACATCGTCTAGAAGTGCCTCGGCAAATGGAAATTTGAGCGTTTCTTTTTGGGCATTCGTCTCGACAACCAATTCACCGGATTCCGGTTTACCTTCCAATGTGCTGTCTGCTATGTCCGGGGTATCTTCTTTTATGAATGCGTTATAACCCCAAATCATGCCGACAAAAACAATCGCGATCCCGGAATAGACTACTGGCCAAAACCAGCTCTTTGTTTGGTCATTCTTGTTCTTCTGAGAAGGAGATTTCGGTTTTTCTTCTCGCATAGTCATCACCTCACTTGCATTCTTTGCAAGTTAAGGGGTTTTTAAACATTTAGAATCAAGTACAGTAAACTTTTTTATAATAGTTCCTGTGTAATAGTGTTGTAGAATTTTTTCTGCAGTCCATCCTTGCCCGGCAAAAGCTTCTGCGCCGTATTGGCTCATGCCAACACCGTGGCCATATCCAGTCGTTTTCACTTTCACGATTTTATTTGTCACGTCATATGCAATATCAAAATCTGTAGATGCAAGTCCTAAAATTTCACGCATCTCTCTTCCTTGCAGTTCAAAATCCGTAGACATTACCTTTTGAACACGTCCCGTTGGATTTCGAACGAGCTTAAGTGATTTGAACATATCAACGTTCCAGTTTGTACCGAGTGCTTTGTTCCATTCATCCAAAGTCATGTCCGTTTCGCGGTTGTACTTCGGTGCAACTTTTTCTTCGCCAGGGCTTTCTACACTTTGTAAGTATGGAACGTCATTCCCACTAAAGTTCCGTGCAGTTTCAGTCTGCCCATTCGATGTCGAAAAAAACATCGCAGAAATCATTTCTTCACCAAATACAATTGTGTCGCCTGCTGTCTCTTTAACAACAGTCTCCACTTTTTTTTCATTGCGTAGAAATTCCTTTCCCCATTTCTCTTTTCTCTTTTTCTTGGAATTATAAACTTGAGCGGAAACGTCCGCCGCTATCGGTTTTTTTCCGTATTCAGTTACTCTGAGCGCATACGTACGTGCGGCTATCGCCTGGGCCTTCAAAGCCTCTTCCTGGAACGTTACAGGCATTTCGGCGGAGACAACCCCTAAAACATACTCTTCAAGCGGGACCGGCTCGTCCAACCCAAGAACCGTTATTGCAACCTGACAAGCCTCAACTTCCCCTTCCCTACTTTCTTCCGGCACTTTAACGGTCTTTGGGATGACGGGTGTCTTGTGTAGTAAAATGGGCACAAAAAACAAGAGTAGCGTCGTCAACAATAAGGCAATCCATAGTTTCCCCATATTGGATTATATGATTTCAAGAACGTTTTATACTTCTTTTTTGAATACGAAAAAGACCGTGTCCACTAAATGGACAACGGTCTTTTAATATCACTTATTTACTTATACGAATTGAGCAGCTTTTTCTATTTCCGGAGAAACGCGTACAATGTCTGCACCTAATGCTGCAAGTTTTCCGTGGAAATTCACATAGCCGCGGTCAAGATGCGATAGTTCCGTAACGCGTGTTACACCTTCTGCTACAAGTCCCGCAAGAATAAGTGCTGCTGCCGCACGAAGGTCCGTTGCAGCTACTTCAGCGCCTTGTAAGTTAGACGGTCCTGTCAAAATAACAGATCTACCTTCAATTTTAACAGTTGCGTTCATCCGACGAAATTCTTCTACGTGCATAAATCGGTTTTCAAATACCGTTTCCGTAAGAATGCCAGTCCCCGTCGCCGTTAACATAAGTGCCATCATTTGCGATTGCATATCTGTCGGGAACCCAGGGTGAGGCATCGTTTTTAAATCTACGGACTTCAAAGGATAAGTCGCCTGTATACGAACGCCCTCGTCCAATTCCGTAATAATAACTCCCATTTCCTCCATTTTGGAAATGAGTGCAGCATTATGCTCAGGAACAGCGTTTTCAATAATGACATCGCCACCTGTAATCGCTGCCGCTACCATAAATGTACCCGTTTCAACGCGGTCAGGAATAATATGATGCGTCGTTCCGTGCAATTTCAAAACACCTTCAATGCGGATTGTATCCGTTCCAGCACCAACAACTTTACCGCCCATTTCGTTAATGAAATTCGCAAGATCAACAATTTCAGGTTCTTTTGCAGCGTTTTCAATAATTGTTGTTCCCTTTGCTAAAGCTGCAGCTGTCATAATATTTTCAGTTGCACCAACGCTAGGGAAATCTAGATAGATTTTTGCGCCTCGTAAACCGTTCTCAGCTTTTGCTTCAACATGTCCGTGGCCAAATGTAATTTCCGCGCCCATCGCTTCAAATCCTTTTAGATGTTGATCGATTGGACGTGATCCGATTGCACATCCACCGGGAAGTGCAACGCGTGCAAAGCGGTTGCGTGCTAAAAGTGGCCCCATCACAAGAATCGATGCGCGCATTTTCCGAACATATTCAAAATGTGCTTCATCTGACAACTTTTCAGTTGAATCAATTATTACTTCGTTTTGTTCCGGGAAGTGATCCACTTTTGCATTCAAACTTTTCAACACTTCGTTAATTGTACCGACATCTGATAGATTTGGTACGTCCCGAATGACATTGACCCCTTCAGATGCAAGTAAAGCTGCCGCAAGTACAGGTAATACGGCATTTTTTGCACCTTCAACACGGACATTTCCTTTTAAAACACGTCCGCCAGTTATAATTATTTTATCCATTATTAGTCCCTCCGACTCTAAGTTGTTTCCAACCAAAAAATACATATATATCGACTTTAAAAATAATTCTCTTATAATAAAAACATCTATCATTCTACAGTGACTTGGAAAAAAGTTCAAGTAACTTACTCTTTATATTTATGTCATTTTAAGATAATCTATCCTATGTACTTTTTGGATCATTGGTGTCAAAAGCGCTTGTCCATACAGTTCGCTTTTTTCGTTTTCCCATTCAAATAAATTCAAACAGTATACATAGGAGTTTATTGGCAGTTAACATGCCGTCGCCCCAGGCACAGCACATTTTTTACATGTCGACAAAGACACTTTTTCGTCTGTACGCGCGGCGACAACAAGGTATCCGCTTTTTGTAAAGTCTATTACCTTTTCGGTACATTAAACTTTAGCCAAACATTGCCGGTAACCTTCCTGACCAATAGGATATCTCAAGAAAGAAATTTGATACGGAGCTGCCGATCATAATACTTAAAAAAATAAATAGCATTTGTGCTTGTACAACACGGTTTTTTCTAATAATCTTTTCAGGCATTAGAGCTTGCAATGCAATAAAAGCAAGTCCGATGAAAACAATGTGGGAAACAATAGCTAGTAATGGTTGGAAACCAAACATACTCTCCATGTAGATGTCCCCTTTCCTTATTATTAAAATACGGACAGAAGAAAGACTGCCTTCTGTCCGTAATCAAATTATTATTTACTTTCGTAAACGTTAATTCTATTTTTGGCACGTTTCAAATCGAGTTCTGCCTTTTTGTATTCCGTGTCATCTTTTTTAGCTTGTAAATCTGCTTCTGCAATTTTCGCTGCTGCTTTCGCACGTGCAAGGTCAATTGTTGAAGCTGTTTCCGCGCTTTGTGCAAGGACAGTAACAACATCCGGACGAACTTCGATAAAACCACCATGAACTGCTACAACTTCTGTTGTGTTTCCCTTATTCAGACGAATCGCACCAATTTGAAGTGGCGCCACCATAGCAATATGGCCGGGAAGGATTCCCATTTCGCCTGATTCAGTAGTTGCAATAATCATGTCTGCTTCAGTTTCAACAACTGGGCCGTCGGGAGTGACGATATTGACTTTTAATGTCTTCATTTTTTCCCCTCCTGGTCCCTTCTATTAAACCTCTACACCCATACTTTTCGCTTTTGCGACAACTTCTTCGATACGACCGACAAGGCGGAATGCATCTTCTGGAAGGTGATCGTATGTGCCTGCTAAAATGTCTTTGAATCCTTTAACTGTTTCAATTACTGGTACGTATGAACCTTTTTGACCAGTAAATTGCTCAGCTACGTGGAAGTTTTGTGATAGGAAGAATTGGATACGACGTGCGCGTCCAACAACTAACTTATCTTCATCGCTTAGCTCATCCATTCCAAGAATCGCAATGATATCTTGTAGTTCAGCGTAACGTTGAAGCGTTACTTGAACTTGACGTGCTACATCATAGTGCTCTTCGCCAACGATTTCCGGTGACAATGCACGTGAAGATGAAGCAAGTGGATCAACCGCAGGGTAAATACCCATTTCAGAAAGTTTACGCTCAAGGTTCGTCGTTGCGTCTAAGTGAGCAAACGTCGTTGCAGGAGCTGGATCCGTATAGTCATCCGCTGGTACGTAGATTGCTTGGATAGATGTTACAGAACCTTTATTTGTCGATGTAATACGCTCTTGTAAAAGACCCATTTCCGTTGCAAGTGTTGGTTGGTAACCAACTGCTGAAGGCATACGGCCAAGAAGTGCTGAAACTTCAGAACCAGCTTGTGTATAACGGTAAATGTTATCGATGAATAGAAGTACGTCCGCGCCTTGTTCGTCACGGAAATATTCTGCCATCGTAAGTCCTGTTAGAGCTACACGCATACGAGCACCAGGTGGTTCGTTCATTTGACCGAATACCATCGCCGTATTTTTAATAACACCAGAGTCCGTCATCTCGAAGAAAAGGTCATTTCCTTCACGCGTACGTTCTCCAACGCCTGCGAATACGGAAATACCACCGTGCTCTAAAGCGATGTTATTAATAAGTTCTTGGATAAGAACTGTTTTACCTACACCCGCACCACCGAAGAGACCGATTTTACCACCTTTAATATAAGGAGCTAGTAAGTCTACAACTTTAATGCCTGTTTCAAGAATTTCAACTGTTGTCGAAAGGTCCTCGAATTTAGGTGCTTCACGGTGAATTGGATCGCGACGTTCTGACTGTGGAATTTCTTCCCCAAGGTCAATGACGTCACCAAGTACGTTAAATACGCGACCAAGAGTTACATCTCCAACAGGTACAGAAATCGCAGCACCTTTGTTTGTTACTTCAGAACCGCGTTGTAATCCATCTGTTGAAGACATTGCAATCGTACGTACAGTGTCATCTCCAAGGTGAAGCGCAACTTCAAGAGTCAAAGTTTCGGGCTCTGTGTTTGGGCGTTCGATGACAACTGTCAATGCGTTATAAATTTCTGGCAATTGACCGTTGCTAAACTTAACGTCTACAACTGGACCCATTACTTGAAGGACGTGTCCTTTGTTCATTTTATTTCCTCCTGTCTTACTATATGTCATCCATAAAGTCGTAAGAAAGTAGCTTCGCGCTCACAGTGCTAAAAAGTCTTAGTGCCGACTTTTTTGAGCTGGAAAATTAAAATGCAATTTTCCTTACTCGAGAGCTGCTACCCCTCCGATAATTTCTGTAATTTCTTGTGTAATTGCAGCTTGACGTGCACGGTTAAATTGAAGCGTTAACGAATCAATTAAATCGCCTGCGTTGTCTGTTGCACTCTTCATCGCTGTCATTCTTGAAGCATGTTCACTTGCCTTACTATCGAGCAATGCACCGTAGATTAGGCTTTCCGCATATTGAGGAAGAAGTACTTCCAGAATTGCTTCACCGGAAGGCTCAAACTCATAGGAAGAAGTTGCCGCATCTTGTGCGATGTCCGTAAGTGGAAGTACCTTTTTCTCTGTTACTTCATGAGAGATGGCACTAATATAATGGCTATAATACATATACAGTTCGTCATATGTACTATCTGTGAACATACCAACAGCTTTTTGTGCGATTTCTTTTATTTCAGCAAATGATGGATGATCGGATAATCCGATTACCTTATCAATAATACTGAAGCCGCGTTTCTCGAAAAATTCAGCGCCAAATCGTCCGATTGGGAAGATGACGACATCATCTTTTGAATTGTGACGGGTTGTGATTGCATTGGAAACAGCACGTAACACGTTACTGTTGTATGCTCCAGCAAGTCCGCTGTCCGAAGTGATGACGATATAAGCTGTCTTTTTCACTGGACGACTAACGAGCATTGGATGCGCAACATCTGTACTTGCAGATATTGCATCAACAACCTCTTCGATTTTGTCCATATACGGAACAAATCGTTTCGCATTCACTTCCGCACGGTTTAGTTTAGATGCAGATACCATCTGCATTGCACGTGTAATTTGACTCGTTTTTTTCGTGGATTTTATGCGGTTTTCAATTTCGCGTAATGATCCCATTGGTATTTCACCACCTTATGTTTTTGATCAGCCGTTTTAATCCGTTTTGATTAAATACAGTTTTTTACTGATTCCGTAACGATGTCCTGATTACTCAGTCATTGCGAAAGTCTTCTTGAATTCGTTAATAGCAGAAGCCATATCTTCATCAGATGGAAGGTCTTTCGTTGTACGGATATGATCCAAAACATTCGTATGGTTTGTTTCAAGCCAGCTTGCAATTTCAGATTCGAAACGTAGGATGTCAACAACAGGAACGTTGTCAAGGTATCCGCGCGTAAGTGAATACAAAGCAACTACTTGAATTTCAACCGGAACCGGTTTGTTCAAATCTTGTTTTAGAATTTCAACTGTACGAGCTCCACGGTCAAGTTTCGCTTGTGTAATTGGATCTAGATCCGATCCAAACTGTGAGAATGCTTCAAGTTCACGGAATGCTGCAAGGTCTAGACGCAGTGTACCCGCAACTTTTTTCATTGCTTTTATTTGTGCTGAACCACCAACACGTGATACCGAAAGACCAGCGTTAATAGCCGGACGGACACCCGCGAAGAAAAGGTCAGATTGTAAGAAAATTTGTCCATCTGTAATCGAAATTACGTTTGTTGGAATATAAGCGGAAATATCTCCTGCTTGTGTTTCAACGAATGGAAGTGCAGTAATTGAACCGCCACCAAGTGTATCGTTCAACTTCGCTGCACGTTCAAGAAGACGTGAGTGAATGTAGAACACATCACCTGGATATGCTTCACGGCCTGGTGGACGTCGAAGAAGTAAAGACAGTTCACGGTAAGCTGCTGCTTGTTTAGATAAATCATCATAAACGATTAGCACGTGTTTCCCCTCGAACATAAACTCTTCTGCCATTGAAATACCTGCATATGGAGCTAGGTATAGAAGTGGAGCTGGTTCTGCAGCCGAAGCTGTTACAACGATTGTGTAGTCTAGCGCGCCGTTTTTACGAAGCGTTTCAACAACTCCACGAACTGTTGATTCTTTTTGTCCGATTGCTACATAGATACAAATCATATCTTGGTCAGCTTGGTTAAGAATCGTATCGATCGCAACAGTTGTTTTACCTGTTTGACGGTCACCGATAATTAACTCACGTTGTCCACGACCGATTGGTACAAGTGCGTCAATCGCTTTAATACCTGTTTGTAGTGGTTCGTGTACTGATTTACGTGCCATAACCCCTTGTGCCGGGCTTTCAATTGGACGTGTTTTTGTTGTTGCAATTGGACCAAGACCATCTACTGGCTGTCCCAATGGGTTTACAACACGACCAATTAGTTCTTTACCAACTGGTACTTCCATAATACGACCTGTACGACGTACTTCGTCGCCTTCTTTAATGTCTGTGTATGGGCCAAGGATAATGATACCTACGTTGTTCGCTTCCAAGTTTTGCGCCATACCAAGGACACCAGTTGAGAACTCTAATAGTTCTCCAGCCATGACATTGTCAAGGCCATGAGCACGTGCGATACCGTCACCAATCGTGATAACTGTACCAACGTCGCTAACTGTCATTTCAGATTGATAATTTTCAATCTGCTGTTTTATGAGAACGCTGATTTCTTCAGCTTTGATGCTCATGTATGTCACCCCTCAAATTCAGATTTACGATCCGATTAAATCACGTTGTAGACGATTAAGCTTCGAGCTTACGCTACTGTCGTAGATTCGGTTACCAATACGAAGGCGAATGCCTCCCAGTAACGTCGGATCAATGATATTTTCTATTCGTAATGCATTTTTACCTACTTTTTGTGCAAATGCAGTAGAGATTGCTTGGCTTTCGTCTGCTGATAGCTTACGTGTAGAATACACGGTTGCTGCAGCCGTTCCAGCAGCTTCATCTGCGGATGCAACGAACTCGTCAACAAGGTTTACGACTTCGTTTATACGCTTTCTGTCTAGTAGCAGTGATAGCATATTTACAACAAGAGGATTTGCACCTTTAAATAAGTTTGCTAGTAGTTCTTTCTTTTTTGTTGCGGTTAATTGTGGTGTATTGAGCAATTGTACGAGTTCCGATTCGTTTTGAAAGACCTTTTTTACTTCAAGAAGGTCTTTCTGAACCGGGCCTGTTTGCCCATTTTTTTGTGCTAACTCAAATAATGCAAGTGCATAGCGTTTTGCTACAACCGATTGGCTCATTGCCCTTCGCCTGCCTTCGCAATCGTTTCTTCAATCAATGCGCGGTTATCTTCTTCGGAAATTTCTTTTCCAAGTACTTTAGACGCTGCAAGGATAGATAGGGATACGAATTCTTCGCGAACTGCTGCAACAGCTTTGTCTTTTTCTGATGCGATTTCAAGTGTCGCTTCTTCTTTCATACGACCTACTTCAGCTTTAGCTGATGAAATGATATCTGCACGTTGTGTTTCACCTTGATTACGAGCATTTTCAACAATCGCCTGTGCATCATTACGTGCTTCTTTTAACAGATTACGCTGTTCTTCAAGAAGTTGTTTTGATTCTGTGCGACTTTTTTCAGCAGATTCGATTTCATTTGCAATCAATTCTGCGCGTTGGTCCATAATCCCCATTAGTGGGCCCCATGCAAACTTCTTAAGAAGTACCATGAGTATCGTGAAAAACCCGACTGTTACGATAATATCACCGAGGTTCAGCCTTTGATTCAAGTTTTGTAAAAATGATGGATCTGCATCTGCAGCCAATAGTACGAAGCTATCTAAAAACACGATTGTTTCACTCCCTTCAAGAGCTCATGTCTCTTCATATATGGAATTCGTTCTTATTTTAATAAAATTAAGTGTTCATGTTTATTGACATAAAGGAATGGCGAAGGACTTCAAACCGCATTCTTCGCCATTGGTAACGTACTTATTATTATCGGTTCATAACGATGAACGCGACAACAGCTGCGAAAATCGGAACAACCTCAACAAGTGCAACACCGATGAACATTGTTGTTTGTAGTACTCCACGTGCTTCTGGTTGACGTGCGATTCCTTCGACTGTTTTTGAAACAACTAGACCTGCACCTAAACCTGCTCCAAGTGCACCTAGACCGATTGCGATTGCTGCTGCTAATAAACCAACTGAACCTACCATAGTATTGTTTCCTCCTAAGTTTTCCTGTTTTTTTGTTTACCCGAAATTCGGGTATTATATGCTTACTAGTCCGTGCTAACTTTGTTAGACATATAGACCATTGTTAACATAACGAAAATGAATGACTGAATTCCGCCGACAAATATCGAGAAACCCATCCAAGCAAGTGCTGGTACAACTGCTCCTACTAGGCCAAAGACACTTGACGTTGCAAGTCCTGCCAGTAAACCGATAAGAATTTCACCTGCATAAATATTACCGTAAAGACGAAGACCGAGTGTCAACGTACTTGCAAATTCTCCAACGATATTAAGCGGTAATAGAAACGGAAGTGGTTTCAGGAAATCTTTCCCGTACCCGCCCGCACCTTTCATCTTAATGCCGTAGTAGTGTGTCAAAGCAATTACCATAACAGCAAGTGTCATCGTAATCATTGGATCGGCTGTAGGTGATTTCCACCATAGTGCTCCGTCCCAAGTGACAGCGAGTGGTAACCCTAACACGTTTGATACGAAAAGGAACATAATCAGTGTAATTCCAAGTATATGGAATCTACCACCGGTCTTCCAATCCATGTTACTTCTAATTATCCCTTTGACGAAATCCATGACCCATTCCATAAAGTTTTGCATTCCGCTCGGTTTCAAACTTAAATTCCGTGTCGAGATAAATGCAATCAGGAATACAATCACACATGTTATGAATAGCATCAAAACGTTCGATAGATTAAATGTGATTCCTAAAAATCCTGATGTCCACAACGGATTTTCATGGTCCATGTTTCGTTCACCTCCCTTGTGCATGTGGAATTAAGATGAGTCTTTCCTGTCGAAAAAACTCTAAAAATGTTTTACGTGGTAGATTATCCTATCCACTAAGAGGACAATATACGGCACTGCAAATCCAATAACCGTACTAATCAGGTCGAACTGTTCCGGCATCGCTGTGGCAAGTGCCGCCGCTGCAACTCCAGATGCAAACCGCAGCGCAGTTCCGAGTGTCGCTCCTTTTTTCCCCTCCGCAATCTTCCGATCAAACTTCTCCATTCTTCGCACGAGTATCCAGAAATTATACAACCCGAATAAAGAACCTAAAATAAGACCTGCAAATATAGGCTTCCATTCGGTAAATCCCCAGCCAAGAACAAACAAAGCGAGCAAAAAAAATACGATTCTTCTTTGCCTATGATGGATTTCTTGCAATGTTTGCATGTTAGGTTCTACTCCTGTTTCGTATTTCTAGATTGGATTAAGCTCTGAGACCATAATCAGAAGATGATAAGCATTGATGTGCGGTCTTGTTTGATTCCTACGGGGTGATCTCAGCCCATTGATGTACAAAGACTTCAATTGAGTTGAAACTTATATAGTCGCGAGCATATTGCCATATAAAATGCACTCGCTTGGGCCCTAATTTCCAATCGTCAACGAAAGGAAATACCTCTGCACAATTGGCGTTCGGTGAATGGATGATAGAATTAATTTTAATGTTGTGTTCTTGTTCCATTGCATATGTATGAAACACCTATCATTATTACCCTTTGTAAGCATACAATAGCCTAAATTTGATGTCAATTGATTCCCTATGAAATTCTTTGCAAACTTCGGTTTCTGTCAAATATCCGACAAACTTTCATTTTTATAATTCTATCGTCTGATTCAAAGATCACCTTAGAAAGTTCTTACATGGATAATAAAATCTCCCTAAAAATAGGATTTGTTGAAGCGGCTCCCTTTCCGCGGGCGTTGTCAGCTAGACTCTTTGTTTCAATTCATATAGAAAAAACAGCCCAATTATTCTGGGCTGTTTCGTTTTTATAGTGAAGATAAGTAACTTTTAAGTGCTTCGACAATTCGTTCGGATGCGTGTCCGTCACCATATGGATTGGATGCTTTAGCCATTTTTTCATATTCTGCTTCATCCGTAAGAAGAAGATCTGTCAAATTGAAAATCGTATCTTCATCTGTTCCGGCAAGTTTTAACGTACCTGCCTCGATGCCTTCTGGACGCTCTGTCGTATCTCGGAGAACAATGACTGGTTTGCCAAGTGAAGGCGCCTCTTCTTGAATACCACCGGAATCCGTAAGAATAATATGAGAGCGTGCCGCAAAGTTATGGAAATCGACGACTTCAAGCGGTTCGATTAATTGAACGCGGTCGTTCCCCCCTAAAATTTCGTCGGCTACTTCGCGTACAGCTGGATTCATGTGTACTGGATAAATAATTTGAATATCATCATGTTTTGCAAGCAATCGATTGATGGCACGGAACATATTGCGCATTGGTTCGCCGAGATTCTCTCTACGGTGTGCAGTAAGAAGAATTAGCTTATCCGTTCCCACTTTATCGAGTACGGGATGTGAATACTCTTCACGAACCGTCGTTTGAAGTGCGTCAATCGCTGTGTTTCCAGTAATATAAATCGTGTCTTTGTTCTTTCCCTCATTCAACAAGTTTTGTGCAGACTTTTCAGTTGGTGAAAAGTGAAGATCCGCAATAACTCCTGTTAACTGACGGTTCATTTCTTCAGGATATGGGGAGTACTTATCCCATGTCCGTAGTCCAGCTTCAACATGTCCCACTGATACTTTGTTATAAAATGCAGCAAGACTACCGATAAATGTCGTTGCTGTGTCGCCGTGAACGAGAACGATATCGGGTTGTGCTTCCTTCATAATTTTATCAAGTCCCTCAAGCCCAAGTGTCGCCACATCAATAAGCGTTTGACGGTCTTTCATTATATTCAAGTCGTAATTTGGAGTTATGCTAAATGTGGATAATACTTGGTCAAGCATTTCACGGTGTTGTGCTGTGACCGTTACTATTGATTCGATATCTTCTGTATGTTTTTGAAGTTCGAGTACAAGTGGGGCCATTTTAATAGCTTCCGGACGTGTACCAAAAATCGTCATTACTTTCCATTTGCGTTTCAAGTACTTCACGCCTTCCATGTTATTTTGTTCCGAAAAGTCGGTCGCCTGCGTCGCCAAGTCCAGGAACAATATATCCTTTTTCATCAAGCTTTTCGTCGATTGCTGCAATGTATACATCTACATCAGGATGTGCTTCAGTGAATGCTTCCACACCTTCTGGAGCCGCAATTAAACACATAAATTTAATGCTTTTCGCGCCGCGCTTTTTCAAAGAGTTTACTGCTTCAATTGCAGACCCACCCGTTGCAAGCATTGGATCTACGACAATGAAATCACGTTCAGGCACGTCAGATGGAAGTTTTATATAGTATTCAACGGGCAACAATGTCTTCGGATCACGATAAAGTCCAATATGACCAACCTTGGCTGCCGGGATTAAATTCAAGACCCCTTCAACCATACCAATACCTGCACGTAAAATAGGAACAATTCCTATTTTCTTACCTGCTAATACTTTTGAGCTCGTTTTTTGAACCGGTGTTTCTATCTCTTTGTCCATTAGAGGTAATCCACGTGTAATTTCATAAGCCATAAGCGTTGCAACTTCGTCAACAAGTTCGCGGAACTCCTTTGTCCCCGTGTGAATATCACGTATATAAGTAAGTTTGTGCTGAATAAGTGGGTGATCAAAAACATGTACTTTAGCCATTTAAATTCGCTCCTTTTAGGAATATCTTGTCTAGTATAGCAGAGATGGTTCCATTCTGGCACGCAAGACGTTACACCGACTTTTCAACACCGTTCAACACTTACTTAAAACCGTCAAAAAAGCCGCTTTCTAATTATAGAAAGCGGCTTTTTCAGTGTTCTCTTATGCGTAAAGTGGGAAGCGATCTGTTAGTGCAGTAACACGTTCTAGCGCTTCTTTTTTCGTTTGTTCGTCTTCTGGGTTTTTAAGAACTAATGCCATAACTGCCGCAATTTCTTTCATTTCTTCTTCTTTGAAACCGCGTGACGTAACTGCAGGTGTACCGATACGGATACCTGAAGTGACAAATGGACTTTCTGTGTCATATGGAATTGTGTTTTTATTTGCAGTAATACCGACTTCATCAAGTGCGTGTTCTGCAACTTTCCCAGTAATTCCAAGTGAACGAAGGTTTAGAAGCAATAAGTGATTGTCTGTTCCACCGGAGACGATATCGATTCCAGCCGCAACAAGTTCTTCACCAAGTACTTTTGCGTTTTTCTTCACTTGCTGAATATACGTTTTGAATTCAGGCTGTTGCGCTTCTTTAAATGCAACCGCTTTTGCAGCGATTACGTGCATTAATGGGCCACCTTGAACGCCCGGGAATACAGATGAGTTAAGCTTACGACCGAATTCCTCTTTAGCAAGAATGAATCCACCGCGTGGACCGCGTAATGTTTTATGTGTTGTTGAAGTAACGAAATGTGCATGTGGAACTGGGTTTGAGTGCTCTCCAGCCGCAACTAGACCTGCAATATGCGCCATATCAACAAACAAGTATGCGCCGACTTCGTCTGCAATTTCACGGAATTTAGCAAAGTCAATTTCACGTGAATATGCGCTTGCGCCTGCTACGATCATTTTCGGTTTATGTTCAAGTGCTTTTGCACGTACGTCTTCGTAGTCAAGTCGCTCGTTTTCTTTGTCAACGCCGTATTCAACGAAGTTGTATAGTTTTCCAGAGAAGTTTACTGGGCTACCGTGTGTTAAGTGACCACCGTGTGAAAGGTTCATACCAAGCACTGTATCGCCTGGCTCTAGCACTGTGAAGTATACTGCCATATTCGCTTGTGCACCTGAGTGTGGTTGAACGTTTGCATATTCTGCGCCGAAAATTTCTTTCAGGCGATCACGTGCAGCATCTTCAACGATATCCACATGTTCACAACCGCCGTAGTAGCGTCTGCCCGGGTATCCTTCTGCATATTTGTTCGTAAGTACTGTTCCTTGTGCTTCCATAACTGCTTCTGATACGAAGTTTTCTGAAGCGATTAGTTCAATGTTTGCTTGTTGACGTTTTTTCTCCGCCATAATTGCGTCGTATACTAATGTGTCTTGTTCTTTCACTTTTGCGATTTCCATTTGGCATTTCCCCTTTTATCTTTTTATTGGTTAACTGTGTAGATTGCTCTTTCCCCGCCAATCATTTTCGGGCGTGTTGTTGCGGTTGTGACAATTGCCTCGCCGATTTTCTTAATAGACGTTCGTATAGGAACAGCTACCGATTTTAAATGCATACCGATTAGCGTTTGCCCAATATCAATCCCCGCAACTGCCTGTAATTGTTCGACAACAACAGGGTCCTTCATCAGTGTATAAGCACATGCAGACATGGATCCGCCTGCATGAACTACTGGTATAACTGAGACAGGCTCAAGATTATATTTTTTTGAAGCTTGTCTTTCGATTGTTAACGCGCGGTTAATATGTTCGCACCCTTGGAAAGCGAGGAACAATTTATGCTTTTCAGCAAACTGGAGTAGTGGCTCATAAAATGCTTCTCCGATTTCAAACGCCCCCGCTGTTCCAATTTGCTGACCCGCTACTTCGGAAGTAGAGCACCCCACGACAAAAAAACCACCCGGCGTAAAAGTTAGCTGTTCTTCCATTTCAGAAAGCAATTGTTCAAGCTGAAGCTTCCATAATTTCAAAGCATCCACGATATCCCTCCCATAAAATTAGTTCTCAAGCTCCATTAATTTGTTCACGCGTCGCTCATGACGACCACCTTCAAAAGAAGTGTTTAACCATGTCTTGACGATTTCTCTTGCAAGGCCCGGTCCAATAACTCGTTCGCCCATTGCAAGTACGTTCGTGTTGTTATGTTCACGAGTTGCTTTCGCACTAAAAACGTCATGGACGAGTGCACAGCGAATTCCTTTTACTTTGTTCGCCGCGATGGACATACCGATGCCTGTCCCACAAATAAGAATGCCACGGTCGTATTTCCCCGATGCCACTCCATTTGCAACAGGTGTTGCATAATCAGAGTAATCAACGGACTCATCTGTCGAAGGTCCAAGATCGTCGTATTCGACGCCGAGTTCCGTTAACAGCTTAATGATTTCATGGCGAAGATTATTCCCACCATGATCTGAAGTAATTGCGATTTTCATCGTAACCCTCTTTTCTTAATTTACTCACAACTCATTCTATCATCTTTCAAACAAAAAAACACAGCCTTGCGCAATTTCCAAGGCTGAATAGTTATTTGTTGTTGGGATGATGAGTTTGTCAACCTTTTGCGGGGTTAGTCCCACTGCGAGGATTCTCCACTCTTTTGCTTGGAATGTCAGCCCTTTTACGATTAATCTCCACTTTAGTGGACGGAATGTCAGCTCTTTTTCTGGAATTAGTGTGAATCCGTATTTCAGCTTATTTATATAGCTTTTCTTTAATAGATTCAATCACCGAACTAAGTTCAGCAAATGTATAGCGGTATGTTTCGAGGTCCCCTCCATATGGATCATGCACGTCCTCAAAGGTATCTGGATTTACAAAACCTTTTAGCGTGAATGTCTTCCCTTCTGCCTTTGGGAATGAATAAAGAAGTGCTTGTTTGTGAGATGTCGTCATTGTTAAAATGACATCTGCCCATTCGATATCTTCCAATGAAAGAGCTCGTGAAAAGGGGGTATATGGCATCCCGGCTTCTTCTATTAATTTCTTTGCATGCGGAGCAATAGGCGTTCCATTTTGCGCGTGGATTCCCGCAGAACGAACGGCTATTTTATCATTTACTTTCGAGCGCAAAATCGCTTCTGCCATTGGGCTTCTACATGTATTTCCTGTACAAATAATATACACATTCAAGTGATCACCTACTTTTGATTATATTTAAGTTTAGCAAAAGGGGGGTTATTTCAGCATATATAGCTATTTCAACGCAAACAGGAAAGAATCCCCATCACAAGAAGAACTGTTCCAGCGATTCGTCGTAGCCATTTACCGTTTTTTACACCTAGTTGTGCTTTAAATCTAAGAGTTAAATACGATAATACAAGTGTAATGAACCCCGAAGCCAAAATGAAAATTGTTTTATTCATCTGAAGCATACCAAAAGAAACGCTGACTGAAAAGGTATCGACACTAACCGCAAGTGCGATAAACATAGGATTTACGCCGTGTCTTTGTTTTTCTTCGTCTTCTCCTTGTAACAACATATGTATACCTATTAAACTAAGTAAAACCCCCGATAGCAGCGTAGTCCAGCCCGAGAAATAATGCGTGGACCATTCGCCAGTAACAAATCCTAGAAAAGGGAATGCCATATTAAGAAAAGATGTCCAAAGTGCCAGCTTAAACTTCCCTTTTTTCACATGAAGGAATGCATATACAGCGACAACGTCAAGTGAAGTAATTCCCGCAAAAAATAATTCCGTCAACAAAAAAACCTCCCGACTCTCGCATCTTTCATCCTATGCGCAGTTCGGAAAGGTCATACGTCTTCTATTTAGTTACTATATCGTTTTCCTTCTGATGCTTTTGTTAAGCGGTTCATAACGGCGACGCCGTATCCATTTAAGTCTGTTTCGACCGCAAGAATTATATCTGCACTTGTAAAATCACATTTACGAATCGCACGATATAGGTTCGTCGCCATCGCTTCATTGTCATAGATTGGCCCAACTGCGAAATACCAATCTGCATTCGAAACGTTGAATTCATCCGGTCCAATTACAGCGACTTTCTTTCCTTCGTTTTGAAGCGTATCTACCGCGATTCGGATTTCCTCTTCATCTTGGCTAATAACAAATAACGGTGCTTCAGGCGCATAGTGTAAATACTTCATGCCTGGAGAACGCGGTGCCTCACTCGCCGTATCATTAGCAGCAGTTTCAACCGGTCCAATAACTGCTTCAATCATTTCTTGCGTAGCCCCACCCGGCCTTAAAATAACAGGCGGCACTATCGTCATATCAAGAACCGTCGACTCTACCCCAACACCCGTCTGTCCCCCGTCTAATATTAAAGGGATTAACCCGCTCAAATCTTCATAGACATGAGTTGCTTCCGTGGGGCTCGGTTTGCCGCTTCGATTTGCACTCGGTGCGGCGAGAGGTTGCCCAAGTTCACGAAGTAAACAAAGTGCAACTGGGTGATTCGGCATACGAATACCGACTGTTTCAACTCCAGGTGTGACATTCGGTGCAACAATACCCGGAATTTTATTGAAAACAAGTGTAAGAGGCCCTGGCCAAAATTCTTCCATTAACTTTTCTGCATCGGCTGTAATACCAACAGCATATTTTTTTACATCTTCTTTATTTCCGATATGTACGATTAAGGGATTGTCAGACGGTCTTCCTTTTGCTTCAAATATTTTTTGCACTGCTTGCTCATTTGTCGCAATCGCACCTAATCCATAAACCGTTTCTGTAGGAAAAGCGACAACGCCGCCACTCCTTAATATATCCACGGCTCGTTCATAACTTCCTTTTGTATCCACAGCGTTATCCACTGAAACTACTTTCGTTTCCAAGCTAACAAACCCTTTCTACACATATTCACGCTTCGTTATCCACAACGTTCGTTGATAACTTCAAGCAAATATATCTTTTATCCACTCCCACACGAAGAACGTAACTTTTTCCTCTTCCAACTCTTGTTCCGGTTCTTCTTCCACTGTTTCTTCGTCAGGAAAACAAATTTTCGGAAACAGTGCACACCACCAGTTATCCCCGCGCCCACTGCCGATTGTTAAAATATAAGCGTCATAAGCGGACTGCGGATGAATCACTAGACCGGATCTTTTCGGTGGAAATAATGCACCTTTACGTACAAGTGTTACTTTTTCACCGTTTGAATGGACACGTGCTATTTCAATAATCGTTCCTTCTAGGGCTTCCAAATTCGTTTCAAGTTCTTTGTACGATTTTGAAGTAGCAACTGCCCCTTCTATTAACGGCTCAATTTCTTGTTGGATTTCTTTTTTTATTTGCTGATCTACTGGCGCATTTGAATTCGCTAAAAGACGAAACCGAATCGCTTCTTCATCGACCGCTTCTACATTGAATAACGATAAGGCAGATTGAATAATAATCAACACTAGCAGTAGTTCAATATATAGGATTGTTTTTTCAAATTTAGTTTTAGTTCGTTTAATCTCGTAATCTTGTAACATGTCCATCCCCCCTACTACGAATCATTACCCTGTAGAAGGTTATTTATTCACTAATCTTACAAAATATTATTCTATCTTTACCGTTTATATCTTGTATCGTTTCGACAATCGCGGTAGGAAAGGCATCTGCGAATAACTTATGCACGGCTGAGCCTTGCATATGGCCAATTTCAACGCCAATAAGCGCGGGCTTCTTCATGAGTGGAGGAAGACTTTCCGCCAACTTACGGTAAAAGTAAAGGCCGTCTTCTTCCGCAAATAACGCGCTATGCGGTTCGTGCGATAAGACCGTATCGGACATTTCAATCGCTTCTTCGTGTGCAATATACGGAGGATTTGATAAGATGACATCCCACTTCTCTTCACTGAGCGGTACGGCCATGTCTCCTTCTAAAAATTCGATATCCACACCGAGTAATTCAGCATTACGCTTTGCTACACTAAGTGCTTCTGTACTAATATCTGTCGCAGTTACATCGGCTTCCGGACATTCTTTTTTAAACGTAATCGCAATGGCTCCACTTCCGGTCCCAATATCAGCAAATTTCAAGCTTTCGTTTGGAAACAATGCTTCACAACGTTCAATTGCCCCGTATATGAGCTCTTCTGTTTCTGGACGCGGAATTAGAACGTGTTCATTCACTTCAAATAATCGTCCGTAAAAACTTTCAACACCAGTCACATATTGCACAGGCCTTCCCGCAAGTACTTCTTCCACTTTGCTCCAAAACTTTGTTTGTTGTTCTTTTGTCAGCTCTTCCCGAATGTCCGCCAATAAAGAAGCGCTCGTTTTCTCCGTTATAAATTCCATTAAAATACGGGCCGCCCCTGTATCAAGTCCTTTTTCATTCAATAAAGAAGCTGCTTTATTTAGTGCAATATATATGGGTTCAGTCATTGGTATCCAAACTTTCGAGACGCACTGCTTGCTCTTCAATAATAAGTGCGTCGATAATTTCATCGAGTTTTCCTTCAATAATTTGGTCGAGTTTTTGAATGGATAAGCCAATCCGATGATCCGTCACACGGTTTTGTGGAAAGTGATACGTACGAATTCGTTCAGAACGGTCGCCCGTCCCAACTGCTGATTTTCGCTTTTCATCATATTCGGCTTGTGCTTCACGAGTGAATTTATCATAAATACGCGCACGTAATACTTTCATAGCTTTTTCTTTATTTTTGATTTGTGATTTTTCATCTTGACACGAAACCGTTATCCCTGTTGGAATATGGAAAAGCCTTACAGCCGACATCGTCGTGTTAACGGATTGCCCACCTGGACCTGAAGAGGCAAACGTATCCGTCCGAATATCTTTTTCATGAATTTCAATATCAACATCTTCTGTTTCCGGCAAGACCGCAACCGTAGCTGTCGACGTATGTGTTCTTCCGCTGGATTCTGTTTCTGGAACACGTTGTACACGGTGTGCACCATTTTCGTATTTTAATTTTGAATAGGCACCTTTTCCATTAATAAGACAAATAATTTCTTTGTACCCACCGAGTTCAGTTGGAGAGGAATCCAATACTTCAACTTTCCAATTATTCATCTCCGCAAAACGGCTGTACATGCGAAACAAACTGCCCGCGAAAAGTGCAGCTTCATCGCCGCCAACCGCACCACGAATCTCCATAATAACGTTGCGTTCATCATTCGGATCTTTCGGGATTAAAAGAAGAGTTAGTTGTGCTTCTAGCGCTTCAATTTTTCCATTCAGCTCCGATATTTCTAGTTTCACAAGTTCTTTCATGTCGTCATCGAGCGGTTCTTCATATAAACTTTTTGCACTTTCATGCTCCGCTAGTACATTTTTATATTCACGATACGCATCAACCGTATCTTGCAATCCGGATTGCTCTTTCGAATAATCACGCAGTTTTGTTATATCACTAACGACATCGGGATCGCTTAGCAATTCATTTAAATGATCATATCGATCTTCTACTACTTGAAGACGTTCAAACATAATGTACACCTCATTCCAAGACTTTAATCTATACTTATTGTACGGTAATTAGTTAACCAAATACAATTTTGACGATGAAAACTCAAAACCCGCCCGGCTACCCGGACGGGATTTCATTTTATATTTGCGTGTATTGCCGAGATTCCTTTAGGTACTTCGTGATGCGCGCGGCATCTTGCTTCGTACGCTTCGGATGCTCCGACGAGGATGACAGGATCATCTTCTCCGGCAGGTGTCCCATTGATAAGACGTTGCGTCCGGCTCGCTGGTGAACCACATACCGTGCAAACTGCTTGTAATTTTGTAATGTGTTCAGCAACCGCGAGCAGACGTGGCATCGGTCCGAATGGTTTCCCGCGAAAGTCTTGGTCTAATCCCGCAACGATGACACGAAATCCGCGGTCTGCAAGAGCCATGACCGTATCAACTATTCCTTCGTCAAAAAATTGTGCCTCGTCAATCGCGATGACGTCATATTCATCCGTAACAAATTCTTCTATATGCGAAGATTTCGTGACCGGGTTTGCAATAACTGTCGTTCCGTTATGGCTCACAACTGCTTCATCACTATATCGATTGTCAATTTCTGGTTTGAAGACAACAATTTTTTGCTTGGCAAACTGGGATCTTCGCACGCGCCGGATGAGTTCCTCTGATTTCCCTGAAAACATGCTGCCGCAAACGACCTCAATCCAACCACCTTGCATTGTTACGTACATAACAATTCCCCTTCCATTCGATTACTCTATTTGGACTTTCTAATTTTTATATCTGAATATATATCATACCCGAAACTACACCTAAAATAATGCCTATTTCCCGGTAAAAAGTGTGTAATATGTGACCAATAAAAAATACCCGCCCGGCGCTTTGTGCACCTGACGGGTATTGTAAAAATCTTATTCTTCGTCGCGGCCTTCTTCTTTGAGGCCATATTTCTTGTTGAAACGGTCGATACGGCCGTCTGCTTGAGCGAATTTCTGGCGCCCAGTGTAGAACGGGTGACATTCCGAACAAACTTCAATACGAATGTCTTCTCTAACAGAACCTGTTTCAAATGCGTTTCCACATGAACAAGTAACTTTTGCTACTTTGTAATTTGGGTGTATTCCTGCTTTCATCGGTCTTTCTCCTTTCGCCCTGAACCATCCGGAACAGAATTTTATTTAAGACTGATGCCTTACACGGCCCGTTACGTCAGCCGAATATGCAGCAAATCGAATTGTTGATACCTAAAATATTATAACAAATTAATTATAGAGACGCAACTTTTTTATTTGTTATTCGTGTGGCATACATATCCACCTCGCGTTCAGGATTGTCAGCCCTTTTTCCGGTTGTCCACTCTTTCGCACGGAATGTCAGCTCTTTTTCCAGATGTCCACCCTTTCGCACAGAATGTCAGCTCTTTTCCAAGGATTCTCCACTCTTTCACCCGGATTGTCAGCCCTTTTTCCAGATGTCCACCCTTTCGCACAGAATGTCAGCTCTTTTCCAAGGATTCTCCACTCTTTCACCCGGATTATCAGCGCTTTTTCCAGATGTCCACCCTTTCGCACGGAATGTCAGCTCTTTTCCAAGGATTCTCCACTCTTTTGCCCGGATTGTCAGCGCTTTTTCCAGATGTCCACCCTTTCGCACAGAATGTCAGCTCTTTTCCAAGGATTCTCCACTCTTTTGCCGGGATTGTCAGCTCTACCAAGAAAAAAAAACGGTTTCAACTCTCTACAGAGTCAAAACCGTTTTTTCTTATATAAGCCCTTTTCCGTTGCGTTGGGTTTTCATTTCATTATCGAGTTTTCCGAAAAACTCTTCGTTCGTTTTTGTTTGACCTAATTTCTTTAAGAAACGCTCCGCGAAGTCTGGTGCACCCGAAAATGTTTTCCGGATTGCCCACAACTTTTCAAGCTGATCTTTTGGAACAAGAAGTTCTTCTTTTCGCGTACCTGAACGACGAATATCGAGCGCTGGGAAAATTCGACGTTCGGCCAAGTTTCGATCCAAATGAAGCTCTAAGTTTCCAGTACCTTTAAATTCTTCATAAATGACTTCATCCATTCTTGAACCTGTATCGATTAGTGCAGTGGCGAGAATTGTAAGACTTCCGCCTTCTTCTAAGTTACGTGCCGCACCAAAGAAACGTTTAGGACGATGGAATGCTGCTGGGTCAATACCACCTGAAAGTGTTCGTCCACTTGGTGGAATCACAAGGTTATACGCACGCGCCAAACGAGTGATTGAGTCCATCAGGATAATTACATCGCGTTTATGTTCGACAAGTCTCATCGCACGCTCAAGTACAAGTTCAGCAACCTTGACATGGTTTTCCGGAAGTTCATCGAACGTTGAGCTAACGACGTCAGCCTTAACAGACCGTTCAATATCTGTTACTTCTTCGGGACGTTCATCGATAAGAAGAACGATAAGTTCCGCTTCGGGATGATTTGTTGTAATTGAATTTGCAATTTCTTTTAACAGTAGCGTTTTTCCCGCTTTTGGCGGTGCAACAATTAACCCACGTTGACCAAAACCAACGGGAGCTACAAGATCCATAATCCGCGTTGACAATTTTTCCGGGGACGTTTCGAGTTTGATATGACGGTCCGGATAAAGTGGTGTCAACGCTGGAAAATGCACTCGTTCCCTTGCTTCTTCGGGGTCTTCACCATTTACAGCTTCGACTTGTAGCAATCCATAATAACGTTCGGACTCTTTTGGTGGTCGGACCTTACCCGTTACTTTATCTCCATTGCGAAGATCAAAGCGGCGGATTTGTGAGGCGGATATATATATATCTTCCGAACTAGAAGAGTAATTGATAGGTCGTAGAAAACCGTAGCCTTCCGACTGTATAATTTCCAAAATACCTTCCATGAAAAAATAACCTTCTTGTTCGGCTCTTGTTTTTAGAATCGCAAAAATGAGTTCTCTTTTTGTCAATTTACTATAATATGAAATTTTATATTGTTTTGCAAGGGCATACAATTCTTTTAATGTCATATTTTCTAATGCAGACATCGTTAATGTTGTTGTCATTTTTTTGCACCACTCTTTTAGTTAATTGGTTTGGATAGTTGGGGTTGTTCATATATGGAGAACAATCTTTCTAATAAACGAAGATGCCCGGCACGTAGGCCAGGCAAATAAGAGGTCAATCTTCCATAATAAGATTCGGTTTTTTCTTCATACTGTGACGTCCTTCAACGAATCGTACAGTACCTGATTTGGAACGCATAACGACTGAGTGCGTTTCGCTGTATCCACCTTTAAATTGTACACCGCGAAGTAGTTCTCCGTCTGTTACACCTGTAGCAGCAAATATTGCGTCGTCGCCTTTTACAAGGTCATCCATATAAAGGACTTTGTTTACGTCAAGGCCCATTCGATTACAACGCGCTAGTTCTTCATCATTCGAAGGTACAAGTCGTCCTTGAATTTCACCGCCAAGACATTTCAGTGCAACCGCAGCGATAACACCTTCCGGAGCGCCACCAAGTCCGAATAATATGTCGACGCCAGTTTCATCGAATGCTGTGTTGATAGCAGCGGCAACATCGCCGTCATTTATAAGTTTGATGCGTGCACCTGCTGCGCGAATTTCTTCGATAATATTGGTATGACGTTCTCTGTTTAGAACCGTCGCAACAACATCACCGATATCTTTGTTTTTTGCTTTAGCAATTGCATGTAAATTATCTGTTACCGATGCGTCAATGTCCACTTTGCCGACACCTTCTGGACCAACGGCAATTTTGTCCATATACATATCGGGTGCATTGAGGAGATTTCCTTTGTCCGCGATGGCAAGAACCGAAAGTGCATTCCAACCGCCCGCTGCAACAATATTCGTACCTTCAAGTGGGTCAACGGCTACGTCAACTTCAGGACCTTCTCCAGTTCCGAGCTCTTCACCGATATAAAGCATCGGTGCTTCGTCCATCTCGCCTTCTCCGATAACAACTACACCTTGCATTGGAATCGTATCAAATACCATTCTCATCGCTTCAGTTGCTGCATCGTCTGCTTCATTTTTCAATCCGCGCCCCATCCAACGTGAAGATGATACTGCCGCCGCTTCCGTAACACGTACTAATTCCATAGATAAACTGCGTTCCATTTTTGTTCCCCCTGTTTTACGGTAATATCCGTAAGTTTCGCCACTGTAACTATTATATCATATCGATTATTTCTTTTTCACCGTTATTCTGGAACAACTACTTTTTCGGCGGCTTCTACTTTTTGAATCTCTGCTCCAAGCCCCCGAAGTTTGTCTATCAATGAGCTATATCCACGCTCAATATGATGAATTTCTTGAACTTCAGTTTCACCGTCAGCGATAAGACCCGCTAGTACAAGCGCAGCCCCGGCACGAAGATCCGATGCTCGAACAGTCGCTGCTTGAAGAGGTGTTGGTCCGGCCATAATAGCTGAACGTCCTTCAACGCGACCATTTGCGTTCATCCGCTTCACTTCATCAATTTGCTTGAATCTTGCCGAGTACACAGTATCTGTAATAATTGACGAGCCATGTGCCTGTGTTAAAAGAACAGAAAATGGTTGTTGAAGATCCGTTGGAAAACCTGGATAGACAAGCGTCTTCACGTCGACTGCCTGTAAATTAGTTGTCTTCGGAATAAATATCCGTTCGTCCTCTTCAACGACATTGACACCCATTTCACGAAGCTTTGCTGTTAACGCTTCAACATGGAATGGAATGACATTATCTATCGTAACGCCATCACCAATAGCTGCAGCCATAATCATGAACGTTCCCGCTTCGATTCGGTCAGGAATGATTGTATGTTTCGTACCGTGTAATTTTTCTACACCTTCGATTCGAATAATATTCGTTCCAGCACCTTTAATGTTTGCGCCCATATTGGATAATAATGTTGCCACATCAATGATCTCAGGTTCTTTCGCCGCATTTTCGATTGTTGTACGTCCTTTAGCTAAAACAGCAGCAAGCATAATGTTAATCGTTGCGCCTACGCTACTAACATCCAAATAAATCTTCGCGCCACGTAATTCTTCTGCGCGTAAATAGATTGCACCGTGTTCGTTTGTTACTTTTGCACCAAGTGCTTCAAATCCTTTAATATGTTGGTCGATTGGTCGTGGTCCAAGATGGCAACCACCAGGTAATCCAATGACCGCATGTTTAAACCGACCAAGCATTGCACCCATCAAATAATAGGAAGCGCGCAACTTCTTCACGTTACCGTTTGGAAGAGGCATCGAAATCATTTCAGTAGGATCGATTGTCATCGTTCCACCATCGACGTTTACTTTTCCACCTATATCTTCAAGAAGCGCTTGTAGTGTTAACACATCTGATATTTCTGGAAGTCCTTCGATTGTAACTATTGAATCTGCCAAAATCGATGCAGGGATAAGGGCTACTGCGCTATTTTTCGCCCCACTTACTTTAATCGTACCTTCTAGGCGTTTGCCGCCAGTTATTTTATAAACGTCCATTTTGCTCTCCTTCGGTACGTCACTTGTTCTTTCTTGCTTCCCAATCTGCAAGGAACCCTTCGATTCCTTTATCCGTTAACGGATGGTTAAATAATTGTTTCAGTATATTGAACGGGACAGTTGAAATATGAGCGCCTTGAAGTGCAGCTTCAGTAATATGTTGTGGGCTACGGATCGATGCAGCAATAATTTCCGACTTAATATCATGAATTGTAAAGATATCTGCGATTGTTCCAATCAACGACATACCGTCTTGACCAATGTCATCAAGTCTGCCTAGGAAAGGTGACACATATGTTGCTCCTGCACGTGCTGCAAGCAATGCCTGGTTTGCACTAAAAATAAGCGTCACGTTCGTTTTAATGCCTTCGTCACGGAACACTGAACATGCTTTCAAACCTTCAGGCGTCATCGGCAATTTCACTGTAATATTCGGTGCAATTTTCGCAAGTTCGCGTCCTTCTTTTAGCATACCCTCTGCATCCAATGCTATGACTTCTGCACTGACAGATCCGCCAACAAGTTCAGATATTTCTCGTACTCTTTCATGAAACGGTACATCTTCTTTTGCAACAAGAGAAGGATTTGTCGTAACGCCTGACAAAATACCCCAGCTATGCGCTTCTTTTATTTCTTCAAAGTTTGCTGTATCTATAAAAAATTTCATGAATAAATCCCCCTCTTATGGTTAAAAAAATACAATATCCTTATCCTGAAAAATTGTTACGCTTTTTGTGAACTGCCAAATTCACGCATTTTACCAATGACTGTTTTTTTGATTGTCTCGCGCATTGGCGTTAAATATTTTCGTGGATCATAAACTTCTGGATCCGCTTGTAGTGCATCGCGAACGGCTTGTGTTCCTGTAATTTGGTTTTCCGTGTTGACGTTAATCTTTGAAGTACCAAGCGAAATTGAACGCTGGATATCTTTCGTTGGAATGCCAGTACCTCCATGTAAAACGAGCGGCAAATCAGATTGGCTTGAAATGATTTCCATCTCTTCAAAACCAAGATTCGGTTCTCCTTTATAAGGTCCATGAACGGATCCAAGCGCCGGTGCTAAGCAATCAATTCCAGTTTTCTCTACAAGCTCTTTGCATTCTGCTGGATCCGCATAGATGACACCGTCAGCAATTACATCGTCTTCTTGACCGCCAACAACTCCGAGTTCAGCTTCTACAGATACACCTCTTGCATGAGCATATTCGACTACAGATTTCGTAATTTCGATATTTTCAGCAAGTGGTTTCGTTGAAGCATCGATCATTACGGATGTAAATCCTGCTTCAATTGCCTCAACACATTTTTCTAAACTCGATCCGTGGTCAAGATGAATCGCAACAGGTACAGTAGTTTGATAGTCGTGCATCAAACCTTTTACCATATTGACTACAGTCGTAAAGCCACCCATATAACGAGCCGCGCCTTCTGATACACCTAAAATAACCGGTGATTGTTCTTCTTCAGCCGCTTGCAAAATCGCCTGTGCATATTCAAGATTATTTATATTATATTGACCAATCGCATATCCTTCATTTTTCCCTTTAATCATCATTTCTTTCATGGAAACAAGTGCCATATAAGTTCCTCCTTTAAGTTTAAAAAAGAATTCCATACTAAATTATATACCTTTATAATCATACCAAAAACAGACAGTGTTTACCACTGTCTGCCACGCTAGTTCACTAGGATTTCATTGATCGCGTCACGTACTTTATAAATATCAAACGGCTTGGTGAAAAACTTTTGCGCCCCTAAATCCAACGCCTCGTCAATCAATTCAGTTTCTCCATAAGCAGTCATCATCACTACTGGAATACCAGACCAACTAGCTTTGAGCCTTTTCAACACTTCGATGCCATCAATACCCGGCATATTCAAATCCATAAGAATACAATCGGGAAGCTCATTTTCGACTTCTTGAAGCGCTTTCAACCCATTCGAGGCGAGCCGGATTTTATATCCTTCTTTTCTGAATATCTCCTCAAGAAGAAGCCGGATACCTGCCTGATCATCAACAATTAATAAGTTTTTCACATTCCACCTTCTCCCCTCGACAATAATGGAATATTCCGATTATGTAATCATACATTAGGTATTCTACAAATATTTAAATTAACCTCTTTTTCACGAATGAAAAAGAGCAGCTTTTTGCTTTCCATCAATTCTCTTCTTATAATGAGGTGGAGGTGGTAATCGTGAAAATGTTAACAACGCAAGTTAGTGGCTTACTACAACGCATCTCTTCCAACGGCGAAGAAGCCATTGAAGAAACAGCACGACTTCTTGCGCAAGCTACGCTTGGTGAAGGTCGGATAATTATCGCGGGCTTCGGTGAAATGGATGTCATTCCTACAGCCGCGCAATATAGTGCGGAGCCGTTTTTAGGAATCATTCGTTATAAAGAAGGGATGAATTTAACTAAAGCAGACCGTGTCTGGATTTTAACTCGAACGGAAACGGATGATGACGCACTCAAATTGGCTAATCGTCTAGCTAATCAGTTCATTCCATTTGCGGCAATTGCTTCGGGTAAACCCGACGAGACGAATGAGCTTGCAAATCTTGCATATACGTATATTTCTACTGGACTCACACGTGGACTTCTACCAAGTGATAGCGGCGAACGCATCGTTCAACCGCATGCATTCGCTGCTCTATTTATATACGAAGCAGTAAAAGTAGCCTATGACGAAATGCTGTCCGACGAAGACGAATAAGGTTGAAATAAGGAATTCCATTGAAAATTCTTTGTGCTAAGGGATGCCTTCGATGAAATTCACATAGAGTTTTTATTTTAGCATATATAATAGATCAAACGAAAGAAACGGCACTAAAATGGGTTTTCCGTTTTAGTACCGTTTTTATTTATTGTTTATTTTTCTTTCTTAGCTAGTGCAGCGCCAACAAATTCACGGAATAACGGTTGTGGACGCGTCGGGCGTGATGCAAATTCCGGATGGAACTGGCAACCGATAAAGAATGGATGATCGCTAAGTTCAATCATTTCAATAAGCTGATCATCAAGACTCATACCCGAAAAGACCATACCGCCCTTTTCCAAAGGCTCACGATATGCATTGTTAAATTCGTACCGATGGCGATGACGTTCGTAAACAAGTTCTTCGCCGTACGCTTCAGCTGATTTTGTTCCTTGTTTTAATTTACAAGGATATAGACCAAGGCGCATCGTTCCGCCAAGACTATCTATATCTTTCTGTTCGGGTGATAAATCGATAATTGGATTTGTTGTTTCTGCATTAAATTCAGTCGAATCCGCATCAACAAGTCCAAGAACATTTCGCGCGTATTCAACAGTTGCCAATTGCATGCCAAGTGAAATCCCTAGGAACGGTAGTTTGTGTTCGCGTGCATATGTGATTGCTTCCACTTTACCATTAATTCCTCGGTCTCCGAATCCACCAGGAACAACGACACCATCAATATCACCTAATAATTCAGAAACGTTGTCTACAGTCACTTCTTCCGAATCAATCCACTTCACTTCGATTTCCGTGTCATAGCCGTATCCTGCGTGATAAAGTGCTTCAACTACAGAAATATAAGCATCTTGAAGTTCAACGTATTTTCCGACAAGGCCAATACGAACCTTTTTAGAAAGAGATTTGACAAGTTGTACAAGTTCTTTTAACTCGGTCATATCTGGCTCATCCGTTTTAAGGTCAAGGAAATCTACAACAATTTGGTCCATATTCTGATCTCGCAATGAAAGCGGCACTTCATACAATGTTTCAGCATCCAATGCTTCGATTACTTCTTCTGCTTTTATGTTACAAAACAGTGCAATTTTATCTTTCATATCTTGTGGAACCGAATATTCGCTGCGAACAACAATTATGTTTGGTTGAATTCCAAGTCCTCTTAGTTCTTTAACGCTATGCTGAGTTGGTTTTGTTTTCAATTCGCCAGCCGCACTTAAATATGGAATGAGCGTACAGTGAATAAACATGACGTCATTTTTACCGAGGTCCATTTTCATCTGACGGATAGCTTCAAGATATGGCAATGATTCAATATCACCAACACTTCCACCAATTTCTGTAATAACAACATCGGCATTCGACTTTTTACCAGAACGTAAAATGCGCTCTTTTATTTCATTCGTAATATGTGGAATTACTTGTACCGTTGCGCCTTTATAATCGCCGCGGCGTTCTTTTTTAAGAACGGATGAATACACTTTCCCCATTGTTACGTTCGAATATTTGTTTAGCTTAATATCAATGAAGCGTTCGTAATGACCAAGGTCGAGGTCTGTTTCTGCGCCATCTTCTGTGACAAAAACTTCACCATGTTGGTATGGACTCATCGTTCCAGGATCGACGTTAATGTACGGGTCAAACTTCTGAATGGTTACTTGAAGTCCACGATTTTTAAGCAAGCGCCCTAGTGAAGCTGCCGTAATTCCTTTACCAAGTGATGAGACAACCCCGCCTGTTACAAATATATACTTTGTCATTTCAAATTCCTCCGCTCGATTTATTCACAAAAAAAAAAGAAAAAAGCGCCCCGGACCTGCCAATTAGCAGGTGGAGCGCATATACACTGAGTCATGTGTCCTTTTCAGGAGCCCAGTAAAATCTTATATTACGCTTGCGTTGAAGTCAAGGATTTATTCTTCTTCTTCCTCTTCTTCTTCGTCCTCGTCATCTTCCAAATCTACGTCATCTGGAATCACTTCAAGTTCGTCATCTGGATCCAAAAGATCGACTTCGATTTCGACGATTTCTTCCTCGTCATCGTCATCTTCTTCGTCATCTTCTTCTATATCAATCTCATCGAAACCTTCGACTATCTCTTCTTCCTCTTCGTCGTCTTCGTCGTCTTCGTCGTCGATATCATCAAATTCATCATCTTCAACGTCTTTCTTTTTCTTGCGTTTCTTACGGACTTTAACGACTGGTGCCGTTTCTTCTTCAAGCGTATCAACAGGATACCACTCGCGGAGACCCCAACGGATATCATCAATTGAAAGAAAACGACCGTCAATGTTCATATCTGTATAAAACTGTTGCATGTTTTCAGCCATTGCTTTTACAGTAACACCATTGAGCTTACGGACTTCATCCATTAGCTGCCTTAACGTCAAGTGTTCTCCTCTTCCTCTTTCAGTCAAAACAGCATAAGCGATGTCAATCATCGATTCTTCCGCTAGTTGTTCTTTTGTCATTTCACGGATATTCAATAAACGCACGTCCTTCCTCTGAATATAAGCATAAACTTCATAAAAAATAGAGACTAGACACATCCAGTCTCTTCATATAAAGGTCAATTATACATTAATGTATTCATAATACTATACCATTAATAAATTCGAACGTAAAGTAAATGGATGCGTTAGTTAACGCTCATTCTTCCATTGTTTTAGTTCTTTAAAGCAAATGAAGCCTAAATAAATTGTAGCAAAGAGAAACGGAATTACGCCTAGGCCATCCCTGTAAAGATAATAAGTTAAGATAGCGATTGTGGAAATGATTAAGATGTGGTGATACAATTTCACAACAGCACCTCTTTCCAATTTTTCTCTCTGTTTCGATAGCGTTTTGTATACTCTATGACCGAGTTCCTACTTTTATCCTCGCACAGTCTATGTGAAAAATCCACAGTAAGCATATGCTTACTGTGGATTTTCTTACATATTACGACGATACTGTCCGCCGACTTCGTAAAGAGCATTTGTTATTTGACCTAAACTTGCGACTTTGACGGTTTCCATTAATTCTTCAAAAATATTACCGCCTGTAACAGCCACTTCTTTTAATTTCTTCAATGCGACTTCGGTTTCGTTTGCATGCTTATTTTGGAATACACGCAAATTCACTATTTGTGATTCTTTTTCTTCTTTTGTCGCTCTTGCAATTTCCATATTATCGATGTCCTCAGTAGATGGTGGATTTGGATTCAAGTACGTGTTCACGCCGACAATCGGTAGCTCGCCCGTATGTTTCTTCATCTCATAATACATCGATTCTTCTTGAATTTTACCGCGCTGATACTGTGTCTCCATCGAACCAAGGACGCCCCCGCGGTCATTCAAACGATCAAATTCTTGAAGTACGGATTCTTCTACAAGATCCGTCAATTCATCAATGATGAATGCGCCTTGAAGCGGGTTTTCGTTTTTCGAAAGTCCGTGCTCTTTTGTAATAATCATTTGAATCGCCATTGCACGACGAACAGACTCTTCTGTCGGTGTTGTAATGGCCTCATCGTAAGCGTTCGTGTGAAGTGAGTTACAGTTATCTTGTAGCGCCATGAGTGCTTGAAGCGTAGTCCGGATATCATTAAAATCGATTTCCTGTGCATGCAAGCTTCGTCCGGATGTTTGGACGTGGTATTTCAACTTTTGACTGCGTTCGTTTGCGCCGTATTTTTCACGCATCGCAACTGCCCAAATTCGCCGTGCCACACGTCCGATAACCGTATATTCCGGATCAAGACCGTTGGAGAAGAAGAAAGACAAGTTCGGTGCGAAATCATCGATATTCATGCCACGGCTCAAATAATATTCAACGTATGTGAAACCATTCGCAAGCGTAAACGCCAGTTGTGAAATTGGGTTTGCACCCGCTTCTGCAATATGATAGCCAGAAATCGACACCGAATAATAATTTCGAACTTTTTCATCGATAAAGAACTGCTGAATATCGCCCATCAGACGAAGTGCAAACTCTGTCGAGAAAATACATGTGTTTTGACCTTGGTCTTCTTTTAGAATGTCTGCTTGCACAGTACCACGAACAACTTGTATAGTACCTTTTTTCACTGCAGTGAATTCTTCCACTGTTAGTGGACGTCCAAGCTCTTCTTCTTTCAATCGAACTTGTTGATCGATTGCAGTATTCATGAACATCGCTAAAATAATTGGCGCCGGCCCATTGATCGTCATTGAGACGGAAGTTGCCGGTGCACAAAGATCGAACCCATCGTAAAGCTTTTTCATATCTTCTAGTGTACAAATACTAACGCCCGACTCCCCTACTTTCCCAAAAATATCTGGGCGTTCGTGTGGATCTTCTCCGTACAATGTTACAGAGTCGAATGCAGTCGACAATCGTTTCGCATCGTCATCTTTTGACAAATAGTGAAAACGACGGTTTGTTCGTTCAGGCGTTCCTTCTCCCGCGAATTGACGTTTTGGATCTTCCCCTTCGCGTTTGAATGGGAATACACCGGCTGTATACGGATACGATCCAGCTACGTTTTCACGATATACCCAACGTAAAATTTCACCATAGTCTTTAAAATTTGGAAGCGACACCTTCGGGATTTTCAACCCTGAAAGACTGACTGTACGTAAAATTGTACGTATTTCTTTGTCCCGTACTTTTGTGACAAGTTCGTCGCCCGCGTAAGATTCTTTTAAACTTTCCCAGTTTGCAAGAATGCGTTTTGACTCAGGTGTTAACTCTTCACTTACACTATCCGCTAACGATTGAAGTGTACTAACGAGTACATCATTGGGCGCTTTTTCATTTACTGTTTCAATTGCACCTTGTAGTTGGAATAGTTTTCGAGCTAAGTTTTCTTGTACTTCCGACTTTTTATGATATCCACGGACAGCATCGCTAATTTCACGTAAATAATGAAGGCGTTCAACCGGAATAATTACATTCTGTTTTTGCGTTTTTGCCAGTTGATCATACGATGTTTCCCAATCAAGGCCACATTTATCATTTAAAACATTCACAATTGCCGCAAACAGTGTGTTTGTTCCTTTATCATTGAACTGACTTGCAATCGTTCCGTAAACCGGCATATCATCTAAATTCTTATCCCAAGCTAGATGGCTACGCTGATATTGTTTTTGGACTTGGCGCTGTGCGTCTTCCGAGCCTTTTCGTTCGAATTTATTGATTGCGATAAGGTCGGCATAGTCAATCATATCAATTTTCTCAAGTTGAGTAGGGGCACCAAATTCGCTCGTCATGACATACATTGAAGCATCTGCAATGTCGGCGATGTCGGCATCTCCCTGTCCAATTCCACTCGTTTCGACAACAATTAAATCGTATCCCGCAACTTTTACAATGTCGAGAACGTCATTGATCGCCCCAGAAAGTTCCGAACGTGATCCCCTCGTCGCCAAGCTACGCATAAATACACGCTTGTTAAATATTGAGTTCATCCGTATACGGTCCCCAAGAAGTGCTCCGCCCGTTTTTTGTTTCGTTGGGTCAATCGATAAAATAGCAACTTTTTTGTCCGGAAGTTCGTGTAAGAATCTACGAATTAATTCATCCGTAAGTGAACTTTTCCCTGCTCCACCTGTTCCAGTAATTCCAAACACGGGTGTGTTTTTAGACATCGTACGCGCTTCTTCAATAAGCTTTTTTGCCGCCTTGTCTTCTTGATTGTATGTTTTTTCAGCATATGTTATTAAATTCGCGAGCACTTCTGGTTTGTCTGTAGTTACTATTTTAAGATTATCCATTTCGTTTTCAATTTCAGTTAGGAAATCACACTCTTCCATCAACTGATTAATCATCCCTTGAAGCCCCATTTTGCGACCATCTTCGGGTGAAAATATCCACGCAATCCCATAATCATGTAGTTCTCTAATTTCCTTTGGAATAATCACACCGCCGCCACCCGCGTAAATTCGGATGTGCGGAGCACCTCTTTCCTGGAGTAAATCGTACATATATTTAAAGTATTCAACATGACCACCTTGGTATGAAGACATTGCAATTGCTTGCACATCTTCTTGAATTGCTGCGTTCACAACTTCCTCGACCGAACGATTATGCCCTAAGTGAATTACTTCCGCCCCAGTTGACTGCAAAATTCGACGCATAATATTAATGGATGCATCATGGCCATCGAAAAGCGCTGATGCCGTAACGATTCGCACATGATGTTTTGGTTTATAAATCTCTACCGCTGTTGTCATAACTAATTACACCCCTTCTATTATTCAGGTGATGCCCCTACAATCCCATTAAATAACTGATCCGTCTGAACTTCAATATACTCCTCAATCGTATAGACATTATGCAACGCCCATCTACGGAACGCCCACATTTGTCCTTGGACGACGATGTGATGTGCTGCAAGCTGAATTTCTTTCTGTTCGATACGCAGTTCCCCGGACTTTACGCATGACTGAAGGATATTTTCGAAAAGAGCTACCATTAACATTTCTTTTTCCAACACATATTGAAGCGCATCTTTTGGTAATGATTTAGATTCTTGATACATAACAAGAAAATCGTCCGACATGGCATCTATTAAACTGAAATATTGATGGATTGCGGATTTAAGTCCGCGAATTGTTCCATCTTCCAAAGAAAGTTCAGACAAGCGATTATTTACTTCATCATAAATACTATCGCAAACAAGGAACAATATATCTTCCTTCGTTCGAATGTATTCATAAAGAGTACCAATGCTAAATCCCGCTTCTTTCGCAATTTCACGTGTCGTTGTACGATGAAATCCTTTTTCTTTAAACAGTTTAACCGAACCTCTAATCATCTGACTACGCCGTTTTTCAATCAGACTTTCATCTTTCACAGATGACTTTACTTCGCGTTTACTAATCATATTGCACCCCCGATTATTTTGTTAACATGCGGGAGATCACTAGACGCTGAATTTCTTGTGTTCCTTCATAAATTTGCGTAATTTTCGCATCGCGCATATAACGTTCCACTGGATAATCTTTTGTATAACCATATCCACCAAATACTTGAACTGCGTCTGTTGTTACTTTCATCGCTGTATCTCCAGCCATTAGTTTAGCCATCGCAGATTCTTTTCCGTATGGTAAGTCGTTTGATTCTAACCACGCCGCTTGATACGTCAGAAGTCTAGACGCTTCAATCGATGTTGCCATATCCGCAAGTTTGAAACCAATTCCTTGGTTTGCCGCGATTGGTTTACCGAATTGCTCACGTTCTTTTGCGTATTCTACAGATGCGTCTAGCGCGCCTTGTGCAATTCCAACTGCTTGCGCAGCTATTCCGTTTCGGCCACCGTCTAATGTTTTCATCGCGATTACGAAGCCGTCTCCGATATTCCCGAGAAGGTTTTCTTTAGGTACACGGCAGTTGTCGAACATAATTTCAGTTGTTGGTGATGAACGAATGCCGAGTTTGCGTTCTTTTTTCCCAACAGAAAAGCCCGGGAAATCTTTTTCAACGATAAACGCACTTGTTTCCGGACGTTTTCCTGATGCATCCGTTACTGCGAACACGACGTAAATGTCTGCAATTCCACCGTTTGTGATGAAGATTTTCGAACCGTTTAGAACGTAATCCTCGCCATCAAGCTTCGCAGTTGTTCTCATATTTCCCGCATCCGAACCTGATGCCGGTTCTGTTAAACCGTATGCGCCGATTTTAGTTCCTTCAGCCATTGGACGTAAGTATTTTTGTTTCTGTTCTTCTGTGCCATATTTATAGATTGGCCATCCGCCAAGTGATGTATGGGCAGAAAGCGTAACACCTACCGAAGCACAAACTCTCGAAAGTTCTTCAACAGCAATTACGTATGCGAGGTAGTCACTGCCGATACCGCCGTATTCTTCCGGCCAAGGGATTCCTGTAAGACCAAGTTCCGCCATTTTTTTGAATAAATCCATATCAAAACGCTCTTCTTCGTCACGCTCTGCTGCTGTTGGTGCAACTTCGTTCAAAGCAAAATCGCGTACCATTTTTCGAATCATTTCATGTTCTTCAGATAATTTAAAGTTCATTATTATTCCCACCTTAATAGTTTTATTGGTTTTTATTTATATTAGTTGAAGTAAAGAGTCCTACTAAGACTTTTTATTTAGTTAAATGTTTGCTTATAACGATTCGTTGAATTTCGCTTGTTCCTTCGTAGATTTCGGTTACTTTGGCGTCCCGGAAGTAGCGCTCGACTGGATAGTCTTCTGTATAGCCGTAACCGCCAAATACTTGAACGGCTTCAATCGATCCGTCGACGGCTGCTTTCGATGCGAATAGTTTTGCCATTGACGCTTCTTTTCCACATGGTAATCCTTCTTGGCGAAGCTGCGCCGCTCGGTAAACAAGCAGTTTTGCTGCTTCAACCGATGTCGCCATGTCAGCAAGTTTAAATCCTATACCTTGCTGCGCTGAAATTGGTTTTCCGAACTGAACACGTTCTTTCGCATAGTTAGTTGCCGCTTCAAGTGAGGCTTCTGCAATACCTAGCGCTTGTGCCGCAATTCCAATACGCCCCACGTCTAGGTTTGCCATTGCAATTTTGAATCCTTCACCTTCTTTTCCAAGAAGATTTTCAACAGGTACTTTCATGTTTTCAAACGTTAGTTCAACCGTGCGTGAACCGTGCAGCCCCATTTTCCGTTCATCTTTTCCGATGACAAGACCAGGAGTATCCTTATCGACAATAAACGCGGAAATGCCATACGTTCCCTTAGATCGATCAGTAGATGCAAAAACGATGTACACATCCGCTTCTCCACCATTTGTAATAAACATTTTCGATCCATTGAGTATATAATGATCTTCCGTTTTTACAGCACGTGTTTTGAGCGCTCCTGCATCGGAACCCGACGAAGATTCAGTTAAACAGAACGCTCCTAAATATTCACCGCTTGCCATTTTCGGCACATAACGTTTTTTTTGCTCATCGTTTCCAAAAGACATGATAGGGTTCGTTCCAACCGATGAATGAACGGAAAGAATCACGCCGATAACAGCGCTCACTTTAGATAATTCATGAATGGCGCTTATGTAAGATATAAAATCCATTTCTGAACCACCATATTTTTGTGGAACGGTAATCCCCATTAAACCAAGGTCCCCCATTTTCTTTAATATTTCACGGGGAAATTCGCCAGCTTCCATTCTTGGAATGAACGGCTCGATTTCTGTCTTTGCAAAGTTACGTACCATCTCTCTCATCATCTGTTGTTCTTCGGTGAAGTGTAAATCCATGTTTTCGTTCTCCTTTAGTTATAGACGTAGAAACCTCGGCCCGATTTCTTGCCAAGCCAACCCGCTTTCACATATTTTCTAAGTAATGGGCATGGCCTGTATTTTGAATCGCCAAATCCTTCATGTAATGTTTCCATAATGTATAGACATGTATCAAGCCCTATAAAGTCCGCAAGTTGCAGTGGCCCCATTGGATGATTCATGCCAAGCTTCATCACGTCGTCGATTGCTTCGATTGATGCAACGCCTTCATAATGCGTATAAATAGCTTCGTTAATCATCGGCATTAGAATTCGGTTTGCGACAAAACCAGGGAAGTCATTTACTTCAACGGGTACTTTCGACAACTTCTTCGTCATCCCTTCAACCGCACTGTATACTTCGTCTGCTGTTGCAAGGCCGCGAATAATTTCGACTAGTTTCATAACAGGTACGGGATTCATGAAATGCATACCGATTACTTTTTCAGGTCTGTTTGTTACTGCTGCAATTTCAGTAATTGGCAGTGATGATGTGTTCGATGCAAGGATTGCATGTGGTTGTGCAATCCCATCGAGTTTCTTAAATATCGACTGTTTGATTTCCATATTTTCCACAGCTGCTTCAATAACTAAATCGACATGGGCCGCATCCTCGAGATTCAATGACTTTGTAATCCGAGCAAGTACGTCGTTTTTCTCATCTTCTGTCATACGTTCTTTTTCAACGCTTCTAGAAAGATTTTTCGTAATACCCGCAAGTCCTTTAGCGTATGATTCTTCTTTAATATCATTTAAGTACACATCGTAGCCAGCTTGTGCACATACTTGTGCGATTCCGGAACCCATTTGCCCTGCTCCGATAACCATTACTTTTTTAATTTCCACTATTTGTTCCCTCCACTTCAATCATCACTGCATCGCCTTGACCGCCGCCTGAACAGATTGCCGCAATACCAATACCGCCACCACGGCGTTTCAATTCGTGTGCCAGTGTCAAAATAATACGCGTACCACTTGCTCCGATTGGATGACCAAGCGCAACCGCACCCCCGTTGACGTTTACTTTTTCAGCGTCAAGTCCGGCGATTTCAGAACTTACGAGCGCAACTGCCGCAAATGCTTCGTTAATTTCAAAAAGATCGATTTCTTCCAGCGACTTTCCAGTCTTTCTTAGCAATTCGTTAATTACTAAACCCGGTGTTTGAGGAAATTTCTCTGGTTCAATTGCCACTTCTGCATGGGCAATGATTGTTGCAAGAGGTATTCTTCCTTCTTTTTTAGCACGCTCTTCATTCATAAGAACAAGTGCACACGCTCCGTCGTTAATGCCCGGTGCATTTCCAGCTGTAATTGTGCCGCCCTTGCCAAATGCCGGACGGAGTCTTGCAAGCGTTTCAAGTGAAGTACCGCGACGAGGACCTTCGTCCGTATCGACAATTAACGCGTCTCCTTTGCGTTGTGCAATTTCGACAGCGACAATTTCTTCTTCAAAAAGTCCTTCTTCGATGGCTTTTAACGCCCGTTCCTGGCTGCGCAATGACCACTCGTCTTGTTTGGCACGTGTTAAGGAAAACTCATCTGCTGTCTTATTGCCGTACGTTCCCATATGAACGTTGTCCGGAGAAAATGAACATGAAAGCCCGTCGTAGACCATGCCATCAATTAGTTTGGCATCCCCCATTTTTAAACCGAAGCGAGCCTTTGGTACATAATAAGGTGCATTGGACATTGATTCCATTCCACCCGCGACGATTACTTCTTCGTCTCCTAGACGGATAAGCTGATCGCCCAATGTGACGCTGCGCATACCTGAAGCACATACTTTATTAATCGTTTCTGTTTTGACATGCCAAGGAATTCCTGCTTTTATTGCGGCTTGTCTTGAAGGGATTTGCCCTTGACCCGCTTGTAGCACTGTTCCGATAATGACTTCATCGATTTCATCTTCTTTTATATTTGCACGAGTCAACGCTTCTTTAATCGCAATGCCACCGAGGTCGCTTGCAGTAAGTGTTGAAAGTGATCCACCAAACTTTCCAAACGGGGTACGTGCCCCGCTAATTATTACTGTTCTTGTCATTCTTACCGCCTCCAATAGGTATTTGGTTACGCTTACAGTTATGACTGAAACCGAATGACTGAACGCTCGCTCGGTTGTTATGTAAAGAAAAAAGAGAGTGCAAGCACTCCCTCTTCAGTTGACTCTAGTATATAGTAGTCGAATAGTTTACGCAATAGAATTTATTGCAATACTTCTTCAACTTCTGGTTCGACAACTGGCTGCCAATCTTCTCCGAAAATCGAACGCTCTAGTAATTCTGCGATATCGTATGTGCTCACCTTATCTTCCACTTCGATTGCTTTCGTACCATCGGACAACATCGTCAGACAATATGGGCAACCAGAAGAGATAATGCCAGGACTTACTTCCATCGCTTGTTCCGTTCTTGCAACGTTTACACGTTGACCTACATCTTCTTCCATCCACATCATTCCGCCACCTGCACCACAACACATACCTTCTTCACGATTGCGTTTCATCTCGACAAGGTTTACGCCCGGTATCGATTTAAGTATTTCACGTGGTGGATCATAGACATCGTTGTAGCGTCCGAGGTAACACGAATCATGGAACGTAATCGTTTCATTGATTTCATGGACTGGTTTCAAGATTCCTTTTTGAACGAGGTCGTAAAGCATTTCAGTATGGTGAATGACCTCTGCCTTAAAGCCAAAGTCTGGGTATTCGTTTTTGAAAATATTATACGCATGCGGGTCAACTGTCACAATTTTTGTCACGCCAGCTTTTTCAAACTCCGCTATATTGCCCTCACAAAGTTCTTGGAACAGAAACTCGTTCCCTAAACGACGAGGCGTATCTCCCGAGTTTTTCTCTTTGTTTCCAAGAATTGCGAACTTAATGTCCGCCACGTTCATCAGATGGACAAAGGATTCCATAATTTTTTGTGAACGGCTGTCGAATGCACCCATCGATCCAACCCATAATAGGTATTCGAATTCTTCACCTGACTTTTTCATTTCTTTTACGGTTGGTACATGAAGATCTGGACGTGCATCTCTCCATTTTTCTTTCTCTTTACGGTTTAGACCCCATGGATTACCTTGACGCTCGATGTTTGTCATCGCACGTTGTGCATCTGGATCCATTTTTCCTTCAACCATGACGAGATGACGACGAAGGTCGATAATTTTGTCAACGTGTTCGTTCATAACTGGACATTGGTCTTCACAGTTACGGCACGTCGTACAAGCCCAAATTTCCTCTTCCGTAATTACATCGCCGATTAGTGATGGATTGTAAATATCATCCATCGTAGCGCCTTCTAAACCTGCGGCAAATGCAATCTGATTTCCTTGAGTATTGTTAAATGCCATTGCCGGAACCCATGGCTTTTGCTTTGTAACGAGAGCACCTGTATTTGTTAAGTTATCACGTAATTTAGTAATCAAATCCATTGGTGATAACATTTTTCCTGTTCCAGATGCGGGACACATATTTGTACAGCGACCACATTCCACGCACGCGTAGAAGTCAATCATCTGTAGTTGTGTAAAATCGGTAATCTTACCTACCCCAAGTGCGGGCATATCTTCTTCACTTTCAGCTGTTTCCATCGCTTCAAAGTCAACCGGTTTCAACCTACCTGCATTATCTAGGCGGTGGAAGTAAACGTTTACCGGCCCTGCGATTAAGTGCGCATGTTTAGATTGCGGCACGTAAACAAGGAATGTCAATAAGATTAATAGATGAATCCACCAAGCAATGAAAAAGACTACTGCAGCGCCTGTTTCTGGAAGGATACTGAAAATCGTAGCAATCGTCGACGCAACTGGCTCCGTCCAAGACGTTGAATGTCCTTGCCAAATGATATTCATACCGTTCGCAAGTAATGTCGAAAGCATAAGTCCACCGATAAAAATAAGGACAAGCCCGGATTTCCATCCGCGTTTCAACCTTACAAGTTTCTCAACATAACGACGGTGGAATGCCCACGCGACTGCAACGAGAATTGTAAGTGCGACAATTTCTTGAAAAAATGTAAACGCTCCGTACACTGGGCCAAATGGGAAATGTGATCCCGGCTTAAGCCCTTTCCAAATTAAGTCGATTGCTCCAAATTGGACAAGAAGAAAACCGTAGAAAAACAACACATGGATTATTCCACTTTTCTTGTCTTTTAATAGTTTCTTTTGTCCAAAGACATATATCCATATTTTTTGAAGCCGTTCTTTAACGTTATGGTCAAACTCTTCTTTTCTTCCGAGTCGAATAAACTGAGTGCGTGTTTTTATTAAATGTGTAAATAATGCAAGTGCGTATGCCACTACTCCGAGAAATAGTATCCAGTTGGCAATTAGAAATAAGTTCATTTACTCTCTCCCTTTCTATTTTTCAAACCTTATGAATAGTGTAATAGATAATTACTCTTCTGTCGATACTCTGTATCTCATTGTAATTTATGAGTGAGCATTCAGTCAACTGATATTTCAAAATATATATATATTGATATTAAAGCGACCCTCTGTCCCGCTTTCGCTTTTTTGGGTGGAGATTTTGATTGATTAAGAGGACATTAACGCGAATTGGGCTGACATTCCGACTAAAAGCGATGAGTTCCAACCAAAGGTGTCTGAATTCCAACGTCGAGGGCGTGAATTCCGACCAAGGCCTTTCGAACTCTAACGTGGCGGGCTTCCGGCTTCCCCGACGTGAAACGTATACAATGGACAATCCCTCGTCCAAAACATAAAAAAGTTGTTCGACATAAGCCTTTATGTCAAACAACCCTTTTCTGCTTAGATTTTTCACTTTTTCTTTTTTTCATCTGTTCGGAACACTTTTGCACTTCTTACATATTCGTTATCCGGAATATTCACACGCGAATTGGCAATACGTGCTGCGACGAAAAAGTAATCGGAAAGTCGGTTCAAGTAGCGTCCTACGATTGGCGATACATCTTCTTCCTCTTTCATAAGCGTCACCGTTTGGCGTTCTGCACGCCGAGTGATCGTTCTTGCGATGTGAAGCGTCGCCGCCGCGGGAGATCCGCCTGGTAAAATAAACTTCTCAAGTGGCGGCGCTTCTTCCATCAACTTATCAATGCGCTGTTCCAACACGTCAATCGGTTCTTCCGACAATTTATAATGGCGCTCTTTCATAACGTTTGCGAGGTCTCCGCCACCATCAAATAATTCATTTTGAATAGCTTCCAAGTCCACCAGCAAATCTGCGAATACTTCTTTGTCTAACTCCGTCATCGCTTTTCCGACAAATGAATTGAGTTCGTCTAGCGTGCCATACGCTTCTACGCGTAAATGGTCTTTATCAACTCGACCGCCTATTAAACTTGTTTTCCCTTTATCCCCTGTTTTCGTATAAATTTTCATGAACTTTCTCCCCTTTTAATGTTTTTTGCGATGCCATACCAAATTCTTGTCACTTCATCCGCTTCCGCAAATAACCGCTGATATATTCGGCCGCATGTATCACGCAAACTTCGTTGCGCTGCATTCATAGGCACGATTCCACGTCCAATATCTGTCAATATAAATATCGTATTACGTGTTTCTACAATTTCCATTACTTTTGTAACAGCTTCCGCTTCAGATAACGTTGTATTCTCAAGCCACTTTTCAAGTCCCGCAATGACTACTAGTCCACTGCCTTCGGTTGGAAGTTCGCCTTCAACCCAAAGGACGTCTTGTGCATTTTTTTCACGTAAGTTATTTCTTACGTATTCTCGTTTTCCATTCGATGCGCCACCGATATAGACGTGCATGGTTCCCCCTCCTCAAATGCTTTCAAGTTTTCCCATTCAAGCCGGCATTTTGTACCGTGCGGAACTTTCCACGACCAAAAGTCTACTAACTCCTTGGAGAACTTTGTCAGCAAGACTCGAATCGGTCCACCATGCGTTATGACAACCGAACCATTCGGTAAAGATTTTAGTGCAGCAAGTACACGCTTTTCAACTTCAGCCAAACTTTCTCCATTATGTGGAGGGTTTATATACGGATCTTCTAGCCACTTTCGATAGCCCATATTCTTTTCTAGATTGTTGTATGTTTTCCCTTCAAACACGCCGAAATTGCATTCACGCCATCTGCTATCTGCCACAAATTCCGCATGCGGGAAATAAATCGCAGCACTTTGCTTGGAACGAAGTAAATCACTTCCACGAATGATTGGAGGAAGATTTGGTAACTCCCAACTTTGTTCTGCTGTTTCCAAAATCGGTTCGTCTGTCCAACCAATATACTTCTTTTCCTGATTACCCGCAGTTGGCAAATGGCGCATCAGATGAATAATAAAAGGACGATCCATAACAATACTTCCACTCCTTCAATAAACGTGCCCGACAAATCGCCCGTCACTCCCCCAAAATGTTTCACTGACCAGCTTTTGAATATCCAAACCGAAACGGCAAGTACGATGAATAAAACAATTGGAACAACTACAGTTTCTAATACAATTGCCATGCTACCTAAAAAAAGTAAGCCCGCAATTATAGATATAGTAACGACTACTTGTTGGTTCAACTTCTCTTTAAAGAAATGTGCAAGTCCTTTATCTTTGGCAGATTTGACTGTTGTAAAATAAATATTGAGTCCAATCCGGCTTAAAAACGGCACGGCAATGAAAATGAGTAACATATCCATTCCCCGTAAAAAGAGTTCATTAAACAAAGCTATTCTCAGCACGATTAAAAATACTAATGCCATTGTTCCAAATGCGCCGAGACGAGGATCCCCTAATATTTCGTGTCGCTTTTCTTGGTCTTTATATGAAAAAAACGCATCCCCTGTATCGGCCCAGCCGTCAAGATGTAAACCGCCGGTGAGCACGACACCAGTAAGCGTTACGAGGACTGCTGCTAGAAATGTTCCAGTCATTCCAACGTCAAGTAGTAAATAAGCCATACCGTACATAGACAATCCGATTGCCGCGCCGACGAACGGTAGCGCTACATACATTGCAGTTACTTCTTTTCGCCCGAGAGGTAATTCTTTTGTAACAGGAAACGCCGTAAAAAACTGGATGGCCAGTAAAATACCGTTCATTGCACGGCCTCCGAATCGTTTAGAATACGTTTTACAAGCGGCCAGTTTAAATGAGCTTTCACATGCGCCGCCCATGCATCGTACACATCAATCCCTTTAGGTGCCTGACTTACTGGCCGATCCGCATCTTCTTCTTCAATTCCGTGATTGCTTTTATACGGAATGACGGCAACGACTGGAATTTTCGTATACGTTTCGATAAAATCGATTCCTTCTTGAAATAAGGAAACGTCTCCGTGGAATTTGTTAATAACAATTCCTTTCACACGCGCTCGGTGTTCTGGCTTCAGAAGTTGAAGCGTGCCGACAATTGCCGCAATCGCACCGCCCCGGTCAATGTCCGCGACCAAGATCGCCGGAACGTCTGCAATTTCTGCAACACGAAAGTTAACAATTTCCCGATCGTTCAAATTCATTTCCGTCGGACTTCCGGCACCTTCGATAATGACCGTATCGTAGTTTCTCGATAGGTTTACAAGTGACGTTCGGATCGCTTCAATACCTCGGTCGTAGTAGTCTTTTCTGTAGGCCATTCCATCCAATGTTTCTGTTTTCTCTCCAAAGAAGAAAACGTCTGACTTCATGCCAGGGACAGGCTTCAATAATATTGGATTCATGTATATTGAAGGATTTGTTCTTGCTGCTTCTGCTTGGATAAATTGTGCCCGGCTTATCACTTCCCCGTCCTTAGTAATTGTCGAATACCTAGACATATTTTGCGACTTAAATGGCGCTACACGTATGCCTTCATCGGATAGTATTCGGCAAAGTGCCGTACAGATCATCGTTTTTCCGGAATCAGATGCGGTTCCTACTACAATTAATCCATTCACTGGGCATCCCCCTGTTTCCAAAAAGTCGCTATTCCGTAATCCATTTCAATCGCTGTATTCGACTTTTCTACTAGTTTTGTATGAATGCGACCGAGGATTTGACTATACAATCTAACTTTCTCGTAATGGGATGGTAGTTCGTCAAACAATTCATTGGAAACAATCACTAAATGTGTGGCAATTGTTAGCAATTCTTCAATTGTTTCGTACAGTCGCGACTCCGTTTTTTCTATAGCTGTCATGGCCGTTTTTTCATCGTTATACAATTCATGTGCAAGCCATGTCGTCACACAATCCCAAAGGACAAAGTCACCTTGTTTGATAAAAGGAATAACTTCTTCCAAGTTCATTGGTTGTTCGATTGTTGTCCAATTAAATTCCGAACGGTCGTGGCGGTGTCTTTGGATACGATCGGACATTTCCGAATCGGTCGCAGAACCGGAAGCAATATAGATGAGTCGCCCTTTGTTTTGGGTCACAAGTAATTGCTCTGCATATGCGCTTTTTCCACTTCGTACACCGCCACTTATGAACGTTAGTTTTCCGCGAACCATTGCACCAGCCCCTTTTCAAGTTCAGCCATCATTGCCCGATTTTTCATGCCTACTCTAAACCAACGCCCATCCATTCCACTGAAGTTTTCTGTGTGTCTGAGAACGATTCCACGCATTAACAGGTCTTTGTACAACTTACTAGCATCCCGGCCTACATCCAGTTTGAATGAAATAAAGTTGACGACCGAATCCGTTACCGTGCACCCATTGCTTGTTAAAAATGCAGCTAACTTTTCACGTTCCTGTACGCTGTGACGAATTGCTTGCTCTCTATAGCTCTTTTCACGCAAACAAATCAATCCAATCTGCGCCGCCACACCGTTGACGTTCCAATGTGGTGCAAGTACTTTGATGCCTGAAATGACCGTTTTGCTCGCTACGACATAACCGAGCCGTATTCCAGGGATGGCGTACATTTTCGTCATCGAGCGGACTACTAAGACATTTGGATACGTGGCTATTTCTCGGATGAATGAAAGCGATTCATCGACAAAATCGATAAAGGCCTCGTCTAGCAACACTTCACAGTGAACTTCCATGCCGTGTTGAATGATTTTTAATACATCCGCTCGTTCAGGCATTATGCCCGTTGGATTATTCGGCGTGCACAAATAAAGAACAGAAGCTGACTGCATTGCAGTCATTATTTCATTGATTGGCAATGTAAAGCCGGTCACCTCTTCGGAAAAAATGCGAACGAGTTCCACATTTTTTGCTTGGAGCGTCGCTTCGTACTCTGAAAATGTTGGATGAACGATAATCGCCCGTTTCCCTCGGTAACGTTCTGCGACGAGTGCAAGTAATTCTGCCGCTCCATTTCCGGCGAATACATTCTCTTTTTCTACGCCGTGAAATTTTGCTGCCGCCGAGACAAATGGTTCCCCTTCCGGATCTGGATAGACGTTGAGTTTTTCTACTAAATCTCCCCATATCTTCAGAACCGTTTCTGGAGGTCCCGCTGGATTGACATTCTCACTGAAATCCAACAGACGCGCGGGTTGTTCCATTTCTAGTTGTGCATAAACATGTTGTGGGTTCGCCCCGTGTTTAGGCAATTCCATAAAGCCCTACCCCCAATACGGTCATCATCAGCCAAAATATAAACGATACGACGTGCATCTCAGTAATGACCGATTTAATATGTTTCATCGTAGGTGGACTGTTTTGCGGGCCGATTTCAAGCCTTTTCGAAACGATGCCGCGATATGTACTTTTTCCACCTAATGTAATTCCAAGTTGCCAAGCAGTTGCCGCTTCCAAAAAACCGCTATTCGGACTTGCATGGCGTCTGGCGTCCCGACTCCACTGCGAAAACCGTTTCCACAAAGAAAGCTTGCCTGTATTTGGTGTATATAAAATAATTAACAGGCCCGTTATTCGCGCGGGAATGAAATTCAGGGCATCATCCGCCCGTGCAGAAAACTTTCCAAATTTCTCGTAACGTTCATCTTTATAGCCAATCATTGAATCGAGCGTGTTCACCGCTTTATACAACCACAAACCAGGAGCCCCTAGGAGAAAGGTCCAAAAAAGTGGCGATGTCACACCGTCTGCCGTATTTTCTGAAACAGTTTCAATTGCACCACGCGCAATTTCACTTTCATTTAGGTTGTCGGTATCACGGCCTACAATCCAAGATAACTTTGCACGTGCTTCCGTGAGGTCACCTTCTGCAAGCGGTCGATACACTTCTAGTGCCGCATCACGCAAGCTTTTTTGGGCAAGCCCAATCGCAATTAACAAACTTTCAAAGGCAATGCCGACGACAATATGTAGCTTATACGTGAATCCGACAATCGCAAACACAAGAACAAAAACGAGGCTTGTTGTAGTAAAAAGAATGACGGCCCCTTTGAATGTGCGAAATCTTCCTTTATTTAAACGGGTTGTCAGCTTGGCAATAAATGTACCTAACCAACGAACGGGATGTGGCCATTTCGGTGGGTCCCCGATCATTCGGTCAAGTAGAAAACCTATCGCAATGGCGATGAAATGGGCAGGTATCATGACGTCCAACCTTTTGCTTTTTTATACGCACGAAGCGCTCGAACAGTGCACTCATAGACACCATGACCAACTAGTTTGCCAAGTTCCGTGATTGGACCCGCATATGGCAGATATTCGCCGTATTGAGTGGCCGCGACAAGTAAACTATCTGTTGATGTGCCTGTAGCAATTGTGCCCGTCAGCGGATCTTTTACTTCTTCTGTTTGCAGTGCTTTTGTTTTCGCTTCCGTTGCTGTAATCATCGCTTGGATAAACGCTTCGTCCGGCAGTTGTCCATTGACAATGACCCACGTATTAATGGTGCCGACTTTATGTTCTCGGTCGCGGGTAAGCGCTTCGGACACATCGACAGCATTGCCAACACCAGCAGTCACTGCGATAACGACCGAACCAAAGTCTCCTTTGTATTCTTCAACTTCCGCATGCTCCGTCGTGACCGCAGTCATCATGCCGACGGTTTCGGATGTGTTGAAACCTTGTTGTTCGAGATAAGAAGCCATTTCAAGTTGGACATCATCGCAATGGTAATCCGCATCGACATGTCGATTGATGAATACCCGGTACCAACCCATTCCGGGGTTATGTACGGCGGATGAAATCGTTTTAAGCGGACCTTTTGCGCAAAGCGACACATAATTGGACGACACGGAAAAATCATCTTTTGTCACGACAAAAGATGGATTTTCTCCATTCGTATCCGGCAAAAGCGTAATTTGCGGTTTAGGCAATTCTGGATGAGGCTGTGTTTTCACGCGCGCTTCATACACGTGTTGGATTGCTTTTTCTTTGACAACTTCCCGCGGCATTCCGATTTTGGCGATCTGCCCATTTTCCATCAATAACAGGCGGTCGCAATATAAAGAAGCTAAGTTAATATCATGAAAGACAGATATCACCGTGAGTCCTTTTTCGACCGCTTGTTTTCGAATCGTATCTAGTAGCTGTTGCTGATGGGCAATGTCTAGATGGTTTGTAGGTTCATCCAACAGTAAAATAGGGGCAACTTGTGCAAGTGCTTGCGCAACAAAAACGCGTTGCTGTTCGCCACCTGAAAGCAATTCGATCGACTGATTTTCGTAGCGAGTCACCGCTGTACTTTCCATCGCCTCGGTAACAGCACGCTCATCTTCTACCGACCACGAGGAAAAAATCCCCGACTGGTACGGATATCTACCGAGCTCTACTGTTTCACGTACTGTATGCGAAAAAGCATGTGCATGGAGTTGGGGCAGTACGGCGACTTTTCTGGCAAACTCTTTTTGAGAATAGGCCGATGAAACTTTTCCGTCAATCGTGACCGTTCCTTGTTGTGCGGGAAGAATACCTGAAATCACTTTTAGAAGGGTCGATTTTCCGCTTCCGTTCGGGCCAAGTATGCCAAGAATTTCTCCTTTTCCTACAGTGAATGAAACAGATTTAACGACAGGTTCCTTGCCGTATCCGCCTGATATATTTTCAACTTGCAACATATTACATTGCCCCCTTTCTTCGTTGTCTATAGAAGATATATGCAAAAACAGGTGCCCCGATAAACGCCGTTATCACACCGACTGGAAGTTCTGTCGGTGAAATAATTGTGCGCGCAACAAGGTCGCAAATAATGAGTAATGTTGCACCATTCATAAACGACAACGTCAATAGATGGCGATGATCTGATCCCCACAAAAGGCGCGTCATATGCGGCACGACAAGTCCTACAAATCCGATTGTCCCTGAAACAGCAACAGCTGAACCAGTTAACACAGAACCACCAATTAAAATCATAAATTTGCGACGTCTGACATTTACACCTAAATGATGGGCGCGTTCTTCGCCAAACAGCATCGCGTTCAATTCCCTTCGACTAAACCAAAGCATAAATGAACCAATAATAACAAACGGCAAAATCATTGTAATATAGTTCCAACCCCGCATCGAAACACTGCCAAGAAGCCAACCAATAATTTGCCTCAGTTCTTCCCCGGTAAGCGCAATCATTAGCGATAGAACCGAACCAAGAAAGGATCCGAAAATAATTCCCGTAAGAATGATTGTCTCCATTTTCATCGCCTTATCGACAAGGCGTGCAAAACCTAGAACGAGAAACATCGTAAGCGCCGCACCAATCATACTGAATACGGGAAGCGTATATATGCCTAGAATCGGAATCGATAGTCCAAAAAAGAGTGTCATCACAGCACCTACAGAGGCGCCGGATGACACTCCGAGGGTGTATGGATCAGCAAGCGGGTTCTTCAAAAGACCTTGAAATGCAGCTCCTGAAATCGCAAGTGATGCCCCGACAAGCCCTGCAAGTACAACCCGTGGCATACGTATTTTCCATAAAATATTCGTAGCAATCGGATCCGCTCCTGCATTCCAAAACGTACTTATCGGTATTTTCACAGTCCCGATAGATACACCTAGCCACACCGCCACAACGAGTGTTACGGCAGATACTAAGTAGGCAACGCTTGATTTACTCACTAAAAACTTCTGGATAAATTGCTTTTGCAATTGCTTCCAGTCCTTCTGCAAGACGTGGACCTGTACGACTCGTTATGTTTTCTTGAACTTGGATCACTGCTTTTTCTTTGATTGCTGTAATTGTATCGAATCCTTCACGTGCATAAACGTCTTCGACTGCTGTTTCAATGTAGTCATACATAACAATAATAACATCCGGGTTTTTGCTAATAATGGCTTCCGGATCTATCATGAACCAACCTTCTTCAGTTGCGACGTTGTCCGCACCAACCATGTCAAACATTTCTTGCATGAATGTATCTTTACCCGCCGTGTAAATTTCAGGGGCTGGTGATGTTTCTACGAATACTGTTTTTTTGTTCTCGACTGTAGCTACTTTTGTAAGAACTTCTTCCACTTTTTCTTTCATTTCCGCAATTATTTTCTCGGCTTCTTCTGTTTTGCCTGTTAATTTACCAACTTCTTCAATTGTAGTGTACGTTTCATCGAAGTTCGTTGCATTTTTCACGATGAATACAGGAATTCCAGCCGCACGAATTTGCTCGTAACCCGCTTCACCTGTACTTAATCCTGATTCGTGACCAAAGACGATATCTGGATTCATCGCTACGATTTTTTCAACGTTAAATTCCATTCCACCGATTTTCTCTTTTTCTAATGCTTCTGCTGGATAATCATCATAGTCGTTCACCCCGATAATTTCATCTGAAAGACCAAGTTCAAATAAAATTTCCGTATTGCTTGGCGTCATTGAAACGATTGTTGCTGGCGCTGTTTCTAATGTAATTTCATTGCCAACGGAATCGGTCACTGTTACCGGAGATGCAGACTCAACAACATCCTCTTTCTTAACATCTTCTTTTGGCGTGTCATCAATTTTTGGCGTGTCTGGTGTTGCCGTTCCTCCACATGCAGCTAACATAAATACTGCTACTATGGATAATAACCATAACTTCCATATCTTCTTCATATTGTTCTCCCCCTATTTTATCGAAACAAAAAATCCTCCGTAAGTCGTGCACGAAGGATGAGTTCAAGTAAAAATCTGGACGCGGAAAAGCGCTGATCTTCACCAAACCTATCCTCGCAGGTTGACGGGTGATTCCATAAAGGCAGGTCTCCTGGCTTGTGATCTTAGCTTGTCGCGTCTTCCCGAACATTATTACTTGTCCAGTGACATAGGTGCGACTTGCTTACACTTACAGTGGCGGGACCGCGTCGGCATTCAACCGACTTCCCTTTTAACCCCTACCGTGAAGGCGGGGGAACCTTTATGTTTTCGTATGTAATTTGTATTCATCTAATAGTATACTACATATTTTACTTGTGTCGAGTAGTGACGAATATCATTGAAAATAACTTTTGACGCATTAAAAAAACCGCTACACCGAAGCGTAGCGGAAAAGAAAATCACATTTTTTCTGGTGCAGATACACCGAGTAAATTTAAAGCGTTCGCAATCGTTGTGCGCGCTGCTGTTATTAAAGCTAGACGAGCAACGGATAGCTCTACATTGTCTGCATCCAACACTTTGTCCGCATTATAAAATGAGTGAAATGTTGCTGCGAGTTCTTGGATATAAGTTGCAACGCGGTACGGTGAACGTGCACGTGCAGCGTCTGCGACAACACCCGGGAAATCCCCAATTTTCTTCAACAAGTCGATTTCTTTTTCCGATGTCAATAAAGCCGCGCCATCTGCACTAGCAGTCATTTTCATCTCTTCAGCTTGACGAAGAATCGATGAAATTCGAGCATGTGCATATTGTGCGTAATAGACAGGGTTTTCATTGGAATGCGAAACGGCTAAATCGAGATCGAAATCCATTTGTGCATCGCCGGAACGCATAACAAAGAAATAACGAACTGCGTCAAGACCAACTTCTTCAACGAGTTCACGTAACGTAACCGCCTTACCTGTACGTTTACTCATCATCATGCGTTCGCCGTCTTTAAATAAGTGGACCATTTGCGCAACGATTACTTCAAGCGTATCTTTTTCGTAGCCAAGTGCTTCGATAGCCGCTTTCATACGCGGAATATATCCGTGGTGATCGGCTCCCCAAATATTAATAAGCGTATCGAATCCACGCTGAATTTTATCTTCGTGGTAAGCAATATCGGGTAAAATATACGTGAACGAACCGTCTTTTTTAATTAACACACGGTCTTTGTCGTCTCCGAATGTCGTTGAACGGAACCATGTTGCGCCTTCATCTTCAAAAACATGACCGTTTGCACGTAGTTTTTCCATGGCATTTTCGATTTTTCCGCTACCATATAAACTGGTCTCTGAAAACCAGCTGTCGAATGGAACACGGAAATCTTCTAGGTCTTGTTTTAATTTTGCAAGTTCATATTTCAAACCATATTCACGGAAAAACTTGAAACGTTCTTCAGCAGATACTTCTTTATATTTGTCCCCAAACTCTTCAACAAGACGCTTCCCAAGTTCAATAATATCTTGCCCTTGATAGCCGTCTTCCGGGATTTCCCATTCTTCTCCAAGCGCTTGGAAATACCGCGCTTCAACCGATTTTGCAAGATTGTCGATTTGGTTGCCCGCATCATTTATATAATACTCGCGTTCCACGTTGTATCCAGCCATATCAAGTACGTTGCACAGTGAATCCCCAACAGATGCACCGCGTGCATGGCCAAGATGGAGGTCACCCGTTGGATTCGCGGATACGAATTCAACTTGGATTTTTTCTCCCGCGCCTGCGTTTGACTTACCGTAATCAACGCCTTGCTCAAGTACTGTTTTCACAACTTCTTGTAAATAATCTTTTTTCAAAGTGATATTGATAAATCCAGGGCCTGCGACGTCGATTCCTTCGATAGACGCACTTTCTTTATCGATGTTGTCTAAAATAGCTTCAGCAATTACACGCGGTGGTTTTTTCGCCAATTTTGTTAGTTGCATGGCGATGTTTGTCGCGTAATCCCCGTTCTCTTTACTTCTTGGTGTTTCTAATATGACATCTGGCATATCCGTTTCTTCTATAAGTCCGGCTTTAATCACCGCGTTATGTAGTGCCAATTTAACTTTTCGTTGCATTTGTTCAACTGCGTTCATGAGGTTCCCTCCGTATATGTAATTGTCAATTCATAATTTCCTAGTACCGATTCTTCAGCCCAAAGCGAATACATCACGCTAAACGTTCCACTAAAGGTATTCTCGTTTTCTTCAAATATAAGACGTTCTGTCTGTACGACTAACCCGAAAGTTGCGGGTCCATTTCCGTAAGTCCCTTGGCGTTCTTCTTCCACATTAAATGGAAGACGCATATCCACGGCACCTTTACGCATAATAAGGGCATCGTTGGCACCCATTTTTATCATTGTTTGAATTCGTTTGCCGTCGTGGTCTTCTTCATATTTTAAATAGGACCTGCCAGCTTTGACGATGCATTGCCCCGTTGCCTTCAGTTCATGGGTCTCCGTTTCCTGCCCAGGATGCCGGATAGTTGAATTAAGTAAGACATGCACATTCCGCGATTCCATTCGTTCACCGCCTCTTAGATGAAAACATCTTTCTATTATATCCTTTTTACACGTCACTTTTCAATTAAGCAGGCCATTTACATGAAAAAATGATCAGATATCCGTTTAATGTTGCAACTTGGGTCGCATACTACATAAAAGTGCACGGATCGGAGGGTCATTATGCAACGGACAAAGTTTTTGAAAAAGAAAAAAAGAAAAATTTTATTGCGCCGGTTTTTATTGCTAACCCTTACAACGCTTACAGCTGCGTTTACTGTATTTATTTCACTTAAAATATATGCACAAATTACGGGTGCTCCTTCACTTAGCGTTCCAAAAGGTTCCGTTTTTCTCGATAAAGACGGGAAACAAATCGGGGATCACTTTTCCGAGGAACGAAGATACTGGGTAAGTCTCGATGACATGTCACCCTTTCTTATCGACGCAGTTATCGCAACAGAGGACAGGAAATTTTATAAGCATAACGGATTTGATTATAAGCGAATTGCGGGAGCTGTTTTGAAAGATGTAAAATCGATGCGGAAAGTGGAAGGCGCAAGTACGATTACACAGCAGTATGCACGAAATCTTTATTTGACACATACGAAATCATGGAAGCGGAAAATTAATGAAGCCCTTATTGCCTATCGGATGGAACGTTTTTATGAAAAAGATGCTATTTTGGAAGGTTATTTAAATACCGTTTATTTTGGGCACGGAATGTATGGCGTGGAAGCTGCGAGTAAGTTTTATTTTGGAAAGTCGGCGATTGACTTGACTCTTGAAGAGGCCGCGGTCATTACCGCGATTGCAAAAGGACCTTCAAGGTATTCACCTGTTGATAATCCAGAAAGATCTACGGAAAGAAAATTACTCGTGCTATCTCTTATGAAAGCCCAAGATTATGTAACCGCAGCCCAGGCAGAACGCGCAGGCGATGTGCCGATTGTTTTAAAAAATGAGGAGTGGACCCATTCAAAACGAAGTGCACCTTATTTTCTAGATGAAGTATGGAAAGAAGCAGAAAAAGTGCTGACGAAGAAAGGTCGTTCCCCTGCAGAAGGTGGCTGGACAATTCAGACGACACTTAACAAACACCATCAAGTAACCGCTGAAGAAATGGTTAAAAAGTGGATGCCTAATAGTGGATTGCAAGTTGCATTTATGTCCGTTGAACCGGGTACCGGTGCTGTTACATCACTTGTCGGTGGAGTTGATTATGCAGAAAGTCCATTTAACCGGGCAACTCAGGCAAAAAGGCAACCTGGTTCCGCGTTAAAGCCTATCTTATATGCCGCTGCGTTGGAAAATGGATATAATCCGCTTACGTTTTTATCGACTGAAAAAACGATTTTTACTTATGATGACGGAAAATCCTCATATGAGCCGAAAAATGTCAATGGGAAGTTCGCGGATCACCCAATTTCACTTGCGCAAGCACTCGCCATTTCGGATAATATTTTCGCAGTAAAAACGCTTGAAGAAGTCGGTTATAAAAATTATAGAAATATGGTGGAACGTCTCGGTATCCATGCATCGCTTCCGGAATCCCCGGCTGTTGCTCTTGGTGCAGTAGATGTCACTCTTTTCGATATGACCGGCGCATTTAACAAATTCGCATCAGATGGAGTGAATGTTCAACCGACGACGATCCTTTCCATAATGGATTCTTCGGGAAAGACCGTGTATGAACATCCGACCAAAGAAAACAAGCAAGCTATTTCAAAACAAGATGCTTTTATTCTGACGCATCTTATGACTGGGATGTTTGATCCAGTTTTCAATGATTATTCTTCCGCAACGGGTCTTTCCATGCGTCAAAAACAAACGAGACCGTATGCAGCCAAATCGGGAACGACCGATTCAGATCACTACTTAATTGGATATACTCCAACTCTTACCGCCGGGATTTGGACTGGATTTGATGTTGGTAAGCAGTTAACCGACCCACAGGATTTAGCGCCGTCCAAAAAAATATGGATTGATTTTATGGAAACTGTCCACCGTGGCACGAAACCCCAGCCGTTCATACCACCCGATGGAATTAGCGGGGTAGTTGTCGATGTTGAAACGGGAGGCCTTGCCGTGGATGATTGTGAAAAACAGCGCCTGATGTACGTAAAGGAAAAGGACATGCCACAAAAACTATGTACAGACAAGTCGTTACAAGAACTACGGTCAAGCGATAAAAAGAAAAGTAAACTGTTCGACCTGTTCCCATTTTCATTTTTCGAATAAAGATATTCCTTCGAACACGCTTCGACCACCGCAAAGCGCCAAGACATAGTATTGTCAATAATTGTTTGCCATCAAAAAAGCTTTCTTCTCCCAATTTAAGTTTGGGGGAAGAAAGCTTTTTTACCAGTCCAACGTTCTTTTGCGTTTAGAATGCCATGCTTGGGTTTGTCTGGAATTCTAAATGCAGTGAGTGCATTATTCCGGTTGTCCTAGCTTACGTTCGCAAGCTATGACTTCAGTGTACTGCGTTTCAAGCCGACATTCAACCGTCTGAACAGAAGTATGCGAAATTTGTCATACTTTGTTCACATTACTCGTTATTCTCTACCAAGGCCGCTGCGTAATTCCGGCTTACTGCGATCCCATAATTCCTTATTATGACCCTTTAAAAATTCGGCAAGAATGCCTTTTGACTTATCATCCATCTCGTCAATCATTATATGGCGTTTCATCGATTTATCCATTTTGTTCATATGTTCAATAAAGTTTTTATAGCCCCGTCTTTTTTCCCGATTGACAACCATTTCACAAGCCGTAACACCTGCATAATATGGACCGTCTTCTTTATAGTCAATTGTCACCCAAACGAGCCAGTACGGTTTTCCACCCGCCGATTCCTCACGATCAAGCAGAAACTTGATACCACGCTCTAGTGGACTTCTCGCATGCATCGCACCAATTTCAATCGTCGCAACGCCTTCTTCTACATCAATAATTACAGGTGAGACGTTTTCTAGTGACAATGATCCAATGCCAAATCCTTTATGCCCATCTGTTGGATCGTCCTTTATAATTGTAAAGCCCAATTTTGTTTTTGGTTTTTCTTCATTAGCCATTTCTTTGTCCCCTCCAAATCTGATATTATATTCAGTATACTGGATATACCTAGGAAGGGGGAAGAAGAATGCCAATTGTAACGGTAAAAATGATTGAAGGACGTACAGATGAACAGAAACGTGCCCTTTGTGAACGTGTCACAGAAGCTGTCGTAGAGACAACAGGCGCACCTGCCGAAGCCGTTTCTATCATTATTGAAGAAATGTCAAAAAATCACTACTCCATCGCCGGAAAACGTAAAAGCGACGAATAAGAAAAAGCGTAAGCGCCTGTAATATCTACCAAGGCACTTACGCTTTTCTACTGTCTAGGCTCCAGCGCCCAGCTCGCTGTGGAAAAGACAAACTCCCCAAAAGTCAAAAAACGACTTCTGTGGAGTTTCCTATTTCCTTCGCGAACTACACGGGCGCTTACGCTTTTCTTAATTAACGGAGTATTTTTGTATTTCTTCAATAAACGCAAAAGCTGAATCCATCTCTTCTTCGGAAAAGTTTAATTTATTTTTCACGATATGAACTTTGGCAATTTGCTCTTGTTTTTCAAGTTGGTCGAAATAGAGAAGCGTTGACACGAGTTCTAGAAATCGCGAACTTTTCTCTTTCATCAAATCAATACAACCGTTTAGATTTTCGTGTGCACAAGCGGCCGTTTCAATAAAACGTTCCCCTTCGCTTGTCACATTATAACTATATTGAACGTACGAACCTTTGTCCGAGTAGTCTTCAAACAGAAATCCCATTTCGCATAACTCTTCAATCCGCAGCGTTAATTCTTCCGAATAAGGTCCGTACATATGAAACTCATATTTTTCTGCGAAAGAAAAATTCATTTTTTTTGCAATATAAATCATTTTCTGCAACTTTTTTCTTCCGTTCACTTCATTCGCTATTGAAATGAACTGAACGATTTTTGCATGTTCCCGCAACAAGGCGTCCACCCTTTCCTATCCTTTTAACATGTGTAGAATTTTACTATACAGAGGGTTGGCCTCTTTTCCGGCCTCCAACAAATCTTCTGGAAAATACACTTTGTGATCTGTACGCCGCTTCCCCGAAATGGCATCTACAATATCCGATGAACGCGATAGTTCGCTTAACTCGCCATTTGGCATTTTCAAAAAAATCGGAAGTCGTTCATTTTCTTCACCTTGTCTGTAGAAATCATAAGGCAAATCCGACGATGAATCCGTAACAAGGTAATACTCAGGATCCAAACCAGCTTCTTGAAATAGTTTTCCGAGTTCAAAAACTTTTTTATATTCTGTCGCGGGATCAAATTCAGCGTACTGAAACAGCCTTCTGTTGATAAACCGCGAACTGAGATCCGCTAAAATGGGATCTTTTTCTTTCATCCACATCTGAAAATACGTCGTTACGACACCTTCGTCGAGCGCGATATAGTCTTCCAATAAAAACGTTCCGTCAAAAAACGAACCAAAATGAGTAGGTTCTTGTTTAAATACATACCCGTTTTCATTCAAATATTTCGCACGATGCAAAACTTTCGTCAAAATAACTTCCGCACTGCGTGACACCGGATGGAAATAGACTTGCCAATACATTTGGTAACGACTCATTATATAATCTTCTACTGCATGCATTCCACTATAAGTGATGACGGCTTGCTCTTCTTCAGGTCGCATGACACGCAAAATTCTTTCCATATCAAAATGGCCATAGGATACACCAGTAAAGTAAGCATCCCGTTGTAAATAATCCATTCGGTCCGCGTCGATTTGGCTCGATATCAAACTAACGACAAGTTTATCTGGATAAGTTTTTCCAATAACATCTGCTACTTTTTGTGGAAAGTCCGGTGATACCCGACTTAAGACTTTATGTACTTCTGTATCTCCAAGTAAAATGGCTTGCGTAAAATCTTCATGATCAAGATTAAAAACATTTTCAAATGCGTGAGAAAATGGACCGTGCCCTAAATCGTGTAGCAGTGCAGCACAAAGTGCCACAAGTCGCTCATCGTTGTTCCACTCGGGGCTTCCCTGGAAGCCGTCATCTATAATTCGTCGAACGATTTCATACACGCCAAGTGAATGATGGAATCTGCTATGCTCTGCTCCATGAAATACAAGATAAGTCGTTCCGAGCTGTCTTATACGTCGAAGCCGTTGGAATTCACTTGTACCGATCACATCCCAAATGACTTTGTCGCGCACGTGGATGTACCTATGCACTGGATCTTTAAATACTTTCTCTTCGCTTAACTTTTCATTTTTATAGCTCATTTGCGCACCCCCATTCATTCTTTAATCTATTGTACTTGAAAAATAAAGCAACCGAAAGGCAGGTAAAAAGCTCTTAACATGAAAATATATACGAGTTTACCTTTATCTTAATGAATAAAGATAGCATTCCATGTCCACACTGACCGTAGTACTAAACTATGAACATGGCAGGGGGCAGAACGATGGTGAAAGTTAGACAGGATGCTTGGATGGAAGAAAACGATACGTTACTGGCTGAAACGGTGCTAAGACATGTACGTGAAGGAAGCACACAACTAAGTGCATTTGAAGAGGTCGGAGATGCACTAAACAGAACAGCCGCTGCTTGCGGATTTAGGTGGAATGCCGTTGTAAGACGGGAATATGAAACAGAGCTTGAAGATGCAAAGAAAGAACGCAAACAAGCAATTCGTGTGCTCGGTAAGGATTTCAAACGACGTGGTAGTCAATTGTATACTCCCTCGTCGCAAAGTAATGAGTCCGATAACAAAGTGTCAGTTCCGTTATCGGCGCTATCACTCGATACGGTTATCGCTTATCTCGTTCGTTTGCATCATACAGGAGCTGGTGATAGTGAATCCCTACGTTGGAGACAGACAGCGAAAGTTGCAAACGAAAACATTACCAAGTTAGAAAAAGAAATTGAAAAACTTCAAAATGAAAACGACACGCTTCGCACCGATTACGAACAGTTCGTACAAATCATGAACCGCGCACGTCGCCTCGTTACCCTTACGGATGAGGAAGATCGCACGGCACCTATTTTCACAATGGAGAAGAATGGAAACCTCGTATCAAAAGAACCGCCAATCAGTCACTGATTGGCGGTTTTTTTATTTGCTCAACAACATCTTTTTATTTCGTTCGACGACCCGGTGTAAATAAAAAGAATACAATTCGATTTCTTCCGGTTGAAAGCCACCGATGAAAACTTCTTCAGCAAGCGTCGGAAGCAATGTTTGAATCCGCCCTACGACGTCACTTACTGTAAGTGGCATTTCCAATAGTTCGGCAAGCGATGCCATCACTTCCGGGTGAATGTCGGGATAATCGAATTTTGTTTCTTCACCTTGCAATCCAATTTCATACACATCACGAATGAGCTCTGCTCGCTTTGCACCGCTTCCTTCAACACAAAGATACACTTGGACTGCAATCCCTTGACGTAATCTGCGCTGCGAAATGCCCGCAAATTTCCGACCGTCAATACTAAGGTCATAGGAACCTGGACAATAAGATCCTACGATTTCATATGCCTCAATCCGGTCACCCGCTTCTGGAAACAACATCCGAACGAAAGCAAGCATAACTTCATAGCCTGTCGGAATATCAATCGCTGTATCTTTTTCCGACAAGACGATTGAAATATTCAGTACGCCTTCATCAAGGGCAACCGCAAGTCCCCCAGAGTTTCGGACGATTGGTTTGTACCCGGTGTCCTCAATCATCGGAATGACTTCAGATATATACGGCAGCCGATGATCTTGAATACCAAGAACAACCGTACTGTCGTGAACCCATGTGCGAATTGTAGGCAGGCTCATACCTTGTCCGACAAGTTGGCAAAATGTATCGTCTGCCGCAAACGATTCAAGTGCAGAACGTTTGCGTGCACTTATCGATTCATCCACAAATCGCCACTTCGGGATGCGTAAAAGTGATTCATATAATGACATAATTAACTTCTCCCGATCATAGACTTTGGGCTGCGGTTATAAGGCTAAGCTTGTAGACGTCGTCCGCTGAACAACCGCGTGACAAATCATTTACCGGCGCATTCAATCCTTGTAGAATTGGACCAATCGCCTCATAGCCGCCGAGCCGTTCTGTTAATTTGTAACCAATATTCCCCGCTTCCAAAGATGGAAATACAAATACGTTTGCATCGCCTTGAATGGTGGAATCAGGTGCTTTTTTCACAGCAATTTCTGGAACATATGCCGCGTCAAACTGAAATTCACCGTCAATTAACAATTCCGGTGCAAGCAATTGTGCTGCTTTCACAGCTTCCGCTACTTTTATCGTTTCTTCGGTCACCGCAGATCCTTTTGTCGAAAACGACAGCATTGCAACACGTGGATGCATGCCAAATGCCTGCGCTGTTTTGGAGCTTTCAATTGCGATTTCTGCAAGTTCTTTTGAAGTAGGCGCAACTGTAATTGCACAGTCCGCAAAGACAAGTTTTTCATTGCCTTTCATCATTATGAACGCACCACTTGTTTTTGAAACGCCCGGCTTTGTTCGAATAATTTGAAGGGCGGGACGTACCGTGTCTGCAGTTGAATGTACCGCACCGCTAACAAGCCCATCTACCCGTCCCGTGTAAACAAGCATCGTGCCGAAATAATTGACGTTTTGCAGCAATTCCCGTGCTTGCTCGAGCGTCGCCTTCCCTTTCCGTCTTTCAACAAAAACTTCTACCAATTCTTCGAAATAGGAAACTTCGGCTGGGTCAATAATCGAGATTCCCGAAACGTCGATAGTTGCTTCTTCCGCCGTTTTCTCCACTTCGCTAACGTTTCCAAGTAAAACTGGCGTTACAATTCCTTCATTTTGAAGTAGTGATGCTGCATGTAAAATGCGTACATCGTTCCCTTCTGGCAATACAATTGTTTTTTTAGTCCCTTTTAATTGTGTACGTATTTCACTAAAAAAAGTAGTCATTTTCGTCCCCTTCTCACTTTATTTTCTGTTTTTATCATACACCAACGGTACCTGTCTGGAAAGTCGCCCGCATCTTGTCAATTTCATGACAACGCCGCATATTTGAGTCGTTTTTGGTCGGGCTATGCTAAACTTATAATGAATAAAAAACAATTCGAAGGAGTGTCATATAAATTGAACGAAGCAGCAATTACACTCGATGGTTGGTACGCGTTACACGATTTACGCTCAATGGACTGGACATCTTGGAAAATGGTTTCCAAAGAAGAACGCCAGGCCGCAGTTGATGAATTTCTAGTGTATCTCGAAAAGCTCCAAAAAGCTGACGATGAAAAAACTGGAAGTCATGCATTCTATACAATTGTTGGGCAAAAAGCCGATTTCATGCTGATGACTATGCGTCCTACAATGGACGAATTGCAAGAACTCGAAGCTGAATTTAACAAACTCGCAATCGCAGATTTCACAATTCCATCGTATTCATATGTTTCAATCGTTGAGTTGTCAAACTACTTAGCGGGCGAATCTACTGAAGATCCATACCAAAACCCATACGTGCGCGGACGTCTGTATCCAGAACTTCCACGTCAACAGTATATTTGTTTCTACCCAATGAACAAAAAACGCGAAGGCGAGGACAACTGGTTCATGCTTGATATGGACAAGCGAAAAGCATTGATGCGTGACCACGGTTTAATCGGACGTAGCTATGCTGGTAAAGTGAAACAAATCATCACGGGTTCTGTCGGTTTCGACGACTACGAATGGGGCGTTACGTTATTCTCCGAGGATGCCCTTCAGTTCAAAAAACTGATTTATGAAATGCGTTTTGATGAAGTAAGTGCACGCTACGCTGAATTCGGTTCGTTCTTTGTCGGCACACTTTTAGATGGCGACAAAAAAGCTGCATTCTTTAATTTGTAATTACTATTCGGAAGCTGCGATCCATTGCAGCTTCTTTTTTGTCATTAACGATTCATACACCGCATATGTTTTACATGAGGAGGTTGTTCTTTGGCAGTGATTGCGTACAATGAGGCCGAAGTCGAATTACTTGCCCGGTTAATGCGTGCGGAAGCGGAAGGTGATGGCCTTGAAGGTATGCTCATGGTTGGCAACGTTGGTGTGAACCGTGTGCTTGGGGATTGCCTAGATTTTCCCGATATTCGCACCTTAGAACAGATGGTATTCCAGCGACCTGGAGGCTTTGAAGCAACAACTAAAGGGTACTTCTACCAACGCGCACGCCCAGAAGATATACAACTCGCCAGACGCGTCATTGCGGGCGAACGTTTTCATCCTGCTAGTCGTGCCCTTTGGTTTTTCATGCCTACAGGTCAGTGCCCAGCACAGTGGTATGGCCAATGGAACACCGGTAGGTATAAGTCACACTGTTTTTTTGCTCCACTCGTAAGTGACTGTCCATCAGTTTAACTTAATTTAGCGGGGGTTTAAACCCCAACTAAATTAAGTTAAAGCCTTCGGCAGATGCGGCAGATTTATTCCAACAATGAAAGGATGACTGAATGGTCCAATATTATTGGAACCCCAATTTCCAACAGCCGAATTTCCAACAGCCAAATAGTCAACAGCCTATACCTATGCCAACTCAAGGAACAACGCCAAGTGGAAGACCCGTTCTACCGATTGGAGAAACATCATACATCGAGAATATATTACGGTTAAATATAGGCGAACCCGGAATTTTCCACTTTTCATTTACACATACAGTTGGAGAAGCCCTGAATGTGAGAAATATCACGGGTTCTGTAGAAGAGGCCGGCCGTGATCATGTGATTGTAAAAGAAGAGGCGACAGGTCACCAATTCCTTTTCCCAATGATTTATTTTGATTATGCCGAGTTTTTAGGCCAAGTGAACTACTTTCCACAAAATATGCAACAACGTCAAATATAAAAAATCTTCCGCCTGCCAATTACGGCTTGCGGAAGATTTTTTAATTTGTAAATTTAGTAGCTGCCACGATGAGCAGTATCCAACCAATGATGAATGCAACGCCGCCAATTGGCGTAATTGCACCAAGCACTCCAATGCCCGTAAGGCTAAGGACATACAAGCTTCCGGAGAAAATGATGATTCCCGCGAGAAGTAAATAACCCGCCCAGTTTAATTGAGTAATTGGTCCGAGAAGTGATGGACTCATTAATATTCCAATGGCAATTAAACCGATTGCGTGGAACATTTGATACTGAACGGCAGTTTCCCATATAGCTAAATACTTTTCAGATAGTTTTTCTTTCAATGCATGTGCACCGAATGCACCGAGCATTACAGCAATCGCGGCGTTTACTGCACCTGCGATAATAAAAAACGGCATGTCATTTCCTGCTTTCTTAATAAAATAATAGTTGTATTGTGGATATTTCAACCTCCGTTGAATGAAGTTGAACTAAATCAAAAGTCGAAAATCGAGCCGCCATTTGCGTCTTTTTCTTCAAGTGGCTTCGCATCCAATGAAGTGAATGACTGAACAACTGGATTTGTATGAAGCATCTCCGGAAAAGTATTTTCTTCCCGCTTCTCTTCCCCGCTTAGTGCGACTTCACAGAGCGACCTGACAGCTGACAATGCTTCACGCATCTTCCGTTCATCAGTTGCACTTCGAGCGACAGACAACTGACGCTCCATTTCTAAAATAATACGATTATATGGAATCACCGTTTCCCAACTCCTTCAATCATTAACATTTCATCACTACTATTTTACCACGTTTCTACACCAATCAATTAGTGATTCATCCCATGACTCCAATACCGCGTTCGTTTTCGAAAAAGGTCGACTTCCAAAAAATCCACGGCTTGCGCTAAGAGGACTTGGGTGGAAAGATTCGACAACTGCGTGCCGCGATAAATCGATTAATGTCCTCTTTTCCTGCGCTGGACGTCCCCATAAGATAAATACAATCGGTTTTTCCCGGTCCGATAACTTCCGAATCACTTCGTCCGTAAATGTTTCCCAACCTTGTCCGCGATGCGAATGGGCTTGTCCTTCCCTTACTGTTAGCACTGTATTTAACAGTAGCACACCTTGTTTCGCCCACCCCGTTAACGTACCATCTTCCGGAACGGCACAACCAATATCCGTGCTTAACTCCTTAAAGATATTACGCAAACTCGGTGGAATCTTCACGCCCGGTTTCACCGAAAAACTTAATCCGTGCGCTTGTCCTGGTCCATGATAAGGATCCTGTCCCAATATAACAACCGATACATCACTATACGGGGTTTCCTTAAAAGCAGTCCACAAATCATCCATCTGCGGATAAACAATTTCTTCTGCATATTCTTTCTTTAAAAATGCATGAAGTTTCATATAATAAGGTTTATTAAATTCGTCCTTAAGAATTCTATCCCAGTCATTCCCAAAAAACTTTCTCTCCATAGTTTATCAGTCCTTAAATTCGATTGTCACATCGTATCCAGCAAACGAAAACATTTCACGCAACGTCTTCTCTGCGTTCTTTTCAGCCATGACTAAGACACCTTGCCCAGTTGTTTCTTCTAATATAAGTTCCTTGGCCTCCGCGGCGAGCTCGTATGCTTCTTCAATATTAGCCGATTCACGAAAAATTCCTTCGTATGAGTACACTTCGACTTGATCAAAATAAACTTCCGCGCCCCCTAAAAACTTCGCAGGTGACAATATAAGCTTAGCCGTTTTCTTGTCATCATCTACAATGACATCTTTTTCAGTCAAACCCGATAAATCGACACCTGCTTTTACCGATCCCGGGATAACGACTAAAAGTTGGCGTTTTGTACCGGGAACGTTTAACCCAATGCTTTGCCCAAATAACGTATTATCTTGGCGTTCGATAATGACTTTTGTATAAGCCTCGGCAGTAGCCAGCTCGTTTAAGTCTTGAATTTGTTCAAGGAAAGCACTTTTTTGTTCTGTAAATGTACTTCCTTGTTTTAAATAATAAAATGCACCGACAGGCAATACAACAAATAGAAACAACATAGCGATTAGAATTGCTATAAATGTCTTTTTCCACAATGAAAAGAGGATTTTCCCCACGCGCCAAAAACTAGATGGCTGATCAGTAGTTTCTTCTACTGTTACCGCAGTTTCCGCTTCGCCAGCCTTCAACTCTTTTAAAAGTCGTTCGATTTCGTCCACTTTTTTCTTATCCGCCATATCGCCCCTCTTTTCTTCATAAGCCGTTCAACTCGTATACGCCTAACATTATACGAAACTTCCAGTATGAACAACAAGAAAGACGTGATACGATTGTATAAGGGGCGTGTCCAATGGCTGATATGCATTTGCAAGGAAAGATGAGAAAAGTGAAGGAAGCCGCAAAACAAGGCTCATATGTACCCGAGTCATCCAAAAGAATTGGACTCGTTATTTTTTTACTCTTTTTTGGAATTGGTATTCTCGTTCTTGCAGCTCTTGCTGTAACGTTCATTGTTATAAAATCCTTTATCGCAGCAATGATTACAGGGGTTATCACTTTATTTCTAATGTACTGTGTCTACAAAATCCTAACAACTGATGATATGCCAAGTTTGTAATTTTAGATTAGTTTGATAAGATGAATTAAGAGTTTATTCCACTAAAGGAGACGTTCAAAATGACTTTGAAAAAGACTTTAACGATAGCAGGATCAGATACATCCGGGGGCGCTGGAATTGCCGCGGACTTGAAAACGTTCCAAGAACACGGAACATATGGAATGACAGCACTTACAGTTATTGTAACAATGGACCCAGACAACAATTGGAGCCATAATGTATATTCTCTTCCTATCGATGTGTTGAAAGCGCAAATTAAAACAGCATTATCGACTGGAGTCGACGCCATTAAAACGGGTATGTTGAGTACAGAAGAAGTCATTGAAACAGCCGGAAATGCAATCGCTGAATCAGGGCTAGATCATGTAGTTATCGATCCAGTTATGGTTTGTAAAGGCGAAGATGAAGTTCTAAATCCCGGTAATGTCGGGGCAATGGTAAATTATTTGTTGCCTAAAGCAGAAATCGTTACACCAAACTTGTTCGAAGCTGGACAACTTGCGGGGATGAAAACACCGAAAACTGTTGAAGATATGAAAGCAGTCGCTGAAAAAATTCACGCATTAGGTGCACGCAACGTTGTCATTAAAGGCGGCAAACAGTTGGTACATGATAAAGCAGCAGATCTGTTTTACGATGGCAAGACGTTTACACTTCTTGAAGCCGAAAAAACGGATACGAATTATAACCACGGCGCAGGATGCACATTCGCAGCAGCCATTACAGCGAATCTTGCAAACGGCTTGGCTGTTAAAGATGCCGTAATTGAAGCGAAAAGGTTCGTTTCGGCAGCCATTGCACATGGTTGGAAATTAAATGAGTTCGTCGGACCTGTTATGCACGGTGCAAAAAACCGATTCGACGCACCAGAAATTACATTAACTGAAGTGTGACATTGTAAAGCGACTAGGGAATTCCTAGTCGTTTTTCTATATATTGAATTAAATTTTCTAACTTGAAAGAGTCCAATGATGATCGCTTTACCAAGCCGTTGATTTCCGTTCCAAGCGGACGCTTTCCACTGACCAAACCACTTACGCTTTTATGTAAGCAATGTAATCGTAATCAAATCGGATACTCTATATACTAAAGACAAACGTTATTCACGTTTGAAGGAGGATTATCTATGGAAATCGTACAGCCTGAAAAGTTACAAAAATTAATCAATACCTTCGCACATAAAGATGTATATATCCATCTTGAAACGACGAATGGTTCTTATGCAGGTCATTTTAAAGAAGGTTTTTTCAATGCAGGCGCATTTATTCGAAACGTTGTTGTGAAATTCGAATTGGGTAAAGTGGCTGGTAATTCCCCTCACCGCGTCGGCCTCAAACTACCTTCCGGATGGATTTACGCGCAAGGGATTACGCATGCTTTGCTTGACGAACACGGACGTTTACTAATGGCGGGACTTGATCCTGAAGGAAAGCTTGCTGTCTCACTCGAAATTAGTGAAACACCGTTTACATATTAAGGAGGAAATTTTAATGATAAAAAAAGAACGCCATGTACTTGTCATATTCCCCCACCCGGATGACGAAGCATTCGGTGTATCCGGTACAATTTCGACATATAGAAATATGGGAGTACCCGTTACATATGCATGTTTAACACTCGGTGAAATGGGTCGGAACCTTGGAAACCCACCTTTCGCAAACCGAGAGACATTACCACAAATTCGAAAAGCTGAACTCCTCAAAGCGTGTGAAGCGATGGGGCTCGATGATTTACGAATGATGGGATTACGCGACAAAACGATTGAATTTGAAGACGATGAAAAAATGGTGAAACTCGTTTCAGATTTAATTGAGGAAACGAATCCTTCCCTTGTCATTTCATTTTACCCTGGACTTGCTGTTCATCCAGACCATGATGCTTCGGCTCGGGCGGTCGTCCGTGCAGTAAGAAGAATGGCTGAAAGCAAGCGCCCTACACTTTATACACTCGCATTTGCGAATAATACGGTTGAAGTATTAGGTGAACCAGATGTAATTCATAATGTGCAAGACGTCGCAAAACAAAAAATTGCCACACTGAATGCACATGCTTCTCAAACTGTTTGGATGATGAAAGAAATGGAAGCGAAGTTGGCAGCAAATGATCCAGAAGCCCATAAATGGCTGAACACCGAACGCTTCTATACGTATAACTGGGACAAAGACTTTGAATGAAAAACCGCCTGTAGCCCTTGTAGCTACGGGCTTTCCATTTCATTAAATAGATTGAAAAAATGGAATATAACACAAGCTATTTACAAGGATATTATTTGAGTATAAGATGTATAATTATTCACTAAGTTAAACAGTTATACAAAGGAGCATCATAAATTGAAAAAATTTACATTTTCTACATGGGTATTATTCCTCGTTCCATCCATTCTCGGTATTGCTTTGTTCATGATACCTATGAAATACAATGGTGATTGGAAAGTTCCAATTGCTATCTTAGCAGATATATTGTCAGGGACGGTTGCTTCCATTATGCCGTGGGTTGCTATGATCACCCTTATTATTGCAGCATTTGGTTCCATTGTTTTTTTAGCGATTCCAAAGGCTTCACTTAAGCCGTCGTTTTTCATTAATTTATTTAAAGTATCGTTTTTTTGGACAGTCGTTCGGATTATCGGAGCGGTCCTGGCAGTACTTACTTTGTTTCAAGTTGGTCCTGAAGCAATTTGGAGTGAAAATACGGGTGGACTTCTACTAAGTGAAGATGGTCTTGTTACTTTTCTGTTTACAATATTCCTGTTCGCGGGAATCCTTTTGCCACTTCTTTTGAATTTCGGATTACTTGAGTTTTTTGGCACGATGATGGTAAAAGTAATGCGGCCTTTATTCAAAATACCGGGTCGGTCTTCGATTGATGCGCTTACTTCGTGGATTGGCGATGGAACGATTGGTGTCTTACTTACAAGTAAACAGTATGAAGAAGGTTTTTACACGAAAAAGGAAGCCGCCATTATCGGAACGACCTTTTCTGTTGTATCCATTACATTTTCGATTGTTATTATTGAAGAAGTTGGCCTAGGTGCATACTTCTTACCGTTTTACGGAACCGTTATTTTAACTGGACTAATCCTTGCCTTTATCATGCCGCGGATTTATCCTCTTGTAGGAAAAAAAGAGGAATACATCAACGGAGCGCCTTCTACGGGCGATGAAGAGAAATTGCCCGAAGGATATAGTACATTTTCACACGGACTTGAAAATGCATTAACAAAAGCGGATACAAATCGCTCATTCTTAAAAACCATTACAGAAGGATTAAAAAACGTTCTTGATATGTGGGTTGGTGTGATTCCGGTCGTTATGGCTTTCGGAACAATCGCTTTGATCCTTGCAGAGTATACAAGTGTTTTCACAATTTTAGGTATTCCATTTGTACCGATTCTGTCTCTTCTTAACATTCCAGAGGCCGCTGATGCGGCACAACTTATGGTTGTTGGGTTCACAGATATGTTCCTACCCGTCATACTAGCAGACGGTCTAATTACATCAGATTTGACGTTATTCGTTGTAGCAACTGTTTCCGTAACACAGCTTATTTTCATGGCTGAAACGGGCGGACTTCTTCTAGGTTCCAAAATCCCTGTAAAATTTTTGGATCTAGTCGTTATTTTCTTATTGCGTACACTTATTTCATTACCAATTATTGCTGGAGTTGCACATCTCTTATTTTAAATAAGCATCGAAAGACCTCGCATATTATACAATAAAACATCGCATTTCTCGATTTAATCGAAAAATGCGATGTTTTATATCTTACTTTTCTATTTAGATTTTCAGCAAGTTTCGTTGATTGAAGCGGAAGGCGGCGACTCCAGCGGGAAAAGCGCGGCCAGGTGAGACCCCACAGGAGCGAAGCGACGAGGAGGCTCCCGGACCGCCCGCGGAAAGCGTCCGCCTGAAGCGGAAATCAACAGCATCCTATGGAAGAACTCTAATTTAAGTGCACTTTTTCAGTGACCTCTATATTTGCGAGGTCTTTTTGATTTGTTAAATTACACATTCAGTTTCGTTTTTAGTTTTTCCAACATGTCGATAGTCATTTTGTCCAAGTCATAGGATGATTTAAATCCCCATTCATTTATTGCGGCCGATGGGTCAATGGAGTCAGGCCAGCTTTCGGCGATTGCTTGACGGACCGGATCTACATCATATGCCATTTCAAATGTCGGGATATGCTTCTTAATGGATGCTGCAATTTCAGAAGGCTCAAAACTCATTGCGGTTACGTTGAACGCATTTCGGTGAACAAGTTTCGCCGGATCTGCCTCCAGTAAGTCCACAATTGCTTGCAACGCATCTGGCATATACATCATATCCATATACGTTCCTTCAGCAATATAAGAAGTGTATTTTCCTTCTTCAAGCGCTTTGTAATAAATGTCAACCGCATAATCCGTCGTTCCGCCACCAGGCTTTGAAACATACGAGACAAGTCCTGGGAAACGAACTCCGCGTGTATCGAGTCCAAACTTATGATAATAATAATCACATAATAATTCACCCGCAACTTTGTTTACACCGTACATCGTTGTTGGGCGTTGCAATGTGTCTTGCGGTGTATTTTTTTTCGGTGTCGATGGGCCAAATGCGCCAATTGAACTGGGTGTGAAAAATTGCAACTTAAGCTCGCGGGCAATTTCAAGCGCATTCATAAGTCCGCCCATATTTAAATTCCATGCAAATAATGGCTCATCTTCTGCTTTAGCAGATAACAAAGCCGCCATATGCATCATCGTATCTGCACCAAAGTCTTTTGCTAGCTTGTGCATTCGATTTGCATCGGTTACATCTAAAACTTCAAATGGCCCTTCCGATGCTGTATCCCCCGCACGAATATCTGTCGCAAGAACATTATTAACGCCATATTCAGACCGAAGCTTTGTAATTAGTTCAGAACCTATTTGTCCAAGGGCTCCAGTTACAATAATTTTCTTCATTTTATACTCCTCCTATTTTTAACACATATGTATTTATGGAGAGAACACTAAGTTTTTTTATTTTTCATTATACTTAATTGACGCCTTTAATTCATTGTAAAGTGTTCTCCTCTAAAAGACAACAAAAATAAAAGAATAAATAAAACATGGTATTTCCACTGAATGGGGTTAAAGAAGTCTACCCAATATTGGAGCGATCTACTATATGTGTTGAAATAAAGAATCCCATTAAAAAATCCCCGAATAGCGTAATGCCATCCAGGGATTCGATTTCCTTATGAAATTATATTAAGTTCTTTACCTACTTTTTCGTAAACAGCAAGTGCCTCGTCGAGCATTTCTTTCGTATGTGCCGCTGTTGGCATATTACGAACACGCCCTTTTCCTTTTGCAACCGTCGGGAAAACAATCGCTTTTGCGTAAACGCCTTCTTCCATTAGACGTTTTGAAAATTGTTGAGATAACTTTTCTTCACCAATAATACATGGTGTAATTGGTGTTTCAGAAGCACCAATATCAAAACCAAGACTTTTCAGTCCAGCTTTCAAGTAATCCCCATTTTCCCATAACTTATCATGCAACTCTGTTGAATCCATTATGTTTTGCAAAGCACCCATCGTCGCAGCAACATCCGCTGGCGTCACAGCCGTTGAGAATAAAAACGGACGGGAACGAACTTTCAACCAGTCAATCAAATTCTGTTTCCCGGCAACATATCCACCGACCACACCAACTGCTTTTGATAATGTACCCATTTGCATATCGATTTCTTTTTCAAGACCAAAATGCTTCACAGTTCCTTTTCCTTTTCCTGTAACACCTGAACCATGTGCATCATCGACATAAGTGATTAAGTCAAATTCTTTTGCGATTTCTACAATAGCAGGTAAATTCGCGATATTACCATCCATTGAGAAAACGCCATCTGTAATGTACATTACTTTTTCGTACAAACCAGACTCCGTCGCTTCTTTTGCTTTCGCACGTAGATCATCCATATCTTGGTGATTTACACGAATCACTTTTGCACCCGACAGACGACATCCGTCAATGATTGATGCATGGTTTAATTCGTCAGAAAGAATTGCGTCTTTTTTATTCATAACAGCTGAAATCGCTGCCATATTACAATTAAATCCAGACTGATATGAAATAGCGGCTTCTGTGCCTTTAAATTCAGCAAGCTTTTTTTCCAATTCAATATGAAGGTCGAGTGTTCCGTTAATCGTTCGAACAGCACCCGCGCCGACTCCATACTTATCGATTGCGTTTTTCGCAAGCTCTTTCAAACCTTCATCTGTTGCAAGGCCTAAATAGTTATTGGATGATAAGTTAATCAATTGTTTTCCATGAATTGTAATCATCGCGCCATTTGGTCCTTCAACAGGATCGATTTCATTATAAAGACCGTGGTCTCGTAGTTCCTTTAAGTTTTCATTTAAAAAAGCATCTAGTTTTTTTGACAAGGTCATCTTCCTCTCAGACAGTTTCTTTTTCTATATTAACACACTGCCCATCTGTCTGTAGAATGATGCACCATTTTGTTGCTATATATCCAAAAGAAGTCCCGATTTTTTGTCGAAGGTTTTTCGATGAATTGCTGAATCCATTGCAATTTTCATACTGTTATTTGCTTGGGAAAAGGCCTGCATATATCCGGTGGCGTCCAACATTTTTTCTGCATACCGGTTACTAACTTCACTTATCTTCAATTCAGCTTCTTCAGATTCTGCACACATTTTTACAAGGTCCAATATTTCATCGCCCGGTCTTTCCGGATCATAGACATGCGGTTTTGTTGCATCGATTAAACAAACTGATAACTCCGGAATTTGAATGAGGTCCACCCCTTGGGGATCTAGACCACACCAACCATAAAGAACATCAAAGCCCCGCTCTTCAGCTTCTTTTCCGAGCGCTTTCATAAGCGTCGACTTTCCTGTTCCAGGTAATCCTTTTATGAGAATACGGCGTTCGATACGTTTCGTAATCGAGGCGATAAAATCACGCGCCCCGCTTGACGTTAAAGAACCAATTAGTCGGTGGGAAATGGTTGAGTTTTTATTTAAAGAAGTCATTCCAAACAGTTCGTTTTTCAATGAAGCAATCTGTTTTTCATGTAAATTCCACTTCATTCGATTGATATTCACGACTTCCCATTCATCGTGAATCGTCAACGCCTCTGCTAGTGATTTTAATGCCTTTGCAAGCGACTTTTCTGCTTCTTCCAATTTGGCTACGATAACACCATTTTGCTCCCGCAATGTAATTTCATCGTAAATATCATAGAAACTAACGACCCGATGTTTCCCTCCAATATCCGCAGGTTCAAGTGCTACTGGATGAGATGCCTGGACGAAAAAAATGTCGGGGCCTTTCACGAATACCGCGTCTGTCCGATCTGGATGTATCGGGCTCATAAAACGATCAATATCAAATCCTCGTTTAATAAAGTGCGCCCCGGTCTCATTTAACAAATCAGAAATTGCATTTGTTGGCGGGCATTTTAAATAGATTGTTTTCGATGCAGATGCGATGAGTTCGTCATACTTATGAATTACCCCGCGCCCAGTATATGCCGTCCCCATGTATTCTGTTACGGTTCCATACATAGTGCTCATCCTTTCTGTACATACGATTATCGTATGCGTGAACAACGAAAAAAAGCACGGCCTAGGCACATGCTTTTCTACATTTCTACTTTTTCAACTAGATTCATTTCAAATAAAACTTCTTGATCCGCCTCACCAATTATCTTCAATAACAGTTTGCGACTTAGCGGGAGTGTATAGTGTACAAACTGCCCCATAAGAAGCGCGATAAGTACTGTACCAACGCCAACGGGTCCACCAAGCAACCACCCCAGGCAAGCGACTCCCACTTCCATAAGTGTCCGCGACATCTTCAAACTAATTCCCAATTTGTCTACCATTAAGAGCATCAAGCCATCTCGTGGACCGGCACCCATATTTGGTGACACATACAACCCAATACCATATCCCACAACGACAATGCCTAATATAAAGATGGTTACTTGCCCTTCAAGCGAATGAAATTCAGGAAGCAACCAGTTAAACATATCAATAAACAAGCCAATTAAAATCATATTAATCCATGTACCAATTTGGGGTAATTTTTTAAGTACCACAGCAGTCGAAATAATAATGATAAACCCTGTTATAATCCCCCATGTGCCAATCGTCAATCCAAAGTTCTCATACAAGCCAACATGAAGTACGTCCCACGGTCCAATTCCTAATCTTTGCCCTTTAATTGTCATCGATATACCAAGAGACAGAATCATCATACCGCCGATGAAAAACGCCCATCTTACTAACATTATTTTTCTCACACTAATCCTTCTTTCCAAGCAAATAAAAAACATTCATGCATCGCATGAATGTGTATCTTATCCATTATAACATGTCCGAGGTCTCCGACAAACGTTGTTAACTATTCACAATATTTTGAAATGTAGCTCCTGTAACTTGGGCAAGCATAGACGGCGCTAATTTCATTTGCAATCCTGGTTTTCCCGCACTGACAATCATTTCTTCCAATTGTTCAGCGGATTTGTCAATTACCGTTGGATAGTTCTTTTTCATCCCTACCGCTGAACAACCTCCGCGGACATACCCTGTTTCTTTCGTCAAATCACTTAATGGCAGCATATCGAGCTTTTTCACTCCAACTGCTTGTGCCGCCTTTTTCAAGTCGAGCTCAAGAGCTACGGGAACTAGAAAAACGAACAAACTCGTAGCATTTGCTTTTGTGACCAATGTTTTAAATACAATCCTAACAGATTGCCCTGTCTTTTCTGCGACGGATATCCCGTCCAATAGACCATCATTCACGTCGTATTCCATTAGTTCATATGAAATCTTCTCACGGTCTAAAATTCGTACAGCATTCGTCTTCACTTTCTTACTCGACTTGGCCATCCAATTAGCACTCCCTTATATATATAAGAAAGACCGCCATTATACTCCGGCGGTCTTACACTTATTATACAACTTTATAAAAACTAGGCATAGCAATTTCAAATCCTTGCTGCTTCATTGATTGCCGAAGCCCTTTCGATTTCAGAAGAAGTATAATTATACACGCTTATTATAATAGGAATACCCTATAAAGGATTCCATCCATTATAGGGTATCTAACCTTTTTTACCGAAGGATCTTAATTTTTGCTAGTTAAAATTCAATTCCTTTTACTGCTTTTACGCCTTCATCATAATAATGTTTTTCGGCTTCGACGACTGAAACAAGATCAGCGATTTCTTTAATTTCCGGTTGGGCGTCTCTTCCAGTAATTACGAGGTGGACGTGGGCTGGTCTATTTTTGATCATCTCAAGTACTTCATCTAAAGGAAGCACATCATTGATTGGAAACTTATCAAGAGCTAACGCATTATTCAATTCGTCTAAAATAACCACATCATAGTCACCGCTCATGACAGCATCTCTTGCGATTGGCCATGCTTTTTTAAGTGCTGCCCGGTGCTCTTCAGGCGTTTTTAACCAAGTAAATCCAATGCCCAATTGCTCCATTTCGACACCTAGTTTTTTAAATGCAATCTGTTCCCCATAAGATCGTTCTGGCGATTTAATGAATTGGAAAATCTTAACCTTCATCCCTCTTCCTGTACTACGAAGAGCAAGCCCTAATGCCGCCGTTGTTTTTCCTTTCCCGTGTCCGGTGTAAACAAGTGTAAGTCCTTTTTTTCTTTCTTTCGCTTCTGTCATTACTTTTTCCCCCTTATCGTTTTTGAAATATTAAACAAGCTTGAATCCACTTCTCAACCATTTCTAAACACGTCGCAAAATGGAACTGTGTATATCCCGCGATAACGTTATCTGTGACAAAGCCATCTGTCTTCGTACCCCGCATCCCCTTTGTTTCATACGCATGTTGAAGCGTTTCGGCAGACTCAAACGTAGCGTAATGAAATTCATGTCCTTTGGCTGATTGGTGTTCACCAAGTAAAAAGTTTTCCTTGCAACCACTGATTTCCCGGTAACCAATTGCTTGCAACTTCGTATGCATCTTGATTTTTGCAGGAATAAAATCGACCATACCAAATGTTTCTCCCTCGGTCGTTTCAACGGAATTCGTCAAATACATAAATCCTCCGCCTTCAGCAAATGTCGGAATTCCTATTTCAAACGCTTGTCTTAGCGAGGCTTTCATCCGTTCATTTTGCCCTAGCGAACGAGCAAACTCTTCTGGAAAGCTTCCGCCTATATAAAGTCCGTCGATATCTTCCGGCACCGCGTCATCCATTAAGGGTGAGAAGTAAACAAGTTCAGCACCGTATGACTCCAAGATTTCCAAGTTCTCCATATAATACGAATTAAATGCGGCATCTTTTGCAACAGCAATTCGTACAATCCGCTCTCTTTTCTGCTCAAAAATGGAATTCGTTTGCTGTATGTCAAGGGGTTGCGCCACTGAGATTTCCAACAGCTTGTCTAGGTCGATTGTTTCTAGAATTAAATCACCGAGCCGATCAAAAAATGGATCGAGCTCCCCTCTTTCAATCGATGGAATGAGTCCCAAACTTCTTTCGGGAATTTCAATGCCCCCTTCCCTTTTCAAATAGCCTACAACAGGAATTTGACATTCTTGCTCAATGGCTGTTTTCACAATTTCATAATGTCCTTCGCCTCCTACCTGATTCGCGATGACACCGACGATATTGGATCCACTTGAAAGTGTTTGGAACCCTTTCACAATCGCTGCCGCACTTCTGGCCATACTTGCACAATTGACGACGAGCAAGACTGGGCTTTTCGTTATCATACTAATTTCCGCTGTACTCCCTACATTCGTTTTAGGATCTTTTCCATCAAAGAATCCCATTACACCTTCCATAATTGAAATATCCGCGTCATTACTTCCATGTTCAAAAATATCAAGGACTGTTTCTTCTCCAAGCATCCAGCTATCTAAATTACGCGAAACTCGTTTGGTAACTGCAGTATGATAAGAAGGATCAATATAATCCGGTCCACACTTAAATCCTTGGACAACGAGTCCCCTTTTTTTAAAAGCCGACATTAAACCAATTGTCACCGTTGTTTTTCCAACGCCACTCCCCGTGCCTGCTATGACAAGCCTACGTTCACTCATTGATTCCACCCCTTCGTTCAAAACCAATATTAAATCAATTACGCCAGAGGCTTAACATGAATCAACAGGGAGTTTGAGCTTCCGTTGATTCATGTTAAACTTTTTCGTCAGTGCTTTTCTCGTTGCTTTGATAACTGCTTGTTCAACACTTTTTCGTAGCACGCCGCTTCGCTCTTCATCAAGGCGTTGGCCTCTTCGCTGATTGACAGCAACGACTAAATTGTCGCTTGCTGAATGAATTGAATCTAACTTGAATTCTTGACGGACCGTTACTTTCGCTTCTATCGCTGCCATATAACAATCTAGCAACTCTTTGTCTTCCAAATAGCCCTCTATAAAAATCATCGTTTGAATCGTATCCAAGCAATTCCGCGCGTTAAAATCTTCAGATTCGGTCCGCGCTTCGATTGCAACAACTACTACTAGCTCTACTCCGGTTAATTGCTGGTCGATTATAACGACATCCTTTATTGCACCGCCAATTCCAATACCTACTGCTTGTTCAGAAGGAACTCCATTCTTATCCATCCACCCAGCATTAATTTCTTTCGAATTACGGTCTCCATTGACGGACTCTTTCTTCAGTAAATAGAAGTGTTGTACCCACTGAATACCCTCTCCACTCGTCGCATTCGATAACGTACGTAGTGGTTGTTTGGACTGGATGTGAATCGCATCTTCTTTTCTCTCAACTGTGAGGCTTTCTAATAATGATTCAATGTCCATCGGGTCCGTTACGTTTGGCATCATAAGTAGTTGCGGTTTTGGGACAACCGGGTGTGACTGTGTCTTCACTTCAACTTCGTATACCTTTGTTAACTGTTGTTCTTTTCGTAATATATTCACGTCACCTACTTCGAGAAAAGCACCGTCATGAAGCAAAGCAACTCGATCCGCGTAAAGTGAAGCGATATTCAAATCATGTAAAATCGCAAAAATCGTTAACCCTTTTTTCTGCTGCCACTCTTTTAAAAGGTCGAGCATTTGAAAAGTATGTTTAATGTCCAAATGATTCGTTGGTTCATCCAACAGTAAAACTTCAGGCTCTTGGGCTAATGCTTTTGCCAACAAGACACGCTGTTTTTCCCCTCCGCTTAATAATCGGAATTGCGTCTGCCTATATTGTTCAACTCTCGTTATTCCCATCACCGTATCAATTACTTCACGGTCATAAGTTGATAAACTTTTTATAATCCCTTTTTGATGAGGGTAACGTCCCAAACTAATAATTTCTTCTACTGTATAATCAAAAGTCACTTGACTTTCTTGAGCAAGAACAGATACTTTTCTCGCTTTCTCCAACTTCGATAAACGGGACATCGCTTTCCCAGCAATCAAAACTTCTCCGCGACTGACCGGTAATTGTCCCGTAATTAGTTTAAAGAGCGTCGATTTACCGCTGCCATTCGGCCCGAGTAAAGCGAAAAATTCACCTTTTTTTATTTCCATATAAAGACCATTGATAATCGGCTTTTTCCCATAGCCACCTACGAGATTCTCAACAATAATCATCCGTTTTCCCCTCTTCCGATTCTTTCTCTAATTAAGAGAAAGGCAAATACCGGTGCACCAATTAAAGCAGTAATCACACCAATCGGGAATTCTCTTGGAGCAATAATTGTGCGAGCGAGTAAATCGGCCAAAATAAGAAAAGCTCCTCCAAACAACATGGACATGGGGAGGACGTGCCGATGATTGGGTCCTGTCAATAAACGAACCAGATGTGGAATCACGAGACCGACAAATCCAATTGACCCCGAAACTGCCACAGCCGCGCCCGTTAGCAACGACGCACCGATTAGAATAAAGATTTTACCCCGTTTTACGTTAACGCCGATATGATCCGCTGCTTCCTCGCCAAGCGCAAGCGCATTTAATTCGCGGTAATGAACGAGCAAGATAAACGAACCAACAATCATAAATGGAATGATTAGTTGAACATGGCTCCATCCTCTCATTCCAACACTCCCGTACAACCAGTAAATAATTTGTGCCATTGAATCTTTGTCTCCCAGTGCAATAATTAGCGAGGTAATTGCACCGATAAAAGATCCAACAATAATTCCGGCTAAGATAATCGTTTCAATGGCAAGACTTCTACTGCTCAAACGGACCAATCCAAACACGACGACCAGCGCAACAAATCCACCAATAATAGAGACGATCGGCAATGTAAAACTTCCAAGCCCCAAAATTGTAAATTGGAAAAACAAAACGGAAACGGCACCTAGCGCGGCACCTGAGGAGACACCAATCGTATAAGGATCCGCCAATGGATTACGCAAAAGCCCTTGAAACGCTGCACCAGCTAATGAAAGCGAAGCGCCGACGCAGAAAGCTAATAAAACGCGTGGCACTCGAATCTTCCAAATAATTAGCTCTTCATTCATTGGGACTTGTTCAAGCCAGCCCATTCCGAACGCCTTGTCCGATACAATATGAAGTATCGTAGAGACAGGAAACTTGACACTACTTACGAGTAAACCGAGAAGGGCGGCGCCAAGCACTACCCCTATAATTATCAAATAAAGCCAACTAATTTTACTCCCCAAAAACTTCCGGATAGATGATTTTGGCAAGATTTTCGACCCCTTCAATTAAACGTGGTCCCGGTCGAGTGACCGTATCACTATCTACATCGAATACTTGTTCATTTTTTATCGCAGGTACTTCCTCCCAACCTTCACGTGCTAAGACACCTTCCGCCGGATTGTCTACATAGTAACCATATGTTGTAATGATAACGTCAGGATCCATCACGACAATTTCCTCTTCCGTCAACTTAACCCAGCCTTCGTGACCTTCTGCAGCATTCGTTGCGTGGATGCTTTCAAGCATTTCGTGCATAAATGTATTTTTTCCTGTCGTGAAAATATCCGGAGCCGGTGAAACTTCAACCCATACTTTCTTTTTATCCGTAATGTCCTTCGCTTTCTCTTGAAGTGCTGCATGTCTTTCTTTCATATCATCAATTATTTTTTCAGCTTCTTCGGTTGTTCCTGTCGCTTTGGCAATCACTTCCATTGTTTGATAAACTTCTTCAAACGATGTTGGGCTACCTGTAACAACTACGGTAATGCCCGCATCTTCATATTGCTTTAGGATTGCCTCATGCGTTGTATGATGATATTTTGTTACAAAAGCAATATCGGGAAGAAGAGAGAGCACAAGTTCGGCGTCCATATCTTGTCCACCGACTTTTTGCACAGATAACGCCTCTTCAGGATAGTTACAGTAATCAGAAACGCCAATCATTCGATTTCCCGCGCCCAGTGCATATAAAATTTCTGTATTGCTTGTTTGAATCGATACTATTGATTCAGGTTCGCTTTCAATCGTTACTTCGCGACCTACATCGTCGGTAAACGTAATTGGAAATGATTCGACGACTTCATCGCTAGCTTCCACATCCAGCAATGATTCTTCGGCTGCATTGTTAGGTTCTTTATCCGTTCCACAAGCCGTCATAAAAGCTAACATAAATACAAATACAAAACTTAGAAAACTCCACTTTTTAAAACTTTCGTTCATTTCTTTTCCCCCTACATCATTTTTGGCATCAAAAAAAGCGCTTTTCCCGGAAGAAAGCGCACATGCAAAAGCGTTATCAATGAAACTCCTTATTAGAAATCAGACGTTCCCAAATAAGATGACAAAACGCTTTAAACACCCTTTCCTCGAGGAAGCTTAAAAAATCAAAATAGGCAGGTCTCCTGACTTACGAATCATCGGTCTACTAACTCCTTCCCATGCTTTACGCACAGTGGAACTTGCATAGTTTTCCGTATCGCTTACAGTGACGGGATCGTGTTGGACTTTAACCAACTTCCCTCTTCGTTTTAAATCATTGCTATTTGCAACAATTTGAAAAACCTATTGATCAACTATTCTTTTTTCGATGTGATTAACTACTCATCACTATAGAGCAGATTCTATTCTTTGTAAACGAAATCTATTAATCTTTCAGTTTAAAGAGGATTGCTTTTAAGCGCAGGCATCTGTATTTTCTTTTTTTCTACAACTGTTAAAATCGAACCCGTAATGATTAACAGAGCAAACATGAACTCTTTCCACGTAAAAAGTGTTCCGAATAAAACCGCCTCAAATCCAACAGCCCATGCAGCATACGTAATATTCATAGCCATTGCACGAATGGGTCCGATTATATTTATCGCATGGTAATAAAATACATACGATAATGTTCCCGCGAGCGCAACACCCGCTAAAGCAAGGAGGATGACTGGTGATGCAAGTATTTTAACAGTATAAGAATGCCCAATGAAAAATGGGATGATCAGAAAACCATAAATAAAAGTGGATGTATATTGCCTAATCAACAATGCATGTTCGGGTTTAATGCCATCATCTTTCATTGCATAAGCACTTACAACACATTCCATCCCCCATCCGATAATACAAATGATAAGGAAAATAAGCCCCCACGAAGCATTCGAACCAACGACGAGCTCCCCAGAATAACTAAGAAGAATAATAAACGTAATACTCATTATAAGTCCAGCCCAATTACTTAGTCTCAATTTGTCTTTTAAAATCAAATACGCAAAAAATGCACCTACTGCAGGATAAACTGTTGAAATAACGGCCGTGTATGACGCACCAATATTTTGAATTGAAAGGACGTAAAATGTCATTCCAACAGGTCCACCAAGAGTTCCCGCCAAAACAATAATTCTACCCGGCTTTCCTTTCAAACTTCCGATAGCCGTCCAGAATTCCCCTTTAACTGTAAGCAAGACAGTCATCCAAACCGCTGAAAAGGTATCATGTAGAAAAGTACTTAGTAGCGGCGCAACGAGTAAAACTTCTTGAAACTCCAAAAAACCTGACATCGATAAAACAATACCAATTAAAACCGTGTCAACTGCCCAAAAAATTCCCGAGAAAGTTCCAAATGTAATTCCAGTAAGTGTTTTATTCCTACTCATACAACTGTCTTTTGACTCTGTAGTTGCTCGAAAACGTTCAAATTCCTTTCCAATCGTTCGAAACGATCTTGGCCATATGAACCAAAGTCATCACCTATTGCTTCTTTAAAAATCGTCCATAAAGACCATAAATAATCTTGGAATATTTTATGGATAAGAATTCGTTCCTTCTCTTCTTTCGTAGCTTCTCTTTCAAAATAGTATTGTAGAAACTGATTTTCTTCCCGTTCAGTAAAGTCAGATTCAATCAGATGCGTCGCCAAATCCCAAAATGGATCATACATCCCACTATACTCCCAATCAATTAAATAAAGTTTTCCGTTCTCGTCCATTACAAAGTTCTCATGCAATGCATCGATATGACAAGGCGTCTTTTTTACCGGAAGTAATTCATAACTCTGTCGAACACGCCAAACAGCTTTTTTCACCTCTTCAAACTGCTCAAAGAACTGTGCAGTTGCTTCTAATGCATTGTTCTCATATTGTTCCATCAGTTCATACAACTTAAATTCGTTGCCCATTTGAACAGTTGAATTATGTAGTTTTCGCAATACATCCGTTACTTTTTTCATGACTTCTTTTTCTTTAGTAGTCGTTGGCGTTAACGTTTCAGCACCCGGAATCATTTGCGTGATTTTCAATCCTGTTTTCGTATCGAAATAAACTTGTTTTGGATTGATATCTAACATCACTCCAATTTCAAGATTTTTCTTTTCTTCACTTCTGTTTATTATTTTTTCTGTGCCCAATCCTGGCATTCTTATAATATACTTTTCATTTCCAACCGTAGCTTGATAGTTGATATTCGTCATACCACCTAGGCTGCTTATATTTGTGATTTCCGATTCTGATACATCAAGCACGTCTTTTATTACATTAAGTACTTTTTCCATTTTTACATTCTCCTCTTTTCCACCTTGAAAACAGTAGCTCTAATGGTGATTTCGTACTAGCTAGTAGCTTAAGAAACCGCTTACAACAATAAATATATGCTTTACAAAATATATTTCTTTCTCGACCTTCCCCATCGCTAAATTAGCAGTTCTATCATTATAGCAACATTTCATTTAATTGTAAATGTTTTCAGAATTAAATGTAACTATTAAGTTGAAAAACTATAAAAAAAGCTGTTCACCTTCAGCAAATACACGCTAAAAGGGAACAGCTTATAAAGCTAATTACTTATCAAATAGTTTTTTTAATGCTTCAGCCATTGCATTGTTCTCTGGTTCTTCCTGTTTCTTCATATACTTTTGGACGTCACGTTTGTCTACTTTTCCACCACTTGACGATTTTCTACGCTTCTCAAATGCCGATAACTTTTCTCTATGACCGCATCCGCAAACAAATATTTGTCCGTCCCCTTCACCGCGAAGTTCCAGTCGTTTATGGCAAACTGGGCACCTTGCATTCGTCTGCCGAGAAATGCTTTTGCGATAGCCACATTCGCGGTCTTGGCAAACATGCATCTTACCTCTTTTACCATTCACTTCAAGAAGAAGTTTTCCACAGTCTGGACATGTTCTTCCCGTCACATTATCATGTTTAAACTTTTTATCATCGGTTTTAATTTCAGTGACAGCTTTCCTAGAAAAAGCAATCATATCTTTCATAAACTCAGATTTCTTCATTTTGCCCGTCGCGATTTTCGTTAGTCCTTGTTCCCATTCCGCTGTTAGTGCAGGGGATTTCAAATCTTCAGGAACAAGTTCAAGCAATTGTCGCCCTTTTGACGTTGTGTAAATATCGTTTCCTTTTTTCTCTAAAACGAAGGATTTAAACAATCTTTCAATGACATCGGCACGTGTCGCGACTGTTCCAAGTCCGCCTGTTTCTCCGATTGTTTTAATCAAATCTTTAGATTCGCCCGCCATGAATTGAGCCGGATTTTCCATTGCTGCGAGTAGCGTTCCCTCGTTAAAACGCGCGGGTGGTTTAGTCTGTCCATCTGTCATCGTTACAGCCTTAATCTTTAAGTCCTCACCTTTAGTGAATGCCGGAAGCATATCCGTGTCGGCTTCCTCTTCACCTGTGGCGTAAACTTTTTTCCAGCCTTCATCCGTAATTGTACGACCTTTTGCTTTAAATAGTTCACCACCTACAATCAACTCCGCAGTCACTTGATCGTATCGATAGGCCCCAAAGAAAACGGCAAGGAAGCGGTTGACGATTAACTCATACAATCGTTGCTCCTTATCAGACAAGTTTTGAAGAATCGGTGTTTCCTCTGTCGGAATGATTGCATGGTGATCCGAAACACGCTTATCATCAATGACACCGCGCTGAGGTTTCACTTTCCCCGCACGTAAAATGGTGTTCGTCGCTTTTCGGAATGGACCAAAGTCTACCGCTTTCACACGGTCAATTAACGTACTTTCCATATCCGATGTTAAATGTTTAGAATCTGTACGTGGGTACGTCACCACTTTATGGCGTTCATATAAATTTTGAAGCGTAGACAGCGTTTCTTTCGCAGACCACGACCAACGACGATGCGCTTCTTTTTGCAGTTCTGTCAAATCAAATAAATGCGGTGCTGGTTGGGATTTTGGAGATGTCACTACATCACTTACTTTCCCCGAGTGAACACCATCTAATTTAGCGAGTGTTTTTTCAACAATCCCTTTATCAAATGACCGGGTCTGCCCCGACTTGTCGTGCCAAGTGAACGTAGCCGTTTCCGATATGGCTTGCAAACCATAAAATGATTTTGGTTTAAAGTCACGAATTTGCTTTTCTCGCTCTGCAATCATCGCAAGCGTTGGCGTTTGAACTCGCCCCGTTGAAAGTTGGGCATTGTATTTCACCGTAAGCGCACGAGTCGCGTTAATACCAACGACCCAATCCGCTTCTGCACGAGCGACTGCCGCTTCGTACAAGTTTTCATATGCACGACCGTCTTTCAAATTTTTGAACCCATCTAGAATGGCTTTGTTCGTAACGGATGAAATCCAAAGACGTTTCACAGGTTTCTTAACTTTTGCCTGTTCAAGAATCCATCTAGCAACAAGCTCCCCCTCACGCCCAGCGTCTGTCGCAATAATAATATCTTTAACATCGTTCCTTTTTAATTGTGCTTTGACCGCATTGAACTGTTTCATCGTCTGGCGAATCGGCACAAGCTTAAACGGTTCCGGAACGATTGGCAAATGCTCTAGCTTCCATTCTTTATATTCACTTCCGTACCCTTCAGGATCCGCATGTGTCACAAGATGGCCAAGCGCCCATGTAACAATATAATTTGTTCCTTCAAGAAATCCATTTCCTTTTTTATGACAGCCAAGTACTTGCGCAATATCACGCGCTACCGAAGGCTTCTCTGCTAATACAAGTGATTTAGACATCAGTAAATCCCCTTTCTACATACTTTCATTATAAGGGAGATTTCAGTTCCTTGCATGTCATGCGAGTTTGTCTATCGGCGGTTGTAACCGGATATTGGCGAAAAAGGACTTTTGATTCATGTAAATAAGCTCTTAACCGAATCCAGCGATTAAGAGCCTTTTTAATTTATTGTCATTTTGATGAAGTTGGTGCATCTCCTGGGATAAATGACTTTAATACTTTTTCTTTATTGCTAAATCGTTCTTCGATTTCCTCGTAAGGAATCTTAGACTCACTACCTTCCACGCAAAGTTTTTCTTTCGCACGTTCGATTGTCTTCGAAGGAAACGTGAGTGCGATAACTGCATCATCAGCCTGCGCTTGTAGCTCAACTTCTGGTGAATAAAATTCAATCGAACCGCTTGCGCGTAAAATATAAAGAAGAATTGACTTGTCATCACGCTCACGTAAATACTGTGTATAACTATACTGTTTTGTAATAACGGTTTTGCGGATGACATGCCCCGCATTCACTCGGTCTTCTAGATCGTAAATAGATACTGCCGGCGAAAAGAGCAACTGACCCCTTGTAATAGTGAATCCTTCCTCTTTCTTTGTTGCTTGAAACGCGGTTTGATATAAATGATCGCGTCCAATATCCGGCACAAAGTCCGCACAAACATGCGCATTGTACGTATCCAATTTTGTCATGGCAAGCATAAACCGGTACGGATTCAAGTCGATATGGTAATCAAGTTGTTCAGAAAGGATATCTCCCACGTACCCATTCAGACCCAGTTTTCTCACATGCGACAACCCCGCCCATGATCGATCGATAAGCAGCACTTCATTTCCCGTATTTTTAATCGACTGTGCAAAGTCCGCCGAAAAACGTGAACCGCCTACAATAAGAACCCCTGATTCATCTGTCGTTGTTAAGTTTAACCTTCTTGCAAGGGGACCAATTGTAAACCCATGCACAACAACCGTGGCAAAAACGAGGGCAAATGTAAGTGCTGTTATCGTTTCGGCGTCTTTGTACCCGTGTTCCGATAAGATTGTCGCAAAATACCCTGACACAGTTAAGGCGACAATTCCTCTCGGTGCAATCCAACCAACAAGTATTTTTTCTCGTACAGTTAAATCGGTTCCGATTGTTGAAAGCCAAATCGACAGCGGCCTCACAACAAGAAGCATCGCAAGAACAAATAACATAATATTGACGTTAAAAATTTCAATAAGTATATGTGGATCAAGTGAAGCCGTTAACATCACAAAGATGCCCGAAATGAGTAAAACGGATATGTTTTCTTTGAAATTGCGAATGTCGTTAATAGACGTTAATTGCATATTCGCCATCGTTATTCCCATTGCTGTAACAGCTAGAAGGCCCGTTTGCTGCATAATTTCATCCGAAAGAACAAATGTAAAAATAACAACCGCAAAAAGGACAGGCGACTTCAAAAACTCTGGAACATTTCCACGTTCAAATGCAAAACCGAGTATACGACCTGCACCCCACCCAAGAAGTACCGCAAAAAATGCTGCTGCAAAGAACAAAAGAAATGAGCTAAGCGTCACTTCGCCATTTAGAAACTTGAAAAATTCGAATGCAAACACCGCAAGAAGTGCCCCGAACGGATCAACTACAATGCCTTCCCATTTCAATATGGCAGCGGGACGCGGTTTTAATTTTGCCTGCCTAAGCAACGGCAAAATAACTGTCGGCCCTGTCACAATAAATAGACCCCCGATGATAAATGCAACCGACCACGAAAGTCCTGCTAAGTAGTGCACTGCAAGCGATCCCACAATCCAAGAAATGAACGCACCTACTGTAACTATTCGTGTAACCGGCCCGGTGAACCCTTTAATTTCCTTAAAATCAAGATTCAAACTTCCTTCAAATAATATTAAAGCAACGGCAAATGTAATAATTGGGCCAAACAAATTCCCCATACTTTCCTGCGGATTAATTAACCCGAAAATGGGTCCAACTAGGAGCCCTGCAACGGACATGACAACAATTGCCGGCATTCGGAATCTCCAAGCAATCCATTGAGAAAGGATTCCAATAAGCACTACGAGCATTAGGTTGAATAATAATGAATCTAGCAATGGATACACCCCTTTTCCACAAAAGTAAATAGTAATAGTTTAACATACCTATCCTAGCATTCCATTGAAAAATACATATATTGTTTTACCGCGCCATACGATGTATGGATGAGTAATCGATTTGCTAAGGAAGGATGATTCCTATAGACAAGCAACGAAAGAAAAAAGTAGCGATTCACGTATCCAATTCGGATGGAAAAGGGACATACCCGGCTAAAAGGGCTGAAATAATTGCCCGCGCATTAACCGAAGTAGATGTTGTATTCATTCGCGGGGATCAATCGTTTCCACCACCAGACGGTTTTCCGACGGTGACGATTGGTTCCGATTCTACGCTTTCACGCGCATTGGCAGCTCTTAAACCCGATCTTTTACTGCGCGACAGCGGATCGACATTACAGGAAGAAGTCGAAAAAATACAAGAAATTGTTCCTTCTATCATTCATTTCGATGATTTCGGTGAAGGTGGAAAACTCGCGGATCTCGTATTACAAACACTTTATTCGGATTCGAATGACAAAGTTCCTGATCATTACGTTGAAGGGATTGAAAGTTTTATCGCCGATGAAAATTTGGCCGCATTTAGAAACATCGGGCTACGCGAAAGAGAGCCTAATTCAATGCCCCATCTAGTCATTTCGTTTGGCGATGAAGACGCTGGAAATTTAACATATCGCGCACTTAGACATATGTTACAGCTTCAGATTCCACTAAAAGTGACTGCTTTAATCGGAGAAAATTATAGCCACGATGTAAGCGAACTTCGAATGATGGCTCTTGGTAGAAGAAATACATTCATTCAAGTACAACCATATAACGTTACAGAAATGTATGCTTCCGCGGATATCATTTTATGTGCGGCTGGTTACATGCCTTATGAGGTAGCAGTTTTGGGGATTCCTTGTATTATTCTTGCACAAAATGATTTCGAACTGTCACTCGCTTTTCCTAAGGAGCAACATGGATTCACCCATCTTGGGGCCGGTCGAAAAGTAAAACAATCAAGTCTTTTAAATGCAATAATGGAACCACTCTTACATGACTCGCTGCGTAAAAAAGCGGTTAAACGTCAAACATCACTCGGTATTGGAAATGGCAAGGACAAGGTATGCGAAGCAATTCTTTACTTTCTTGATCATCCTAAACGAAAACCCGAGGGGACGTCGGGAAAAGAAACATCCGATATGTTACAATAGGGAAAAAGATAGGGGTTTTCCTTATGAATAAACGACAAGTAGAAAATGAAATTGCCGAGCTAAAAATGGATTATATTAATTTGCAAGGGGATATAGAAAAACTTGAGTCGACGGGGAATAATAGCTTTGTAAGAAAAGCCGAAGTACGCCTTGCCACGCTAGAAGAAAAACTTGCGGAACTTAACAAAAAATTGGATGCGTTTGAATAAATAAAAAGACTGCCGCAAGATCTTGGGCAGTCTTTTTATGGTGCTATTTATATGTTGAATTAAAGATTCCAACCTAAAAAAGTCCAATGATAATCGCTTTACCGAGCCGTTGATTTCCGTTCCGAGCGGACGCTTTCCGCGGGCGGTCCGTGAGCCTCCTCGTCGCAAGCTCCTGCGGGGTCTCACCTGGACGCGCTTTTCCCGCTGGAGTCGCCGCTCTCCACTACAATCAACTAGGTGTCATATGCTTTATTTCAACCTATATAGATTGAAATAAAGCATCCAACTCAAAAATCGTTGAATAAGGCGAGCTCCTGCAGAAAAGGGAGCCGGTTCAACGATTTTCTTGTTTAGCGAGAAATCATATACAGTTAAGCCATTACATATTCTTGCACTGTGTCGTCTTGTATCATCATTTCTTTTAAATACTTCTTTGCACGGAACAAACGTGATTTCACTGTTCCAATCGATACTTTCATTAGTTCCGATATTTCAATAAGAGAATATTGGTGTACATAGAAATACTCGATTGTTTTTCTATAAATCGCATCAAGTTCACTTATTTTTGTTCTTACCATCAATTCAATGTCATTCTTTTCAAGCACTTCACTCGGTGTTAAATTTCCGCTTGGCACTAAGTCAAGAAGTGGTACGTCAAGTGTATCTGGCTGATTCATCACATGCTTGCTGCGACGCACTCCTTTTCGGTAACGGTCACGGAATGTGTTCATGCAAATTGTCGTTAACCATGCTTTCATATTATCGACATTTTCAATTCTTGGACTGTTATGTACAACTTTAACCCAGACGTCTTGCATGACATCTTCCGCTTCTTCTTTATTTCGTGTCAATTTAAGACATAAATGATAAATGTACCGGCCGTATTCCTCATACAAGCCATCTAGATTGGTTTTCATACGATACTCCCCCGTCTCTTACTGTTAACCTTATTATCGGTAAATAGAGGGTTTCCTGCCATCGTATTCTCTTTCAGTAAACTTACAAATGTGTAAGCTTACCAAAAGGGAAGACATTCTGATGATTTAAGTGGACATTAGCGCGCAAAAAGTGGACATTCATACTTCAGAATCATTTTTCGTAATTGTCATCCGGACAATTCGATTTCGTTCCATCTCTTTGATTTCAATTCGAAGATTTTCATAGGTAAACTTCTCGCCGGGTTCCGGTAAATGACTGAGTACTTGTAAAACAAATCCGCCAATCGTTTCATGATCCGTCGGTAATTCAATATCGAGTAAATCCATTGCGTCAACAATCTCGAGTCTACCATGACATGTTAATCTAGTATCCGTTTTTTCATAGACAAGTACTTCTTCGTTGCTATCTGTCTCATCTTCGATATCCTGTCCAATCATCTCTTCAATAATATCTTCCTGCGTTACAATACCGAGGGTTCCCCCATACTCGTCCAACACAACGGCCATATGCTTTTTTTTCGCGAGCATCATTTTAAAGACGCGTTCAACGCTAGATGACTCAAGAATATAAAGAGGCTCGCGGTCAATAATATCGCCAAGCGTTTTCTCCGGGGCCATTGACCACTCAATAAGCATTTTCGAGTAAAACATACCAACAATCGTATCCATACTTTCTTCGTACACCGGATAACGGGTGTAAAAATATTCAAGTATTGTGTCGCGAACTTCTTCATATGTCGCATCTATCGGCAATCCAATAATATCCGTCCGATGCGTATCAAGTACATCCGAAACATCTTTATCCGGAAAATCTAGCACGCCTTTCAAACGAAGCGATTCATCCTGTTCGAACGTTCCTTCTATTGAGGCGATATCCACCATCGATCGAAGGTCTTCCTTTGTCAATGTTGCCTCTGTTACAGTTCCTTTTGAAATAATACGTATGAAAATGTTCGTGAACGTACCAAGTAACCATGTAAGGGGCGTCATCAGTTTAACAAAAATTATAATTGAAGGCGCCACTATATAAGCCATTCTATCGGCAAATGTCGCTGCAATTGTCTTTGGCAATACTTCGGCGAAAACGATAACAATAATTGTAAGAACCCCTGTAGCGATTCCGACAGGCCAACCTTTCTCAAGTCCAATTATCGTAACAAGCGTTGGCATCATAATATTTACAATGTTATTCCCAATTAAAATCGCAGTAATCATTCGATCCGGCTGCGAAATCAATTTAAGCAACTTAATAGCGTGCTTATCGCCTTGATCTGCCCGAAATTGAACTTTCATTCTGTTTACGGCGGTAAGTGCCGTTTCGCTCCCCGAAAAGTACAACGACATAAATAATAAGAAACCAAGTGCGATAAACAAAAGTTTTTTCCTCCCAGAATATGTTCATATATGCATCAAATCATTCGTCCAATAACTTTCAAATAGCATACCATATTTTTTCTTATTACGTCAGAATCTTTTCTCAACTCAACTTAATTCCCTTCTGTTATACTATTTCTATACACGAAACTTATTGAAATGAGGGATTGAATTTGGAACATTTACAAGCACTTGATAGTTACTTCAAAAAAAAACGTGATGTACATCTTGAACAATTGAATGATTTTTTACGAATTCCTAGCATTAGCTCCCTGTCTGAACATAAAGAAGATATGCAAGTTGCCGCAGAGTGGTTACTTAATTCATTAAAAGAGGCTGGACTTGAAAACTTGGTCATCGATGAAACGGACGGACATCCAGTCGTTTACGGTGACTGGCTCCATGCCGAAGGGAAACCAACTATTCTCGTTTACGGGCATTACGACGTTCAGCCCGTAGATCCTCTTGAACTTTGGGAAACTGGTCCTTTTGAACCCGAAATCCGCGACAATAAATTATACGCTCGTGGTGCAAGTGACGATAAAGGACAAGTATTCATGCATGTGAAAGCAGTCGAAGCACTTATGCAGAAGACAGGTGGACTTCCTGTTAACGTGAAGTTTCTTATTGAAGGTGAAGAAGAAGTAGGCAGTCCAAATCTAGAGAAATATATTGAAGAAAATAAGGACAAACTCGCCGCAGATGTCATTGTCATTTCGGATACGGGCATGCAAGGACCGGGTCAACCCGCAGTATGTTACGGGTTACGTGGGCTTTGTGGTGTTCAAATCGACGTGAAAGGCGCAAATAGTGATCTTCACTCCGGCTTATACGGAGGCGGTGTTCAAAACCCATTGCACGCACTCGTTGAAGTACTTGCAACGTTCCGCGACAAAGAAGGAACTATCGCAGTCGAAGGATTTTATGACAATGTTCGTCCAATTACAGACGAAGAACGCGCAGCCTATGAAGCCCTCGGTTTTGATGAAGAAGCTTTAAGAAAAGAACTTGGCGTTCCCGAACTTTTTGGTGAAAAAGGGTATTCACATCTTGAACAGACATGGGTTCGCCCAACACTCGAATTGAACGGTATTTTCGGTGGATTTTCTGGCGAAGGCATTAAAACGGTTTTACCTGCAGAAGCAGGTGCAAAGATTACATGCCGACTTGTGCCTGACCAAGATCCTGAAGAAATCGTTGAAAAATTAAAAGCACATATTGAAAAGCATAAACCGGTTGGCGTTACGGTAACAGTTACCGAATTCGACAAAGGCAAACCATTCATCACACCGTTTGACCACCCTGCAATCCAAGCAGCTGGTCGCTCATATGAAAAAGTATATAATGTTCCAACCGCCTATACACGCGGCGGCGGCTCGATTCCGATTGTCGCGGCATTCGATGAAATACTGGAACTACCTGTTGTATTGATGGGCTTCGGACTTGCAACGGAAAACTTCCATGCACCAAATGAGCACTTCCACTTGGATAACTTTGACCAAGGATTACGCGTTATTGGTGATTACTACTATGAAATTGCCGAATTTACGAAAGATGAATTGAAAAAGTAATTACTTTGCCGGATCCTTTTAGAAGGATTCGGTTTTTTTGCACCGATTGATAAGCGAAAAAAACACCTAAACTGCATCATTCCATGCATTTTAGGTGTTTTTCCTTATTCCGTCTCTTCGTCTTCGCGTCCATAATACGTGACAATTTCGTCAAGTTCTTTTCTTGGACGACCTTTTGGTATTTCATCGAAATAACCGAACTGAAGCATGCTAATAATACGCTCCCCTTGTTTCACGCCGAGTTCATTTCTAAACTTCGGATTGTCGAGAAACCCTGGTGTTTTCCAGCACGTACCAATTCCTTTATCCCACGCTAAAAGCAAGACGTTTTGGATAAACATACTCGCTGCCGCGTAATCTTCTAGTCGTTCTTTTTGACGAGCATCTTCGGGTACGATGACAAATACTACTGCCCCGGGACTTTTAAATTTCTTCATTTGTTTTTCCAAGTCTTCTTCAGACAACTCTTTCCATTTCGGAACGCCGTATTCACGTAGCACATCAAGGAATTTTAAATAATCCTTATCCGCCGCTACGACAAAACGCCAAGGATTGCGGTTACCGTGGTTCGGTGCCCATGCTGCATCCTTTAGTATGTCGCTAATATTTTCCGGGTCAACCGGTTGTCCGTTAAAGTTTTTAATGGAACGACGTGTAACGATTGCTTCCTTTACTGACAAAGCTTGTTTTTTCATTAACGATATCTCCCTTTTTAACATTCTTCTTGTATTATACCGTAATTCCATTCAATTTGCCGAAAGATCTTGAAATTGTCACGCCTTCCAAGGTGAAGAATTTTTCTAAATACAATCCCAATACTTTTCATGGTATAGTATTAATAGCATATAAAACTATTAAAAGGGTGATTTTGCTTTGACTAAAAAACCAATTGCATGGATTGTAGATAGCACTGCCTATGTTTCGAAAGAACTTCAAGAACGTTCAGATTTCTTTTCAGTCCCTCTAAATATACATTTTGGTGAAAAACAATATGTCGATGGTGTAGATCTAACACCAGAAGAATTGTATGAAAAAATCAAAACGGCTAAAGTGTTTCCGAAGTCATCGCAGCCTTCAGCTGGTGTTTTCGCTGAAAAATATAAAAAAATCGCCGAAGACTATGAAGAAGCAATCGCTGTTCACGTTTCGGCAAAAATGAGTGGAACGCTCGTCTCATCTAAAAGCGGGGCTGAAATTTCGGGGTTTCCTGTCACTTTCATAGACTCTCTTTCCCTTTCCTACGGAGTTAGCGGTTTAGTTGAACGGGGAATGGAACTTCAGAAAAACGGGGCAACAGTACCTGAAATCAAAGCCGAACTAGAAAGAATGGCTGGCACTTTGCATAACTACATCCTTATCGGTCAACTTGACCAACTGTACAAAGGCGGACGTATGAGTGCGGCGCAATTTTACATTGGTAGTCTCTTAAAAGTGAAGCCGATTGTTCAAATTTCTAAAGAAGGCGAACTACAAGCCGTCGATAAAGTACGTTCTGAAAAACGAGCACTGCAATACTTGATCAATAAAGTAGCGGATGCTTATCGTTCGGGCATTACTAAAATCTGTCTTATGCAAGGTAATGTTCCTGAACAAGCCAATCACTTAAAAAGTCTCATTATCGCACAAGTACCCGGAATGGAAGTCGAAATCGGTGATATTAGTACCGTACTCGCTGTTCACGCCGGTGAAGGAACTCTTGCAGTCTTATGGTTTGACAAATAACTACGAAAAGGTAACCTATCCGATTAAAAGATAGGTTACCTTTTTTCATGAAAATCGATCATTAATCTTAAAGAAAATATACCTCGCATCCGGTGTACTTGCATAAGAATCTTTGTAAGTCCAATCACGCTGTTTCACGTTATACGTATGGGCATTGACAAGTGGCATGGAGCCAATTTTAGCGGTCACAATCGTTGAATGATCGAAACGACCGTCGTTTTGGAAGTCATAACTAATGACATCGCCGGGCTCCAATAAGTCTGCGGAGCCCACTTGCGTCGCTGTTAACCCTTTTTTAGATGTAGCTAGATACCATCTAAGCGAGTGGGACGTCGACCAACTCAAACTCCACGTACCGCCTTGAATCCACCAGCCTTTTTCTCGATTCGGATATCCCCACATCGGGGCTCCCCCTGCACGTAAACATTGCGATACAAAGTTTGTGCAATCCACATCGAATTTCGGATAGGCCGGGTTATAATCATTCCACCATTTATTTGCATACTGAACAGCTGCTTCCCTATCGTATATCATACAACGCCTCCTTTAAGCCATCGTATGAATCGAAAGGGGTAGGAATTACTTCCTCACTTAAGCTCAATTGAAACATCACCATTACTATAGTTTGGATAAGCAAATGAACCTTCTACGACTGAAGTCACAGGTGTTCTCGGCTTAATTATAAAAAAGAGTGCATCGGAAAATATCCGTTGCACTCATGAATTCTATAATGGAGACTATCGGGATCGAACCGACGACCTCTTCACTGCCAGCGAAGCGCTCTCCCAGCTGAGCTAAGCCCCCGTAAGTTTGGTACAATAAGAATTATAGCAGTACTACTTCGAAAAAACAATAGGCGGGGGAGAAGTCACTATGCAGCATGTTGAAAGAGAAATCATAAAACCCGTTGTACTATGCGACAATAAAGGGTTATTGAACCCCGAGGCGATTGGCTTTGCTAGGCAACCGATTATACATAGTAACTTAACAAGAAATTTCATGCGGAAAAAGAAATGGAATTATTGGTGTGTATATGGTGAAGATATTCTGTTCTCCACGATGATTAGCCATCTCGATTATGCGGCTGTCTGCTTAGTCTATTTTCTTAACTATGAAACACAACGTTTTTATGAAAAACTAATCACAATCCCAGTCGGACGCAATGTAGTCATGCCCGAAAATGTACTAGAAAGCTTACATTTTAAAAATGACCAACTTACCGTTTCCATGAATTATAAGAACGGTGAAACGCATTTATCCGTTACCATTGCCGACTTTGATGATGAACCGCTCCATGCGGATATATATATTCAACATCCTTTAAACGACGACTCTTTAAATGTTGTCATCCCAAAAAGTCGTACGATTTTCCAGTTCACTTCGAAGCATCACACACTTCCAACTACTGGTTTTGTGAAGATTGGTGACAAGAAATACGACTTCAACCCCGATTATAGTTTTGCCGTTCACGACTACGGACGTGGTGTTTGGCCTCGCGAAATAACATGGAATTGGGCAATGGCTTCTCAACGACTCGGTGGACAAAGGGTTGGTCTGAACTTTGGAGGACGCTGGACAGATGGAACAGGGATGACTGAAAATGCGGTTTTTGTGGATGGTATCATGACGAAAATTGCGGAAGATGTACGATTCACATATGATACAAAAAACTACATGGCACCATGGACTATTCAAACGAAGTTTTCTACTGCAGTCGACTTAACATTTACTCCATTCTTCGAGCGAATTACAGCAACCAATGTAAAGCTAATTCGGACGGAAATGCACCAGCTAATCGGTTATTTCAACGGCAAAGTAAAGCTTCAAAACAGCTCTACACTTCATATTCGACAAATGCTCGGAAGTTGTGAAGAGCAAACCGCTAAATGGTAAATCGGACTTTTTCAAATTTCATTGTTTAATTCTTCTCATTAAGAGGCAAAATAGGTACTAAAGATTTTAATTATGAGAGGTCGTGGAAATTCTGATGAAACGTAACCTGTTTGTCATGATTGCATTAATCGGTGTGTTGGTATTAAGCGCTTGTGGTGCGGGAAATAAAAACAATAACTCTTCACCTAAAAATGATGCCACATTACAACATGCGGGTGAAACAGAAGGTGGTTCTATGCAACACGGTCAAGGGTACGGCTTTACTACTTTCGAACTCGACATTGAAGTGGACAATAAAGATGCCATTGACGTTGAATATAAAGTGAAGCCGAAAAGTTTTAAAGCCGAATACGAAAATAAGTTAGACAATATTAAATCGAAAGAAAACGCAGCAATGGATGAAATCGATAAACTATTCACGTTTCTTCTAGTTACAAAAGATACACCCCAAAGTGAAGTCATGGAAAGTATCCTTCAATATTACCAAATCGATGCATATTCGAAATTCGACTTAGAAATTGAATTTGATGAAGGAACGAAACTTGATATTGAAGATATTCAATAACCAAACGAAAAGGCTACAAGGAGAAACTTCCTTTGTAGCCTTTTTCGTTTTTTTTAAACTTTCGACTCCATCAACATATTGTAATAAGCCCCTTGTTTTTCAATCAGTTTGGTTTGAGTACCTGATTCAATCAATTCTCCTTGTTCCAAAACGTACACCGTATTCGCTTTGCGTACAGTGTTCAATCGATGCGCGATAACGAAACTCGTTCGCCCTTCCATAAGACGTTCAAGTGCTTCTTGAATTTCTAGTTCTGTCACTGTGTCAATACTACTCGTTGCTTCGTCAAGAAGGAGAAGGATTGGATCCGCAACGAGCGCCCTCGCAATCGATAGAAGCTGTTTCTGTCCTTGTGAAATTTCACCACCATCAGCCGTTAGCACCGTATCGTACCCATATTCAAGCCGCATGATGAAACGATGTGCATTTGCCTTTTTCGCAGCATCAATTACTTCTTCATCCGTTGCATCTAGTTTTCCATAGCGAATATTTTCACGTACCGTCGCTTCGAATAAAAACGGATCTTGCAAGACGAAAGCCGTTTGACTGCGTAATGTTTTTCGTGGCAATTTACTAATTGGAATGCCGTCGATATAAATTTCACCTTGATCTACTTCGTAAAATCGAGCGAGCAATTGCATAATCGTTGTCTTCCCCGCACCTGTTGCACCAACAAATGCGGCTGTTTCACCAGATTTCACATGAAATGAAACTTCGTTAATTGTATAGCTGTCCGATTCATCTCCATATTTGAACGAAACATTTCGGAATTCAACATCCCCTTTAAGAATTGTCTTCGAATGTTTTGTGGCCTCATCTTTCTCGACGGGTTCGTCCATAATACCAAATACACGCTCCGCCCCCGCGATTGCGGAGAGAACTGTATTAAACTGATTCGCAAGGTCATTCAGTGGACGCGTGAATTGACGGGCTAGTTCCGAGAAAACAACAATCGTTCCAATCGTTACGATTCCATCTCCTTTTAGCGCCAACAATCCGCCAACCCCAGCAATAATTGCGAAACTTGCGTTGTTTAGCATATTCATCACTTTCGGAATAAACCCCGAATATGTCAATGCCCAAAAACCCGTGCGGCGTAAGCGTTCACTTTTTTCTGCAAACTCTTCCATAACCTGCTCTTCTCGGGAAAACGCTTTGACAATCCGTTGACCTGAAATGGTTTCTTCTATCATTCCATTCAGTTCACCAACCGCTATTTGCTGTTCCTTAAATAACTTACTCGTCCGACGTGTAATCCACCGCATACCAATGAACATGAGTGGAATAATGATCATCGTAAGAAGTGTCAATAACGGGCTTAAATAAAGCATAACTATGACTGTTCCAGTTAAAGTTAACACACTTGAAAACACTTGAATGAATGATGTATTTAACGTCTGACTGACGTTTTCAATATCATTCGTCATTCGGCTCATTAGTTCACCATGCTGTCTTTTATCAAAAAACGAAACAGGTAACTTTTGTAGATGAGCAAACAAATTTGTCCGCAAACGGTAAATCGTTTGCTGCGCAATTCCAACCATCCAAAAGTTTTGTAAATACATAGATATGGACAAACCGAAGTAAACCGCGATAAGGATCCCAATTTGACCGCCAAGACCGCCAAACTGGGCTGGAATTATATATTTATCAATAATTCTTCCCACCATAATCGGACCGACCAATGTTAAAGCAGAACTGACAAAAACGAGTGCAAGAACCGCCATAAGAAGCGCGCGCTGTTCATCTACAACGAGCCAAATTCGGAAAAGAACGGACTTCCAATTCCTTGCACGTTCCCCTTTCTTTCTCGCCGGCCCTTTAATGGCTTCTTTCGTCAGAATCGGCTCGTAGCCGAATGGTTTACGTATTGTGCGTAACATCGGCTTTCACCTTCCCTTTCGACTGTGATTCCGCAATTTTTCTATAAAGTGCCGATTGCTTCATTAAGTCACTATGCGTTCCGTAACCTACCACTTTTCCTTGGTCTAAAAGTAGCACTTTGTCTGCTCCTTGTGCGGTTAGAATCTTTTGCGTGACGACGAGCATCGTGGCGTCTTCCCCTTCGAGTGCATCCCAAAGCGCTGTTTCGGTTTTCACGTCAAGCGCACTTGTGCTATCGTCCAGAATCAAAATAGACGGTTTCCGTACAAGAGCCCGCGCAATAGATAGACGTTGCTTTTGCCCACCCGATAAGTTCACGCCTTTTTGTCCCACACGCGTACTATACTTTTGTGGGAATGAATCAATTGATTCGTGAATTTGCGCCTTTCTTGCCGCTTCTTCAAGTTCATCCATATTCGCTTCCGTATAGGAAGGTGCTCCCCATGATAAGTTGTCCAAAATAGATCCCGTAAAAAGAATCGATTGTTGCGGAACGAGTCCGATGGTGTCGCGTAAATCTTTTAACGGCCACTCGTTCACTTCGATTCCGCTAACGAATACTTGGCCTTTAGTCGCTATAAATATTCGGGGTATTAAGTTCAGTAATGTTGATTTCCCCGATCCTGTCGCTCCCATAATCGCAAGTTTCTCTCCTCGTTTAACATGAAACGAAACGTTCTGGAGAATTGGTTCTTCCTTTCCTGGATAATGAAATGAAACATTTTCAAACTTCAATTCACCTTCCGATAACCCCAACTTTACACGTTTCGTCGTATGTATTTCTAGGTTTTCATTTGCCAGTAACACTTCTTCCATCCGCTCAGAAGATGCTTTTGCACGTGAAAAGGCGACGATGATAAACGAGAACATGGAAAATGCACCTGTCATGCGCATTGCGTAGTTGACAACCGCGACAAGTTCCCCGACTTGTACGCCACTGTCACGAATTTCAATGGCACCAAACCAAAGGACCGCCATTAGACTAATGTTCATGACTAACAACAAAACTGGCAAAATAAATTCCATCATTCGCATTGCTGTCACTGTGTCTGTTTTTAGCATATTTGCCACTTTAGAGAAGCGACTCGCTTCATAAGTACCGCGTAAATACGCTTTGACGAGCCGAACCGCCTGCAAGTTTTCTTGAATCACACGGTTGACGCTATCCAGTCTTGTTTGAATTCGACCGAAATAAGCGACTCCCTTTTTTGCCATAACAAGTAGAAAAACAAGTAATAATGGCGCACCCATTACTAAAAATAATGCGAGCTTCGCATTAACGATAAAAGCCATAACTAGACTTCCGATTACTAGTAACGGTGCTCGTAACATAATTCGTAAACCCATGAACAGAACGGTTTGCACTTGCGTGACGTCACTTGTCAAACGTGTAATCAGTCCCGCCGTTGGAAATCGAAGGAATGTTGCCATTGTAAACGCCTGTACTTGGCGGAAAAGAGCTTGGCGTAAATCATAAGCAAAGCTTTGTGCCGCATGGGCAGCAAAATAGGAATTGATGGCCCCCGAAAAGAAAGCAACGAATGCAAGCCCCATCATCGCACTTCCCCACATCCAAATGACCGTCTCATCCCCGGCAATAATGCCATCGTCAATAATTTTCGCTATGAATAGTGGTTGAATAAGCTCTACGCTTAGCTCAAGCAACATAAGTAACAACGCAATAGCGATTGGCCATTTATATGATTTTGCATAGGAAAATACTGTTTTCATGTACGTAACCTCCAAAACTCTTTCGTTGCACGAACTGTTTGCTGACTATTCTTATTATGACATATATATGGTTGTATTTCATACAAAAATAGCATATAGTACATTACAACAGTAATGCACTAACTTATAGGAGGTGATGCGCATGCTCGACATCGAAGGTTCGAAACCGATTTACGTACAAATTGCGGAGTGGATTGAAGCCGAAATTATCGATGGCACACTTTCTCCCGATGAAAAAGTACACTCCCAATACCAACTTGCCGAAACTTTTAATATTAATCCCGCAACTGCTGGAAAAGGACTAACTTTATTGCTTGATGCTGAAGTTGTGTATAAGCGGCGCGGACTTGGTACATTTGTGGCACCTGATGGACGTGAAAAACTACTTATTAAAAGAAAAGAAGAAACACTAAGGCGTCTTGTCATTGAATTACTGAACGAAGCGGAGCTATTAGGCATCGACAATAAGCATCTACTTACTATGATTGAAGCCGAACGCAACCGAAAAAAGGAGGGCTTATCATGAATGCGATTGAATTTACCGACGTAACAAAAACGTATGGCAATCGTACGATTCTAAACCATGTAAACTTTGAAATTAAAGAAGATGTTCTAACCGGGATTATCGGCCGAAATGGGGTCGGAAAGACAACATTAATGAAAATTACTGCAGGACATATTAAAGAGACTTCAGGAAGCGTAGACGTTTTTTCAGAAAAACCTTTTAATAGTTTAAAAGTATCCGCAAACTCGATATTCGTCGACGATACGATGAGTTTTTCCGATAAACTGACGCTGAAAGAAGTTTTGAAAGAGGCGGATCGATTTTACGCCAATTGGGATTCCGCGCTTGCTGAAGGACTTTTTGAATACTTTCGATTGTACCCAAACAGCCGGCATAGTCAGTTATCGAAAGGACAAATGAATACATTCAACGCCATTATCGGGATTGCCGCGCGGTGCCCACTTACCATCTTCGATGAACCAACAACTGGCATGGATACGGCGGTACGAAAAGATTTTTACCGTGCACTTTTAAAAGACTATATCGCCCATCCGCGCACAATTTTGCTGTCGAGTCATCACCTTGAAGAAATCGAAGACCTCCTTGAAAATATACTTCTTGTCAACGACGGGGTTGTTCGTTTTCACGGATCCATTACTGAACTACAAGAAATGTTCGTGAAAGTAATTGGGTCTGAACATGTGGTCCGCAATCAAATCGCAGAAAAGAATGTTTTTAGCAGACAAACGAACGGCCCGTTTTACGAAGCTCTTGTCGAAGATACATTTACTTTAGAGGAAAAAATGCACATGAATAAAAGTGGTATCAAAATTATCCCCGTTCCCGCAAATGACGCATATGTAGCACTCACATCAAGTTCTAAAGGAGGAATTGATGATGTATTTGACAGAGCCACGACTGTTTGATGTTGTTAAAAAGCAATTTCACTATAAGATAAATGGCTACACGGGCGTCTTTACGTCACTTCTTATCGTGCAAGTAATCGGTATCTTGCTCGGCATAAACTACGAGAGTAGCGGGTCGGGGTTTTCGCCAACGCTCACGGTTATCCGGCAAACATCGTCCAATGACAATGTCGTTGCATTTACAATTATTTGGGCATTTATAACAGGAATTCTTGTTACAACGACGGCTTATCGGAATGATGCATTCACGCTCGTTTCAAATCGACTAAGTCATCATCTATCAAGTTTTCTATTTTTATTGACAGCTTCCATCTTAGCGGGAATCACCGCTATTTTAACAGGTTCTCTTATTAAATTCATCACGCTACTTCGAGGGGCAGAAGTCTTTATCGAAACACCTGGACTTCTAAGCTCGCCGATGGATTTCTTCTTACGAATCGGTACATCTATCGCTTATGTAATACTGTTCGCGGGACTCGGTTACACGATTGGCTCATTTGTACAACGAAGCATGCTGGTCATTCCACTTATTTTCATCGGCTTGTTTCTGTTCCCGTTCACAAGTTTTTTTATCTTGGGAATTGACAGTAGTAGCTTCTTTGAAAAAGTTATTTTCTTTTATGGGGATGAAAGTCACTTCTCCATATTTCTATTAAAAGTAGTTGGCACGGTCATTTTACTCTTCGTTCTTTCTGCGCTTGTTACGAATAAGAAGGAGGTGCGAAAATAATGTTTGGAGTTATAATGCTTTTTCCACTCATACTTTTGCTACTCATTACTTGGTTGATGATACGGGCAAAAAAACGTGTAAAGTTTTATATGAATAAAAAATCGACCTATATAATTGTTGCAGTTTATATCGTAATTCTTCTCGTTGCAACCGTCACTGTTGAAGTGTATGAAACGAAGTTTTCAGCAGAAATGCCTGATCCGGTAGTTGAAGATTCCCACCTTCTCGATGAAATCTATGGAGACGGCGATTTTGATTCAATTGACCCCTTTTTAATTATCGATAAAAGAGAGCATGTTATAGGCAATCGGTTGATCCTAAAAAAGTCCAATTTCGATGATATGTCACCTGTAAATATTTTTATCGAACGCAAAAATGACAATGATGGTGTAATTGAAGAGACGATATACAAACCGCTCCTTTTCAATGATGGTCTCGATTTTTCCGATCGGGTGAAATATGCATTGCCCAAATGGGACGACGACACAGTATTTTTTCCCAGGCAACCAGAAACGATTATTAACTATTCTTCCTACCGTGATGCTTTCCTAATTAGTCAATTCACAAAGAAACCCGTAGTCGATTTTCAAGGCCACGGCGGCATGTCACAACAGATCACAATCCATCTGCTTGTGCCTAAGAATATAGAAATTGACGCGTCCGAGGAATTATATATTACTTATGTGGAAAAGTAAGAGCAACGCAAAAAGGACCGGAACCCTTTAGGGAAATCGGTCCTTTTTACGCCTTCGCTTTACTACCCGCAATCGATAGCCATGTGACACCAACTAGCATAACAATCGCACCTATTAACTGCCACATACCTAAAATTGAACCAAACCAAAAAATTGAGACGACCATCGCCGTAAGTGGTTCAAAACTAGAAAGAATACTTGTTTCAACCGCCGTAATATATTTCATACTACCAAGGAACAAGATGAACGCAACGGTTCCAACAATCGTAACAAGAAGAAGCATACCCGTAATACCCCAATCCGCGAACAAAAGACTACCCTTCAACAAGTTTAACGGATTCAATAGAAACAGCGTAACGCCTCCGATAATCATTGCCCAACCGACAATAAGAAGAACGCCCCATTCTTGCATAAGTCGTCCCGGATAAAGTGTGTAAAATGAAAACGCGAAGCCAACCGCTATCCCCCAGAAAACTGCGATTTTACTTAGCGCAAAACCGGATAACGATCCGTTTGTTAACAGAAAAAATAGCCCAACCATCGTCACAAACATACCGATTACTTGAGCAATAGGCGGCCAAGTACGCTGCGACCATGTAACAAAAATAATAATGAATATCGGTGCAAGAAACTGAAATAGCGTTGCAATGACTGCGTTACTCGTATCAATAGCCGCGGCAAAAGTATATTGCACCCCCAGCATTCCAAAAACACCAAAAATAAATAACTGACGCATCCACACTTTCTGTCGCCATGGACGTGAAATTTGTTTTCCTTGTACTTTCAACAGAACAAGTAAAAACGTACCCGCGAGTAAGAGACGTAACGTAAGCATAAACGACACCGTCATCTCACTACTTGAAAGTATCCACTCCATCATAGGGCCCGTCGCACCCCAAAGCATTGCCCCCGAAACAATCATGGCGATTCCTTTTAATCTATTCACCATTTATAACCCCCATAATAAATCCATTTCGCCAAGGCATAATTACGCCTAGATTTTGAATTCCCGCCAAATGAAGTTCACATCATTACTGCAATAACTTCGTTTTTACTGAACTATAACTGTATTTCATATATAATAAAAGGATAGTGCATCCGAAAGGCGGGCAAAACTTGAATTCTATTTACTCTAAATTCGAACGGGAGCTACCTGTTGTAATGGAAAGCCTCGGTGAATTTTGTATGATCGCACATACGGATAACAAAGGACTAATTACATATACAAACAAAAAATTTCTTAAAACAAGCGAATGGACACCAAAGCGTGTTCTAAGTAAGACCTTATGGCAAATGTTCCCTCAATCTGAAGAAGGCCAAAAGCAAGCAGATGCTATTTGGAATAGTATATCCCTTGGAAAGACTTGGTCGGGCGTGGCAGAAAAAATAACCCGTTCCAATAACCCGTACTTTGTAAAATTACTTGCTATTCCTGTTATACCCGAAGGCGGCGGACTTACTTCTGTTATTTTTATGGGAATGGATATAACAGAAGACGTACAGCTTCGCGAAAAATTACAAGAAATTGCGTTTATCGACCAAGATACCGGATTAATGAGCCGGCACAAATTAGAAAACATCGTGAATCAACATATTGCAGAAACTAAAAGTTTTTCATTTGTTTACCTTACAATCGACCATTTTTACACATTGAAAGGACTACAGTCATACGGTGGAGAAATAATCTTTATTCAATCTTTTACAAACCGATTAAAACGTTATTTTAAAGATAATCCCATTGCGCGAATTGGGGCGAGTGAATTTGTTATTCTTTCACCATTTGGAGATTGGTATGTACAAGGATTTCTAAGGTTTCTCGAACAGCATCCAATATATATAAACAACACCGCATTGCCCCTATCTATTAGCGGCGGAATCGTTCGCTATCCAGAAGACAAAACAAATTATTCACATTTGATGGAAGCGGCTCTTGTAGCTAACAAAGAAGTTATTTCCAGCGGGGGCGGAAAAATTACTTCTCCTTCAGCGAAATCAAATTATAAGTTGAACCGAAACGCAATCATTGATCGGAATTTACTGACTGCATTGAATCGCAATGATTTACATGTAGTCTACCAACCCCAATTAGACGTGGCTACGGGTAAAATATTTCTTTACGAGGCATTTGTCCGTTGGGAAGACGAAGAACTTGGGGTGATCACGCCCGACGAATTTATTCCAATCGCTGAGGATAACGGCTTCATTCATAAACTTGGGACGTTTGTTATTGAGGAGGCCGCAAAACTTGCAGTTTCTTTAAAAAACAAAGGGTCACTTGTCAATATGACAATAAACTCATCCGTCCGAGAGTTTACAAATCCGAATTTAAGTATTGAAATAGTAGAGATTCTTAGCAGGGTAAACTGTCCCCCGTCTCTTATAGAACTTGATATTACTGAAAAGTTCGCACTTCAAGCTGAACAAGAGAGTTCGATTTTACTTCAAATGAAAGAATTACAAAATGTAGGTATCGAGTTTGCACTCGACGATTTCGGCACGGGATATGCCTCGTTCCGATATATGCAGTCTTTACCAATTACCAAAATAAAAATCGATAAACTATTCATTAGTTCTTTACTTACTCATACTAAAACACAACAGCTTGTTCAAGGTATGATTCATTTCGGAAAAACGATGGGCATGTACGTCATTGCAGAAGGCGTAGAAACAGAAGAACAATTCAACTTGTTAACAACAATGGGGATTGACGCAGTCCAAGGGTATTATATTGGCGCTCCAGTGACCGCCGAAGCTATTTCCAAGTAATTCAAGAAATAAAAAACGGTGTGCCTTTATCATGGGGCACGCCGTTATTTATTAAGTAAGCTGTTTCTTACGTCTTGTGTTTGTTCGAAAGATAATTTGAGTAATGACTTCAGCGAACACAAGCCCCATTGCGATTGCTCCCGACACCATAAACGCCCCCGAAGCAAACGAAATAGCCGTCAGATAATCTTTTTCCACAATATGACGCATCGCATTGTAAGCCATACCGCCTGGTACAAGTGGAATAATTCCTGCAACGCTAAAAATAATCATCGGTGTCCGAAAGTACTTTGCAAAAATTTGTGCTACAAAAGATACTGTGAATGCTCCGAGAAACGACGCTTTTACTGGATCACCGGTAAATCCATTGCAAACTGAGTAAATAAGCCAGCCAGTCATTCCAGCAAAACCGCAGTAAAAAAGCATTTTACGTGGTGCGTTAAAAATAATCCCGAATGCTGTTGCCGCAAGAAAACTAAGTACTGCCTGCACAACCCATGTCAATTCCCCACCCCAATTCCTATAAATTACGCTTTTTCAAAATCGGTGGCATCCTTTGAATGAAGTTAAAATGACAAAACAAGCGCCACGCCTACACCAATTGCAAACGCGGTAAGAAATGCTTCCGCACCTTTAGATACCCCCGACATAAAATGCCCAGCCATTAAATCACGCACTGCATTTGTAATAAGAAGCCCAGGAACAAGTGGCATAACCGAACCGATAATAATTTTGTCTAGATTTGTACCACCCCCAAGCTTTATGGCACCAAATGCAATGAGCCCAACAAACAAAGAAGCCATGAATTCCGCGAAAAACTTTACTTTCGTTAAATCGTGAATAAGTAAAACTACTATGAAACCAACTCCTCCAGCACAAAGCGCCGCGGGAATATCCGTCCAAAGACCTTCGTATAATATAAGAAAACAAGCACTTGCAATCGCCGCCGCAATAATTTGAAGCCAAACCGGAAACATGACATTCGACTTTTCAATTTCTTGGAGCTTTGTATATGCCTCTTCAAGTGTATACTCGGCTGCTGTTAGTTTTCTCGAAACAGCATTTACAAGTGCTACTTTTTCAAGATCCGTCGTGCGCTCCTTAATGCGAATCAATTTAGTTGGGTGATAACTACCCGGTGAAAAAATAATTCCCGTGGGAGTTACAAAACTTTGCGGCGCCGGTAATTCTTGTGTTTCCGCCATGCGCACCATTGTATCTTCCACCCTGTACGTCTCCGCCCCTGCTTCCATCATCAGACGCCCCGCAAGAAGACAGCAATCGATTGCCATTCCTTTGTCAATCGGATCCAAATTCCTCTCACCCCTTGATAGTCCTTTTGCATAATCTTAACGAAGCCGAATCGAAAAGACAATAAGTACTTTCCAAAGAGTAAATTACCTAGTGCCATTGGGTAGTTTCCTTTTAGTTTTCTTAATCAAGTTTCATCGCATGTATTTGTGGAAATGTTTCATACTACATAGATGTTGGGTATTTATAATGAATGAGAACCTTTTCGATGAAAAAGAAAGGATTGATTTATTTTGGAAACTGCTGAAACTATTGCGAGACCAAAACGGAATTTAAAACCGTATTGGATTACACTTGCATTTATCGTCTTAGTCGTCATCCTTCTTCTTCCTAATCCAACCGACTTGCCTGTAATGGGACAACGCGCACTTGCCATTTTGGCGTTCGCGGTTGTTCTTTGGATGACAGAAGCAGTATCCTATCCAGTAAGTTCCGCAATGATTATCGGCCTCGTCGCTATTTTACTTGGACTTGCACCAGACATGGCAAATCCGGACGTTTTGCTTGGAACAAAAGCTGCACTAAAACTGGCGCTTGGCGGATTCTCAAACTCGGCTGTTGCACTTGTTGCCGCTGCCCTATTTCTTGCCGCAGCGATGCAAGCAACAAACCTACACAAACGACTCGCCTTATTTATTTTATCGAAAGTTGGCGTAAAGACTGGTGCAATTGTTTTCGGTGCCATTATTGTATCGATTGTACTTGCTTTCTTTGTGCCAAGTGCGACAGCACGTGCCGGCGCTGTTGTTCCGATTCTTCTTGGAATGGTTGCGGCATTTGGATTACCTCATAATAGTCGACTTGGGGCCCTTCTCGTTATTACTGCTGTCCAGTCCGTCTCTATCTGGAATATAGGAATTAAAACCGGTGCTGCTCAAAACATGGTCGCAATTGGTTTCATCGAAAATGAATTCGGTGAATCTGTCTCATGGGGAGCTTGGTTCTTGTACGCGGCCCCATGGTCAATCATTATGTCTGTCGTTCTGTACTTTGTCATGACCCGATTAATTAAGCCTGAAACACAAGTTGTTGAAGGTGGGAAAGAATTAATTCAAGGTCAATTAAAAGAACTCGGTCCGATGAAGTCATCAGAAAAAAGGCTAATCATTGTTGCCATCACCCTTCTTCTATTCTGGTCTACCGAAGAAATACTTCACCCATTTGACACGACGACTGTCACTCTAATTGCTATAACCATTCTCCTCGCACCCAAAATTGGTGTCTTTGACTGGAAAACCGTCGAAAAACTTATTCCTTGGGGGACGATTATCGTCTTCGCGGTCGGTATTGCACTTGGGACAATTCTTTTGGATACACAAGGTGCCCAGTGGTTGTCCAATAAAGTATTCGGTGCCATGGGCCTTGAAAACATGCCAATACTCGCAACGATTGCCTTGCTGTCGTTATTTAATATTCTCATTCACTTGGGGTTTGCAAGCGCAACAAGCTTATCTTCGGCACTTATACCGATTTTCATTGCGCTTACAACAACAATTTCCTTGGACGTGAACGATGTCGGATTTGTATTGATTCAACAATTTGTTATTAGTTTTGGTTTCCTACTTCCAATTAGTGCGCCGCAGAACATGCTTGCTTATGGTACCGGTTCATTTACTGTAAAAGATTTCATAAAATCCGGCGTCCCGCTTACAATAATCGGTTACTTACTCATTCTTCTTATGAGTGCAACGTATTGGAAATGGATTGGATTATTATAATCAAAAAACAAAGTTGTGAGACATTGATAGGGTTATTGGAACCGATTTAGGGAATAATTCCTTTAGAAGACAATTTGTTTAGGAGGAGTTATTTTGACGAAAGATAAGTATCAAAAAGCCGATGAACAAGTTGATGGACAGACTCAGAATAAACAACCAGGCGTAGAAGCCAAGATGGATCCTGCCCCCATTTATGACGATGTGAATTATATTGGTTCTGGGAAATTAAAAGGGAAAAGCGCTTTAATTACCGGAGGAGATAGCGGAATTGGACGTGCTGTCGCAGTTGCATTTGCGAAAGAAGGGGCAAATGTTACGATTGTCTATTTGGATGAACAAGAGGATATCGATGCGGATAAAACTGTGGGGCTCATTGAAAACTATGGCGGAAAAGCGTTGAAAATTCGACTTGACATTAGTGAGGAAGAAAACTGTGAAAAATTAATCAATGAAGTCATTCAAGAATTTGGGAGTTTACACATTCTTGTGAATAACGCCGGCAAACAGTTTCCACAAAACAACATCGCTAATATTTCGGGAGATCAACTGCGGGAAACGTTTGAAACGAACTTTTTCGGTCTCTTCCACTTAACAAAGGCCGCATTGAATCATATGACGGACGGCGACGCTATCATCAATACATCATCAATCACTGCATATAACGGTTCGGCAGATTTACTTGATTATTCAGCCACCAAAGGAGCAATCACTTCTTTTACGCGTTCACTCGCCCTAAACTTGGTGGAAAAAGGGATAAGAGTCAATGCTGTCGCTCCCGGACCAATATGGACACCGCTTATTCCAGCATCATTCGACGCTCAGAAAGTTGCACAACATGGGGCCGACACTCCGGTGAAACGCCGCGGTCAGCCTGCTGAAAATGCGCCTGCTTATGTGTTTTTAGCTTCCAGTGATTCGAGTTATATGACAGGACAAACGATTCATGTCGATGGTGGTGATTTCGTAAGTTCTTGAATCATGCCTCTTTGGATTTTTTTCCAAAGAGGCTTTTTGTATTAAATTACTTTAATACAGGTGACGACACCCTTTTTCAAATCTTCATGGGACCAACTTGGAATGCTTCCATGCAAAATGGCTAATTCATGGGATGCGGGAATGTGAAGAAAGCCCGCTAACATGTTCGGACGTTGTTGGTTTGCATAATGAAGCGCACGGTACATGACATGGTTGCACAAATACGCTCCCGCGGTATTTGAAACTTCCGCCGGTAGTCCTACTTCCTTTAAAACATTTACCATTTCTCGTACTGGAAGTGTAGTAAAATAACCGTCTGCCCCACCTTCTATAATCGGCTCATCGACTGGTACATTCCCACTGTTATCGGCAGCACCATCGCTTACGTTTATGGCAATACGTTCGGGCGTTAGTTTAGCGCGACCACCTGCAAGTCCAAGCGAAATAACTGCGTCGGGTTCGTGTGCATGGATATGTTCCATCAACAGATCCCCAGATTTATTAAAATCGACCGGCAACACTTCACTATATATTTTGTATTGACCGATTTCCAAGCCATGTAATTCCTCTACGATTTGCATCGTCGGGTTTACTGGATAATTCAAGAATGGTTCAAACCCTGTGAGTAGTAATTTTTTCAATGGACACACTTCCTTTTTGTTTCATTATAAACGAAAAAATCCCCAGCCGCTATCGGCTGGGGATTTCCTATTTAAGCTTCTGCTACTTCCATAGAGTGTTTTCTTTTGTAAAGAAGTGCAAAGTAGCCGAATGTAATGGCTAAAAACACAAGCATGAAACCGATGAGTATTCCATTGTTCGTCCAAAGCGAAGATAGACTTCCCGTTGAAATAGCTGCTTTAAATGCATTGACTGAATACGTCATTGGTAATAATGTGTTAAAGATTTGTAGGGGCGCTGGTATTAATTCGAGCGGGAATGTGCCCGCACTTGTCGTCAATTGTAAAATCAAAATAAGGATCGCGACGAACCGGCCTGCATCACTTAAAATTGAAACGAGCATTTGAACGAGTGCAATGAATGTGTAACTCGTAATAATTGCCGTTAATATAAACAACGGTGTATTCGTTGTTTCCATCCCAAGAGCGTATTTAACGATTCCTACTGCAATGAGCGCCTGTAAGAGGCCGACAATTGCGAGCACGGACACTTTACTGAAGAACCATCTGAACGCACCTGTAGGATTGATGGAAGGTTCAACGAGTGGGAATACGATTGACAACAGTAGTGCTCCCACAAATAATCCAAGCGATAAGAAATACGGTGCAAATCCAGTTCCATAGTTCGGCACATGATTGATGCCGTCTTGTTCAACCTCTACTGGTGACGCAGCCATTTCATATGTCTTCTCGGTCGCATTCACTTCACTCGCTGTTTCATTTGCTTCCGCTAATTTTTCTCGAAGCGTTGTAACACCTTCATCGAGCTCGATTGCTCCGTCAACAAGTGTACTTGACCCATCGACAAGTTCTTTCGATTTCGATGCGAGTGTGCTCGTTCCTGTTTGTAACGTGCTACTTCCTTCTGTTAATGAAGCAAGTCCCGACGCCAAATCCGATGAACCTTTCTGTGCCGTTCCTACCCCTTCGGACAGTTTCGTTAAACCAGACGCCAGCGCCCCATTACCAGTGGCCAATGAAGCCGCCCCTTCTTGTAACGTTGCAGACGATTCATTTAACTTTTGTACTCCGGCAAGTGCTTGGCCATGCGCTTCGGCAAGTTGGCTTGCAGCACCATTCAATTCAGAAGCCCCTTTTGATAAAGCTGCTGTACCTCCTGATAATCCTTGCATCCCTTCTGATAGTTCAGCGCTTCCTTGCGTTAACTGTGCGAGTGCAGCAAGAAATACGTCCTGTTTTTCAGCCGACAGTACAGCAAGAACTGCTTGCTTTTGTTTAGCTGGGAGTCCAGCAAGAATTGAATCTAATTGTTTACTCAGCTCAGTAAGGCCTGCATTTAAGTCGGCAGCTCCTTTTGCTAGTTGAACTGTTGCACCATTGAGCTCGGAGGACCTTTCACTTAGTGTTCCTACCGCTTTGTTAAATTCTGTTTCTTTTTTAGCAATTTCGTTGTAACTTCCAGCCAATGTACCAACACCGGCTGTGTAATCTGTAATCCCTTTTTTCAAATCTCCCGCACCAGCCGACCCTGCATTTGCGCCTGTTACAAGTTCAGCAGTACCTTCAGATAATGCCCCGAGTCCATTATTTAACTCGCGGGCACCGCTAGCCGCCTCTCCAGCACCTCTTGCTAACTTGTCCGTACCGTCGGCGAGAGTCACCGTACTTCCGGCTAACGTTTTAAGGTATCCTTTTAATTCATCTGCACCTTTTGCAATCTTAGCAGATCCTTCCTGGAGCTCTTCTGCTCCATCTGCCGCTTCACCGAATCCATCACCCAATTCACTAATCGAATCAAATAGTTTTTCCGCATACGTGGAAGCAACTTTTTCGTTCACTTCTGCACGAATCCGGTCCATCGCCGTTTCACCGATTTGGGCGGATAAGAAGTTGAATCCTTCGTTCGGTTTATAAACAATTGTTAACTTTTCAGGCGTATCGTCTAAAAGCGTCGTTGCGTGTTCCGAAAAGTTCTCTGGAATTTCAATTACCACATAGTAATCTTGGTCTTCCAACCCTTTTTCTGCGCCCTCTTTAGACACTTCTGTAAACTTAAATGTCTGATCTTCCATAAGTGTATTCGTTAATTCTTTACCGAGCCGTAGTTCTTTCCCATCCATTTCGGCACCTTCGTCGAGATTAACGATCGCAACTGGCAAGTCATTCATATTTGCATATGGGTCCCAAAACGCCCATAAGAACATTCCCGCATATAATACCGGAATAAACAAAATCGCAATCATCGGGACAAGCATTTTACGTGAGCGCAGTAGTAGTTTCCACTCTGCCCAAGTCATTGTTTTTTTCATATTTATACTTCCTCCTGTACTGGTTGACCAATTTCCTCAATTGGTCGTTTGAAGATAAAAAAAGAAGTCTCAGATTATAAGACTTTTAAAAATCGTTCCGCTTAGTAATGCTGCAATACGCTCTTCATCGAGTTCTTCATCATGGCTTTTTCCCCAATCGGCAACTAACGCAAGATACGCTTTGAATAGGAGATAGGCGACAAGCTTTATATCACAATCAATAATTTCTCCTTTTTCTATTGCCAACTGGATTTTTTCCTCAACGTAAGAAAGAATCTCCTCTTCAATTGTTGCAAGTACTTCTTTTACTGCAGGTGTGCGCAATTCTTTTTCTTCCTGAATCAATTTCGCAAATAACTCATGTGTCTTACGGAAGTTAAGCATTTTCATAAGTGCGCGATGTGAATTTTCTTCGAATGAATCTTCTTTTATAAGAACAGCGTCCGCTTCAGCACGCATCTCTTTGATCATCTTTAGAACAATGGCTTGAAACAACTCTTCTTTATTCGCAAAAAAAGTATAAATCGTTCCTTTTCCAACGTTTGCGATTTTTGCAACTTGGTCCATCGTCGTCGCTTTATAACCAAAAAGGGAAAATGATTTCGCCGCTGCTTCCAAAATCTCTTGTCTACGATTCAAATTTACACCTCCACTTTAATCTAGTTTATTTTAATGACTTTAAATCACGTTTGGTCACATGGTCATTATATTACGATAAAAACAAAACAAATGCAAGTCTTTTCTTTCGTGAAACAGTCATTAATCATTTCCGGCTAACGAAGAATGTGTCCACCCATTCGTGCTAGGTGTGCAACGTAAACGAACAAGCGTCCAACCATTCGCAAAGAAAACCTCCTAAAGTAAATCTCGCTTTAGGAGGTTTTCAATTACTTATTAAGAAGATGGATTTCCAGTCGTTATGCCTTCTTCAAAAGGTTGGACGATGACAAATCCTTCACCGGAAAACTCCATTTGGATGGACTCTCCGCTACCACGGCCTAAAAACGTTCGGAAACTAATATCCGTTCGGAATTCTGGATTCAAATGGCCCGACCACGCAACTGTCGCATTTGGATCTGTAATTACAGGTTCGCCGGGACGCACAAGTAGTGTTAACGGTTCGTAATGGGAAGTAATTGCTACTTTCCCTGTACCTTGTAAATTCACATTGAACAAACCACCTGAAACCATGCCCGCCATTTTCCTCATCAGTTGAATATCCCATTCAATACTTGGTTCAAACGCGAGTAGGTCATTTCCATTCACCGTTATCGATTCATTATTCAAATCAAAAATTGTAATCTTTTTTCCTTGATCAGCCAAATAAAGTCGCCCGTTTCCTTGGGCTTTCATTAGCGAAGTTCCTTCACCTGTGAGCGCTTTTTTGAACATTTGACCGACGCCATGCTCCAACATTCTTTCCCGCTCGAACTTTATTTGCCCAGTATACGAAATCATCGAACCCGTCTTTGCCCAAACCAAATCATTTAAGTTCACTTCTAAAATTCGCGGCGTTTCTAATTCAAAATACTCATTTTCCATCTCATCTTGTTTCGTCGCTTTGATGAACTGTTCAATCGTATATTTACTCATTAATTAAACTCCTCCCCTAAATACCTTATGTCTTTCTTTACGTATTTATGGAGAAAAAGTTTCACTTCCTGAACACGTTCTAGAACTTTACGGTTTCTTCAATTACAACACCGCGTTTTTTCATTTCTTCAATGTACTGTTCTCCCGGTACAATCTTTTCCGGTGGATGTACACCCCGTTTTGAAATAACGCCGGTACCAATCATTTGGGCAACAATCGACATCGTATTCGCCGTTGCACGGGCCATTGCTGTCTCATTAACCTTTACATCTTTTTCCGTTACTAATTCATACTGGTATACTTTCGCGGCCCCATCTTTTTCCCCGCTTACAATGACACGAAGAAGGACCGCATCTGATTTTTTTCCAAGTTTAAGTAGTGGAGATAAATGTTCTCGCATCACATCACGTACTTTTACCGTCTTTCCGTCAATTGTCACTTCGTTATTACGTGCCAATAACCCAAGATCCACAAGCAATTGGAATTTTTCCGCATGCCCTTTATAACGAATTGTTTTATACTCCAACGTCTCAACCGCCGGGAACGACTTCGTCAGTGTAGACGTGCCCCCCGATGTATGAAATGCTTCAAGTTCACCGTATTTTTGAAAATGAATAATTTCAATTTCAGATAAAGAAGGGATTTCTTTCAGCACACCGCCTCGGATTACATGCGAAGGATCCGTATAATGATCAAAGACCCCTTCAAGTGAGAACACCACGTTATAATTCAGAGGCGGTTCTGGATTTACTGGAATTCCCCCAACATATAATTTAACGGAATTTACGCTATCCAGCTTGCCAGCACCGTATCCTGTCAAAATGTTTATCATTCCGGGTGCCACCCCTAAATCCGGAATAATTGTTACACCTTTCGCCGCGGCTTTTTCTGCCAAAGTAAGCACAGCTTCCGTCGCGCCGCCAATATGACCGCCTAAATCGATAGAGTGTACCCCAATATCTACCGCGGTTCGCGCAACTTTTTCATTAAATGTATAAAATAACGCATTGACGACGACATCCCCTAATGCCATCACATCGCGCAATTGTTTGTCGTTTGTAGCATCTAACTGAAGGATATCAAGTTTCTTGGACATCAATTTCTTCGCAAAATCTACTGCTCCCAGTACATTTAGATCCGCTAAGTATACTTTTTGAACATCATCGCTTTTCACCAAATCACGCGCTGTCTCTTTTCCCATTAATCCTGCCCCAAGAACAACAACTTTCATCCCTTCATCCCCTTACCTGTTAAATTAATCTACATCAATTTGTGCGCGCTGTAACTTCCCACTGAAATCAATATAAATGCTTTTCCATTCAGTAAACACATCGAGTGCAGCCACTCCCGAATCCCGATGACCGTTGCCCGTTCCTTTTGTACCACCAAATGGTAAGTGAATTTCAGCACCCGTCGTCCCCGCATTTACATAAACAATTCCTGTATCGAGATCGCGTTGTGCTTGAAACACCTTGTTCACATCGCGTGAGAAAATCGAACTCGACAATCCGTAAACAACACTGTTATTCACTTCAATTGCTTCTTCCATACTGGCTACTTCAATTAGTGACACAACTGGTCCGAAAATTTCTTCTTGTGCAATACGACTATTCCACTTCACATCTGTAAAAATTGTCGGTTCATAGTAATGACCTTTTGCGAATTCACCCTCGGCCAACACATTTCCACCTGCAAGAAGTGTCGCCCCTTCACTTTTTCCAATCTCAACATAACGTTGAATTTTTTCGAGTGCTTTTTGATTAATGACGGGTCCCACTTTCACAGTTTCATCAAGTCCATCGCCAATCGTCAACGCTTCCATCGCTGTAAGCAGTTTCTCTTCAAGTTCCTTCTTTACATCTTTATGCACGATCACTCGGCTACATGCGGTACAACGTTGGCCGGCGGTTCCGAACGCACTCCAAAGAATGCCTTCAACTGCAAGATCAATGTCTGCATCTTCCAAAACGATCACTGCGTTTTTACCACCCATTTCAAGTGATACTTTTTTCAAGTGACGTCCACCCGTTTCTGCAACATGGCGACCCGTTTCTGTCGATCCAGTAAATGAAATAACCCGCACGTCCGGATGTTCAATCATTGCTGTTCCAACTTCTGTTCCTGAACCAAATACAATGTTAGCAACACCTTCTGGCAGACCAACCTCTTCAAATATAAGTGCCATTTCATAAGCCATCATCGGTGTCTCCGTCGCTGGTTTCCAAACAAATGTATTGCCCGCAACGATGGCCGGAAATGACTTCCACGTCGCAATCGCTACTGGAAAATTCCACGGCGTAATCAGTCCAACAACGCCAATAGGTGCCCGTACACTCATCGCAAACTTATCTTGTAGCTCAGACGGAACCGTTTCGCCAAATAGGCGCCTTCCTTCCCCCGCCATATAAAAAGCCATATCAATGCCTTCTTGAACTTCTCCACGCGCTTCCTCGATGACTTTACCCATTTCTTTCGTCAATACTTGTGCTAAATGCTCTTTCTTCTTTTTCATTAAATAGCCAATTTCATATAAGAAATCTGCACGTTTTGGTGCGGGTACGAGTGCCCATTTTTTCTGAGCCTCTTTCGCAGCTTTTACCGCCAGATTAACATCTTCTTTAGTCGATAATTTCACTTGTGCTAATTCTTTCCCATTTGCTGGATTCATGACAGCTGTAAAGTTCGCTTCTTCAGATTCTTGCCACGAACCTCCAATGTAGTTGTTCAATTTCATAGCTACATACCCCTTTTCAACCTCATTTTTGAAAACGCTTTCTCTAATAATTATTTCGACATATCTTACGAAAACCCTTCATCCCACGGAAAAATAGACCCTTAGACATTCCTAAGGGTCTTACAAATGAATTTAATTTTAACTTTATTATGCGAATTCATGATTAAGAAAGAACGGCTTCTTGATTGGCCTCACTAGACATTTGGAGTACAAATTCTTGTATCTTGTCAGCGTGATTTTTTACTGAACTTGTTGACACGTCGAACTGTTTTGCAATTTCAGCGTTTGTCATCTCAAATGCTACCATATCAAGTTCCACTGCCACGGTAAGTACAGCCGCGGAAAGAATGCTCGGTTTTCGGAAATTCGGCTGGGTTTTCAAAAAGTACATTTCACCAATATTTATTAGTTGTTCTTTTGATTTTGTATTTGCGCCTAATTCTTCTAACTTTTCTTCAAGTATTGTAATTGCTTCTTGTTGATTTTTAGTCAAACTTTCATCCAATAACTCTTCTGTGGATGCTTTTTCTTCGACAAGTATTGATGCTGTTTCTTGTTGATTTTCCGCCAATCTTTCATCAATCAGTTCTTCTATTTCTGCAGAGGCTTTTTCTTCGCCAAGCAGAATTCTGTAAACGTCCGCCATATGCTCTTTATAAAAGTCATTTGTATTTTCAAATCCGCTTGACTTAGCCAGCGCGCTTACTTCACTGCGGAAAGACCCGTTCCCGTCTTTAACAAACATAAGTGTAGAAATCACATACACACCATTTGGATGGTTGCGAGGATCAGCCAAGACAACACCAAAAACAGTAAAGTCTTTTTCCACAGTCATTCCATTTTCATGCGTTAAAAAGTAGGTTTTGTCTCCCAATATTTCTTGAACTTCAACAAATCCATTTTCAACACTTGTTACATTTCCAAACAAAACGATTGGTGACTGCCACATTTCAACGATAGAACGCGTCGTAGTTCGGACTGGCGTATTTAACGTACGCACTAAATGACTCGTCCACAACTGTTCTTTCATCACGAACAAGAAGTATTCACTTACGACTCTTTGAATACTTTTATTATCCCATAGGTTTCCTAATTTACCTACCCAGTGTCTTCTATGACTATTGAATGCGGCAAGATCTGCCGGATCCAATGCATTTTCATAAACACCTAGTAAAATACGATTTAGTTCATCGCTTACTAGTTCCTCTATAGGAACTTCACTTTTTCCAGCACAACATCTTTTATATTTCTTCCCGCTTCCACACGGACATGGGTTATTTCGTCCAACCATATAAATCACTCCTAGTACTACACATCTTCCTATTATAGCAGAATTAGAAAAACTCCGCATCAGTAGCTAATTATAACTGATACGGAGCTTGATATTTAAATAGAAACACTTTAGTTCAACTTATATAGTTAGTTAGTAAGTTTGCTTACTCTTCTGTACTTTTCGGTGGTGTCACCCGTTGAATAAATAGTGCCAAAAACAAAGCGACGGCTGCAACAATTGTAGATACGAAGAAAGAAAAGTTAATACCGTCAAGCATTGCAGTGGACTCGATTTGCTGTTTTAATTGCGCGAGTCCTTCTACACTCGTCGGCACCGTCCCGGATGTTTTCGCTTCGGCAAACTGACTTGCACCAGAAGTTTCCATTCTTTTCGTCATAATCGTTAAAAGGACTGCAGAACCAATTGCCCCGGAAACTTGCTGCAACGTACTATTCATAGCCGTTCCATGTGGATTTGATTTCATCGGCAACTGATTCAGTCCGTTCGTCATAACAGGCATCATAACCATTGAAATCCCTAACATACGAATTGTATAAAGGAACATTATATAATAATAACCCGATTCCATATTAAGCCTACCTAAGTAAAACGTTGTAATAACCGTAAGAAGGAGCCCTATAATCGCCATTGCACGCGCCCCGTATTTATCGAACAGCTTGCCTGTTACTGGCGACATAATGCCCATGACAATCGCTCCTGGTAACATAAGAATTCCAGCATCGAACGGTGAAATACCACGTACACTTTGCACATAGAGCGGCGTAAGAATCATCGCTGAAAACATTGCGACAGATAACACGATGGAAATGGCCGATGACAAAGCAAACATTGGATGCTTGTAAATTTTAAAGTCTAACATTGGCTCTTCCATGCGTAGTTGTCGAACAATAAACCAAATGAGTCCGAGTGCACCGATAAGTATCGTTCCGTAGACAATTGGCGAAGTCCACCCCTTATCTCCTGCTGAACTAAACCCGTATAGAAGTCCACCAAAACCGATGCTTGATAAAACAAGTGAAAATAAATCAATTTTCACATCGCGGTTCGGCGTAATATTACGCAATTTAAAAATGGCATAAACAAGTGTAAATATCGCAAATGGCAACACGATAACAAATAGTGCTCTCCATGAATAATGCATAAGTACCCAACCGGAAAGCGTTGGACCAATTGCGGGCGCCGTAAACATAACAAGTCCGAAAAGCCCCATTGCCGTACCTCTTCGCTCAACTGGAAACGCTACAAGCATTACATTCATCAAGAGCGGCATCATCAGTGCCGAACCAGCTGCTTGAATCATTCGCGAAGCAACGAGTACCCAAAAAGATGGTGCTAAGATTGCTAGTAAAGTACCAATCGAGAACAACGTCATTGCTGTAATAAATAATCGACGGTTCGTAAACTTTTGGATGAAAAACGCACTCGCTGGAATCAAGATCCCATTGACGAGCATAAATCCAGTCGTCAACCACTGTACTTCCGAAGGTTTAACGCTAAACTCTTCCATAATTGTCGGCAAAGCAATATTTAATAATGTATTGTTTAGAAATGCAACGAATGCACCTATAAACAAAATTGCCAACATGCCATAAGGCGGTTTTTCATGTAACTTTTTTAAATCCATTTATTTTCCCCCACTCAAACATTAAAGTATAAATACTGTACCACTAGTTCATCACTTTCAATATTTTATACCCTCAGTACAATTATTTCAACTTTTTCATACCATTAATTCATTTTCATTGAGATTAAAGGGTTTAAAGTATAAAGTAAAGGTAGACTATGAGTATAAAGGTGATAAATATGAAGGATAGAAAACAACAAGTTTTATTAACAGCCCAACGCCTTTTTGCGGAAAATGGATTTCCAGGCACATCTATTCAAGACATCTTAGACGAATCCTCTATTTCAAAAGGGACTTTTTATAATTACTTTTCATCCAAAAATGCCTGTCTTATAGAAATTTTAGAGCGGGCGGTAGATGAGTCCACCGTTAGACGCCTTGAATTGCTTATCGGGCAGAGCACCTCAGACAAAAGTATTCTTGCCAAACAAATTTCCGTACGCATGCAAGTGAATCGTGAATATAATTTACTACCCATTTTCGAAGCGGTCTTCCACTCCGGCGATCGTGATTTAAGAGATTTTATTGTAAAGCAACATTTAAAAGAATTAGCTTGGCTAACTGAAAGATTTGTTGATATCTACGGCAAAAATGCTGCCCCTTACGCATCCGATTGCGCGGTCTTAATGTTCGGGATGATGCAACACATATTGCACGTACGGAAGACCGGTTCAAAAAAAGAAGTAAACACATTAGAGCTTGTTCATTTCGTACTACGCAGAATCGACTCGATTATCGCTGAAATGATCGAAACGAAAGATTTCCTTATTGGGGATACAGTCTTCTTCAACCAAGACAAAGACGTTAAGGAATATGAAAATCTGAAAAAGCAGTTGCCCATAAAACTTGATAATTTCCTGAAAGAACTTGACGAAAACTCAAAATCTAAAAGCGAACAATATATCTTATTTTTAATAGATGAACTACAATCTACAGATCCACGTATCTTCTTACTAGAAACGGTAGTTCGCTCATTCCGAGAAACGTTTAGCGGGACACCTTATGAACGATTAGTGAGGGAAATCGCTTCAGATGTTTGGCGATTTGTCGGGTTATTAGAAAGTGAATAGGTATAAAAAAACCATGCGAAAATCGCATGGTCTTTCTTCGTCTTATTTCCCACCACTCAACAACAACCAAATATACCTAGCTTCCCCTTCGCTTCCCGGCTCAATCGATTCGTATCTCGGATAAGAAATCGGCTTTACTTTAAACGTCATTAAATGCATCACATGACTATTTGCTGCCCGTGCCAATTGAAGCATTTCCGCGGCATTCTCCGATTCGCCGGCTGATCCAGCGTGCTCAAGTTGCCAATCAAGATAAAGGTATGTTGCATCTTGACTAGATCCTTTTTCGTATCGTACGAGAATTTGGGCGGCTTCTTCATAACGTTCCGCATGAATTAATGAAGCAACTGCTTCATATCTTGCACCCTGATTATCGACAGGATTCATTTTCAACAAGTCTAGGAACATCGACGACGCCTCATTGTACTCTCCTTGACCGAACAAATAGACACCGTACGCAAAAGCTGCGCGCATAAACGGGCGGTTCGGAATGTTTTGCCATGGTTGCTCACCCACTTCAAATGTACGACTCGCATTTTGAATAGCTTTCTCATACAACTTAACTACTTCTTCTAAATCCTTCTCTATTTCTATCTTTAAAAGGAGTACATCCGAATTTTCTGCGCTGAGTGCAGTTGCATTCTTCGCCAATTTTCGACGCTCTTCTTCTGTTTCAGCAAGATACGCATCAAACGCTAAGAGCTGTGCACGTCCATCCGCAAAGCTTGGTTTTCTTTCGGGTTGCACGACACCACCTGTAGTCATTGACGTTTCCCAAAGTGCTTTTTCTCCCGGCTTTGGATCCGTACCAATATCATATTGTTGCTCTGTTAAAGGTGCATCTCCGCCATCCATCATATCTTCGTATAAAGAAGAAAGTTGATTGATATACGATTGCATCCCTTCTTCTGAAGCACCAAATTGTTGAATCATTTGTTCTTGGCTAAGATCTATCCCCTGAACAGCACCTATTTCTATCCCGCACTTCACAGCCGCCGCTAAATAATCGCCTATTACTGGTACGTCCGGATTTTCATTCAAAAAATAAGCAACGGATAATTTGTGCATAATTTCGCGTCTATCCGATGGCTGTTCTAATTTAAGCAAAACTTCTTCAAGTGCTTTCAGTGCACTTAATTGTGTAGGTTCCAATACTTCCTCTACAAGTTCATTCATAGAGGCCATGCTTCGTTTAATAAGCAGTTCGTATATGTCAAGTATATGGTCATGAATAAATTCTTCTGCCGTTTTATCTACAGCAGTTTTTCTTAATTCAAAAAGTGATTTCTTCGTTTGCTTGCTCCACTTGGCAAGGAAAAGAATTGACGAAACGGGTGCAACTCCATTGCTTACTTTTCTCGAATCCCGTAAGACAACGCCAAATAACAATGTACCAACATCCGTTGGCATTCCTTCGTTTCTTGTCACACGATATTCTTTTTCTCCAAAAAGCTCTCGTACTTTAATATGTCCGGATTCAATATCCGTTATCTCCGCAAGTAGCACGAACGGTTCATCCCATTCTTTTAAAACCGCAATTGCTCCTTCACGTTTTACAACTTCAAGCTGTTTCTTAAGATATGTATGCCACTTCTCTTTATTTTGAATGAATAAATAAAATTCACTCGATGCTTCCTCGATATCTTCTTTGTCCCAACTTCTGGTTAAACGGTTCACCCATGTCCTCATATACTTCTGCATTTCACCACGGTCTGAATCTATAAGATGATTATCAAAATAGCCCATCAACACCCGGTCAAGCTCTTCATTCACAATGATATCAACAAGGTCTGAACCTTTTGAACCACAACATTTCTTATATTTCTTCCCACTTCCACAATGACAAGGATCATTTCTTCTAATCATTTCATCCTCGCACTCCTTCTTTCTCTTAATCATATCAGATAGGTACAAGAACAGCTTTGGCAATTTGATCACCAAAAAAGCCGTAAAAGCATTTTCTGCTTTCACGGCTTTTTATAAAATATTATTTAGTTCTTTTGTGTTCGAACGAGCCACTTATATTTAACAGCCATCAAGTAAATGATGAGTCCGCCGACAAATGTAATGCCAACAAATAAATAGCCTTGTGAATTTAACACTAACAATGGTGCAAACGTTATTAACAAGATTTCAACGGGCGCAATTGGAATATACGCCAATCCGTAGTCGTCGAGCGTCTTACTTTTAGCTTCTGGATCCACAATGCGAAGTAAAGCCATGCCCATCGCAACCGTTCCAGTTGTCCAACCCCACGTAAAGATTCCTTTTTCAAACCAGTACTCCGGGAAAAATCTTTTCGACATAATCGCAAAAAAGATATATGCATAGACAAGCCCAAATACAAACAACATAATTAGTGGTACGGCATAATCCATTACAACAGAAATACTAATTGACGCAATACCAAATGCAACGAGTACATCCGTAGCACTTCCACTTAATCTATTGATAACATCTGTACTCACATATTTTTCCGTATTTGTTGAAGTTAGGATTTTCTTAACGAAAAGTCCAACTAAAAACGCTAAAGAAAATGCTGGAATCGCCACACTTGGAAGCAACATAACACCCAATTTACTTAAGTAATATCCGCCCATAGCGATAATTGAAACAATGGCAATATGGAAAATATACGGATCGATTGAAATCGATGAAACCGTATCCGTAAGAGATTTCTTTCTTGATTCATGCGGAATTAGACCTGTTCGAAGCTCGTCCGGTAATTCATCGAATGATGCTAAGAATGACGTATGGCCTTTAGCCGAACCTCTTTTGATAAACAAAATACCTATAGTGATTGCACTGATGATCCCAACGGTTGCCGAAGTCATCGCAAGATCTCTAGCTTCTTCCCATCCATTTTGTGCAAACGTATCGCCGAGTGCAGCAGCCGTACCATGCCCACCAACAAAACCACCCGCCAAGAGTAAACCAAAGCCGTCATGCAAGTTATCCCAAAAAGGATTAATAAGTACTAAAGCAAACAGTAATCCCGCACCCCACATAAGAAGCATAGCTAGTTGCGAGTACGACCACATGCTTCCCACTCTTGTCTTAATCGCATTCCAGTCAATTCTTGGCGATAGCAAAGGAAGCGTCCCAAAGATAATTGCTATTAAAATCCCTGGATATGTACCAATTTGCCCTGAAAAAGGTAGAATACCAATTCCGTTCGGCCCAAGCAACAACCCAAGAAGTCCCGCAATAATACTTGCTGGTAAAAACAGACGTTGAACGAACTTAACTTTTGCACGGATAATCGTTCCTACAAGTAACAGTAGTGAAATTAAACCGATGTCTGTAAATAAAACCCAAGGTGAAAATTCCATATATATTCTCCTCATCTACTTAGTAATTGTTACCGACTATGATGCGAAATCTTCCTATTATTCAATAAGAAAGGAAGCGTTTTCATAGGTCCATGAAAACAACTTAATTTCATCGACTTTAACAAGATAACATCTTTATCAAAATGAGTAAACCATATTTCCCATTACAGGAACATGATGAATGTTCCGTCAATAAAAGTAGCCCTTCCGCAACAATTCACGGAAGGACTATCTATCTATTCACTCATAAAAAGTGCATCTTTTTAGGTTGCTATTTTTACGGCGGAAGCTGATTCAGGCCCCGCCTGTTCGCCTTTAGCAAATAAGCTTTTAAACTTACCAGAAACGCCTACTAGTTGTTGCTGCAAATCCATTGCCGGTTCAAGTCCTTCGATGCTCATTTGATAGGAACGAATCATCGCAATGGTTACAATTGGATCTATTAGCGCGCGTTTTAACGCGACCGTCAGTACATAGGCGCCAATAACCGCTATAGCCCCTAGAAAAAATCCTAGTTCAGGCGAATTTTTCGACATCAGTTTACCGATTCCCATAAGCGGTAATGCAAATACCATAAATGAGATAATACAAAATGCGTAAATAAAGACGACAGCACCAGCCGCGGTTTTAATAATACCCTTCCAGCTTTGCGCGTATAAAACGACCCCATCAGACGCTGACTTCCAAACTGTTTCTTCACGTTCTTCATTTTTCCTTAAAATAATATAACTCACTACAGCCTCATCGATATAATTTAAACTAACGGACATGACCGTATTTAAGATGCCAATAATATTTTTTGCTCCTGGGACAAAATTGAAAAACTCTCCGACACGAAGTATCCAACGTTGAATTTGTCTGACCGCACCATGAATTGCTTTGTCTACTACAAACGCAACGTTTGCCGAGCCAAAGTTTTTCTTCACCTGATCTTTTCCGTAAGCAATCTGGCCTTTCCCTTCTGGTATTGATCCATTTTTCAAAAGTTTGACGACGACAGATATATGCCCTACTTTCACCATATACATGACATATCGCTCAAGGAATTTCAACCCACCGTAAATAACTCCAAAAGTGATTAGCATAACAATAAGAAAGACCCCGGAAGCTTCACCAAATAACTTTAACAATAGAAACCCTATCGCAATCATAATGCCTAAAAACACTAAAGCCGCAGCGGCAAATAGTCCATAAATCATCATACGTGCAAACAAAAACGGCAAAGTACGCTTAACCAATTGCATTGTAGTCATACAAAGTATCTCCTTTCAATTTTTCAAGAAAAATGGAAGGCCTAGTTAGGAGAGACGAAGTCCAATCTCCCCTGTTAAGTCTGCACAAAAAATAAATGGAAGCACCCTTACTTAGGCGTCGAATGTTTTTCCGCCATATCTCCGATGATTGGCAATTTGAACATTTTTCCTTGGTATGCCTGATACATAAGGAAAACGGATAAGAAAAATATAATAGGTGAAATCAAGAGTGAGATAAGCCAACCAATTAGCGGAATATACCCTAAGATAATTCCCAATCCAAAGACGAAAATGAACAAGAATATTGCCTGCAACGCATGAAATCGAATGAACTTATTTTCTTTTTCAATAACGAGAAAAACAACCCCTGTGACGATTGAAAAGATATAACAGAGTAGAGCCGCAAGATTTTCATCTAATCCTGAAATCGTTGGTTGCTTTTCTAGCATGAGTGAAGATTCCTCCTCTTTGAAGATTGTTTGCTCAACATGTTCCGCTTGTTTTTTTTCCGAATGTTGATTATTATTTGTCATGCATATTTCCTCCTGTACTCTTTGTTTAGTTTAATAATAAAATAGAGAGGTTAAGATAACGTTAAGTTTTATGAATTAATCTATTTGGCTAATGCAAATCGATATCCGAATCCACGAGCAGTTTGAATATACTTCGGATCTGCGGGATTGAGTTCCAACTTACGTCGCAAATTACTAATATGCACCTTTACTGTTTGAGGACTTCCTTCCGAATAATACCCCCATATTTGGTCATACAATTGTTCGGCGGGCCATATGCGATTCGGTTCTTTCGCCATCAACACTAGAAGTTGGAACTCCTTGTTTGAAAGTACGACTTTTTCTCCACGGACAATAAGCTCGCATCGATGCAAATCAATTTGTATATCGTCAAATTTTAAGACAGAAGTTACTAGATCAGTAGCGTCCCTTTCCAGCCATTTGTTCCGCCTAAAAATTGCTTCAATACGTGCCTTAAGCTCGTGAAAGTCAAATGGTTTTGTTATATAATCATCCGCACCAATTTCGATTCCTTCTATACGATCCGCTAATTCTTTTTTACAACTTATAAAAAGGATAGGTATACTGGAAAACTCCCGAATTCTTTTACACACATCAAAACCTGTCATTCCAGGCATTTCAATGTCGAGCAGAATGAGGTCAATTTGTTCATTGCGAACGATTTCAATCGCCTGTTTTCCGTTTGCCGCACCTAGAACGCTATATTTCTTTTTCTTCAAGTAAAGTCGAATCAATTCGCGTATTCCGACCTCATCATCTACGACCAAAATTCTTTCATTCGCCATCCCGCTCCCTCCAATATTTAACTATTATTTATGCTTACAAGCATCTATTTTCTTAATTACTATATGAATTCAAATATTTTAATTTATTTGACTGAATATTCCACCATTAAATTAATTGTACAATAGAATTTATTAATTGGTAATAATTACAGCTTTTGTTGACGAAAAGCCCCTTCTTCTTTTGGAGTAAGGGGCGAAGTTAATCGTTATTCATCAATATTTTCCGTAATATTTATATGAGTCTCTGTTTTCTCCATTCCCATTTTCGTATTCGTGAGACTAACCAAAATATCGCCTTTTTCAAATTCTAATTCACCATACGTTGCGATTCCTTCATTTTTAATAACTAAAAAATTATTATCTTTTATATAGTTTTCATAGACATCAAATTCCTCAGTCCAGTATCGATTTACTTCGTATATTACAACAGCCTGTATTGCAGAATCATGATTTTTAATTTGTAGAAACTTGATTTTAGCACATTCGGGTAAAGGAAAATCATCGGTTAATATGCCCAATGCGGTATAAAATTCATCGGAACACTTTCCATATCCATTTCCCGTATGATTAATAATGGATTTAGTAATTTCGTATTGTTGAATCGGCGTTTCATTATATGCTATTTGCATTGTAATCGTGTCTTCTTCTGTTTGGGAGCTATTCATTGTCATTTCAATTCCTTTTCCAGATATCGCAAGTTCACTCTTTTTTTCTGTCTGTGAATTTACAGTGAATGAATACCCCGCATCCTCAAAAAATGTTTTATAGACTTCAGTTTCTTCCTCAATAGATCCCGGCGTATCATAATTTGCTATTATGATACGCTCATTCTCTTCGTCATCTTCTAAAATCTCCAAGTGGCGTATATACGTACAAGGCGGAATTGGAAATCCTTTTGGCAAGCGGTTTTCAAGCAAATAAAATTCATTGGCACAACCACCTAAACCTTCTACTTCATCCGGTTCGATGGTATTTTCTTGTTCTTGTTCCTTTACTTCTACATCAACCTCATTCACCACTTCACTCTTTTCTGGAGCGTTCTCTTCTTCTGTTGGATCTTTCTCTTCTATAGTCGAGGGCGTTTCATCTTCAACTACAACTTCCGTCACATCCTCAGTTTCTGTATCTTCTTCTGCCGGACTAATGGTAACGCCATCCGCTGAGATTTCAATGCTTCCCCCGTCGGTTAATGGAATCGAAACACATCCCGATAATAATAGAATTACTGAAAATATCGACATAAATGCTATCTTCTTCATTTATTCCACCTCCAATATTACTTTTTATCTTGAGGCGTGTCATAATGATAAAGAACAAAAGTTATCTGAACCAATTCCGTTTCATCGTCTGCATTCCGTTGTTTAAAATGCAAAGATAAGTCGTAATCGACGGTTTTTCCGCTTACCCGCGCAGACTGATCTTTTGCATCTTCACTCTTCGTCAGTGGTGAAAATCCCATTTCTTCCATGTATTCGACGTATAAGTCATAAACATCTGCCCAATAACCCTCTACTTTAAAATCGGATTCTATAACAGTAGCTTTATAGGTATTACTATAACTTTCTTTCGTCACACCCATTAACGTACACTCAGACAACGGAAAACTCGGCGGTGCTAGTTTTGCCAAAGCCTTCACCAATCTGTCATTTCCCTTAGGGTCTTCTATCAGCTCATCACAACTAGTCGTATCCGCTACAACTTGGGACTTCTTTTCATCTTTTTCTTTTCCAGGTGCGTCTTCTTTATCTATTTCATCGTCTTCAACAGCATTTTCTTCACTGGAAACATCATCTTCACTGACTGGATCTTCCTCGACTGGTTCGTCTTCTTCAATGATTTCTTTGACATCTGGATTTGCGTCTAATTCTTCTTCATCGCCGGGTGCAACGTTGACACCATCCTTTGCGATCTCCAATGTTCCCGCATCACCTAAAGGTATTGAAACACATCCCGTTACTAGCAACCCCGCTAGCAATATCGATATAATCATTAAGACTTTTTTCATCTACCCGCACCTCCGCCATTCTATTTCCTTCTACTCTATTCAAGGAAGGTTAAGAATACGTAAAGTTCGACAATTTAGTTGAATAAATTGCAAAAAACTCGTTATTCGTTGGATGTCCACTTAATCATCCGGATTGTCAGCTCTTTTCCGATTTATCTCCACTCTTTCATGCGGAATGTCAGCCCTTTCTCCCGATGTCCGCTCAATCACACCGATTGTCACCCCTTTTCCGATTTATCTCCACTCTTTCACGCGGAATGTCAGCGCCTTTTCCCGATCTCCACTCAATTGCCCGGATTGTCAACTCTTTTCCGATTTATCTCCACTCTTTCACGCGGATTGTCAGCCCTTTCTCCCGATGTCCGCTCAATCGCCCGGATTGTCACCCCTTTTCCGATTTTTCTCCACTCTTTCACGCGGAATGTCAGCCCTTTCTCCCGATGTCCGCTCAATCATCCGAAATGTCAGCCCTTTCCAAAAGAACCTCCCCCGCCTTCATTCCAAAGAACGCAAAAACACCCATTGAATGTCAATTGACATTCAATGGGTGTTTTTAAAAGTTTTGCACCGTATCTGTACTTACTCGAATACAGTTTCCTAGATTTCCAACGTCAAAGTTGCCCCCGCTGACGATGATACCGACTTTGTTCATTGGAGCAGGTAGTTTGTTACTTAGCACAGCTGCAATTGCCGCGGCTGCTGCCCCTTCTACGAGCATTTTTTCGCGTTCGAGCATAAAAAGAATTGCCGAAGAGATTTCTTGTTCCGAAACAGTTAACATATCATCCACATAATTATGAATAATATCCATCGTTAACTTGCCTGGTTCTTTGACACAAATTCCTTCAGCTATCGTTGGTAAGAAAGAAACAGATTTGTTTTTCACACCATGGAAAGAAGAAACTATGGCAGGCGAATTGGATGCTTGAACACCAATTACCTTTACATTTGGACGGATGCTTTTTACGGCTAGCGCCGTGCCGGCAAGTAAGCCACCGCCACCTGCCGGGACAACAATCGTATCCATTTCCGGACGTTGTTGTAGCATCTCCATAGCGACTGTCGCTTGCCCTTCAATTACCGCGCGATCATCAAACGGATGAATGAAGCTTGCCCCCGTCGCTAGCTGTTCAGCTCGCGCGGCGACATACGCTTCGTCAAAATTCTGACCAGCCAGTTTTACTGTTGCACCGTATTTACGGGTAGCACTTACTTTCGCTTCCGGAGTTGTTTTCGGCATATATATCGTAACGGGAATACCTCGTTTCCTACCCGCCAACGCAACGCCTTGTGCATGATTCCCAGCAGACGCAGCAATTAATCCTTTTTTGCATTCTTCTTCACTTAGCTGTGAAATTTTATTAAAAGCACCACGTATTTTAAACGAACCTGTTTTCTGTAAGTTTTCTAACTTTAAGTAAACTTCGGCATTCACCCATTCATTGAATGTCGCAGACTCTTTACAAGGTGTTCTATGAACAATATCTGCTAGCCTTTCAAATGCATCTAATAGACTTTCTAGATGATAATTTCCAACGGCAACATCTCCCTATTTTTTAGCTATGCAATTATGCCAGCTGTTGTTGTTTTTGCTTTTCTTCATAAGCAGCTATATGGTCTTCATGTTGGAAAGTTAACTCAATCTCATCCCAACCATTTAGCAACATTTTTTTATAATACGGGTCTATTTCAAACGAGTACGACTTCCCGTCTTGCCCAGTCACTGTTTGCTCTTCCAAATTGACTTGAATCGAATACGGATCCTTTTGACCTTTCGCCAGAAGTTCTTCCACTTCAGAAACTTCTAATGCGATAGGAAGCAATCCATTTTTCATACAGTTACTATAAAAGATATCTGCATAGCTTGGCGCAATTACAACGTTAAATCCGTAGTCCAATATGGACCAAGGTGCGTGTTCTCGAGAAGAACCGCAGCCAAAATTTTCATGCGCCACTAAAATCTTCGAGTTGTCAAAACGGCTATCATTCATAACAAAATCTTCAATTTTAGTGCCGTCCGCATTAAACCGCCAGTGATAAAACAAATACTTCCCGAATCCTGTTCGCTCAATACGCTTTAGAAATTCTTTTGAAATAATTTGGTCCGTGTCGACGTTGACACGATTCAGTGGCGTAATAACACTTTCTACTTTATTAATCGGTTCCAAGAAATCATCCCTCTCTAAAGGCATTCAACAGCTCCATTTTATTTAGCTAGGATTTCCCCCTCACTAAATGAAGTTAAACAGTCGTAAAGTTTTCCACTCTTACATCAACGAAATGACCTGCAATAGCCGCTGCTGCTGCCATCGTTGGACTTACTAAGTGCGTGCGAGCTCCTGCGCCTTGGCGTCCTTCAAAGTTTCGGTTCGATGTCGAAGCACATCTTTCACCTGCAGGTACAACGTCATCGTTCATTGCTAGACACATACTACAGCCTGATTCCCTCCACTCAAACCCAGCGTCCAAGAAGACTTGATCCAATCCGGCATCTTCGGCTTGTTGTTTAACTGTTCGGGAACCTGGAACGACAATCGCCGTGACAGATGGATGTACTTTAAGACCTTTGACAATTTTCGCCGCCGCTTCTAGGTCACTTAACCGCGCATTCGTACATGATCCAATGAAAACATGTTGAATGTCGATTGATGATAACGGCATTCCTTCTTCAAGACCCATATATTCTAGTGCATTTTTCAAGGATTCTTTGTCAGACTCCGATTCAAAATCAGATGAGTATGGAACATTTTTTGTAATGCCTGAACCCATTGATGGATTCGTTCCCCACGTAACAAACGGTTCGATTTCGCTCGTATCCAACTCAACGACCGTATCATACGTCGCATCTTCGTCAGTCGCAAGAGCCAACCACTGGGCTGCCTCTTTTTCAAAATCTTCACCTTCTGGAACGTGTCTACGACCTCTTAAATACTCAATCGTCGTTTCATCTGGGCTTATTAACCCGGCTTTTGCACCCGCTTCAATGGACATATTACAAACAGTCATTCGTTCTTCCATCGTAAGACTACGAATCGCTTCACCTGTATATTCCATAATATGACCATTTCCTACGTCAATACCAAATTTAGCAATGACCGCTAATATTAAGTCTTTTGCAGTTACGCCGTAACCTAGTTCGCCAGTAATTCGAACTTCCATCGTTTTCGGCTTTGCTTGCCAAAGTGTTTGTGTCGACAATACGTGCTCAACCTCACTTGTACCAATACCAAAAGCAATCGCTCCGAAAGCGCCATGTGTAGACGTATGACTGTCTCCACAAACAATTGTTTTACCAGGCTGAGTAAGTCCAAGTTCCGGTCCGATAATATGGACAATTCCTTGGTCTGGATGATCCATATTCGCAAGCGGAACACCAAACTCATCACAGTTTTTTTGTAAAGTAGAGATTTGTTTTTGCGCAATTGGATCTTTAATTGCATCCCGATTTCTCGTTGGAACGTTATGGTCCATCGTCGCAAAACATAAATCTGGACGTCGAACCGTTCGATTGGCTAGTCTAAGCCCCTCAAATGCCTGAGGAGAAGTGACTTCATGCAATAAATGAAGATCTATATAGAGCAAATCCGGCTTCCCTTTTTCTTCGTAAACTACATGCTGATCCCAAATCTTTTCAATAATCGTTTTAGCCATTACTACTTCTCCTTTCTTCAAGCGTACGTAAACATGATACAATCCGAAACGGACTGAAGATCAAGTTCATCTATTACTTTATTTGTCCACTCTTTTGTTGATAAAGCCCTGTCTTCGGGTCCGGCTAAGTCAGCTGTGAAAAAGCCGTTTTCGAATACAGCATTTACTGCTTCTTCAATTACACAAGCTTCTTTCGTCATTCCAAATGAATACTGTAGCATCATCGCAACTGACAAAATCGCCGCCGCTGGGTTTGCTTTTCCTTGACCTGCAATATCAGGTGCAGAGCCGTGAATTGGTTCGTATAAACCAAACCCGTCTGAACGAATACTTGCAGATGGAAGCACACCCATTGAACCTGTAATGACCGATGCTTCATCACTTAAAATGTCACCAAACATATTTTCCGTAATCATAACGTCAAATGCGCCTGGATTTGTAATGATTTTCATCGCCGCTGAATCGACTAGCATATGTTCCACTTCAACATCTGGATATGCTTTCTTCTTTTCTTCAACGATTTCTCTCCACAATTTACTTGATTGGAGTACGTTTTCTTTATCGACTGAAGTTACTTTCCCTCTGCGTAGACGAGCAAGTTCAAATCCTTTTTCAACGATTCGTGTAATTTCGTCTCGCGTGTAAACAAGTGTATCGACAGCTGAATTTTCTGTTCGACGGCTTGGTTCTCCGAAATATAAACCGCCCGTTAATTCCCTAACGATGAGCATATCTACATCTTTTGCAACTTCTTCTTTAAGAGGAGATGCGTGGAGTAACGATGGCACAGCTTTCACCGGCCGAAGATTAGCGAACAAATCAAAGTGCTTTCGTATCGCTAGTAATCCTTTTTCTGGGCGTAATTCTGAAGGGGTATGCTCCCATTTCGGGCCACCAACTGCACCGAGAAGAACTGCATCACTTGCTTCACAAAGAGCGACTGTCTCATCTGGTAAAGGCTTGCCTGTTTGATCAATCGCGTCGCCACCAATTAAGCCATGTGTAATGTGAAATTCATGTTTAAACCTTCTTGCGATTACTTGAAGTACCTTTACTGCCGCCGCCGTTACTTCTGGACCAACACCATCACCTGGTAGAACTGCTACTCTTTTTCCCATAATGAGTCCTCCTCCTTATATTTTCTAATTTAATCAATCATTAATTACTTCTTTCTCTTGTACATATTCATTGACTAGTTGTCTATTAATCGCATTTAAATACGCTTTTGCTGATGCTTCTAGAACGTCCTGCGCTGTGTCGCGTCCAGTTATTACTTGATCATCAATGCTTAGATTGACAACTGCTTCTGCAAGCGCATCTCGACCTTTACTGATTGATGTAACACGATAATCAAGAATATGAACTTTACCTTTAACAAGCTTTTCTAATGTGTTAAAGATTGCTTCAACAGACCCCGCCCCTGTCTCTGATACGGTTACACTTTCTCCACTTGGTAGAACAGCAGTAACCGTTGCAGTTGGCGCATCTTCTGTTTCATATTGAATTTGAACATTCGTCAATTTGTAAACTGGCGAATCTTTATATTGAATTTGCTGATTCGTAAACAAAACATACAAATCATCTTCTGTAATCTCTTTTTTACGGTCTGCCAATTTTTTAAATTCAACAAATGCCGCGTTCAGTTTTTCGTCGCTTAATTCGAAGCCCATCGTAATTGCCCGGTCACTGAATGCATGCCTGCCCGAATGTTTACCAAGAGCTAAAGGCTCTACCGCCGCACCAATTAAAGCTGGTGTGATAATTTCGTAGGTCTCTGGATTTTTCAACATACCATCTTGGTGAATACCTGATTCGTGAGCAAATGCATTTTTCCCGACAATTGCTTTGTTAGGCTGAATAACAACACCTGTTAACTGACTAACAAGCTGACTTGTACGCTTGATTTCTTGTAAGTTTAAGCCTGTTTCGAAGCCGTACACATCTTTACGAATATGAAGTGCAACCGCAATTTCTTCCAGCGCAACGTTTCCTGCACGTTCACCAAGACCGTTAATCGTACCTTCGACTTGGTCCGCACCGTTTTCAATCGCCGCAATCGTGTTCGCTGTCGCCATCCCTAAATCATCGTGGCAATGTGCAGAAAGCTTCACTTTATCAATTCCAGTAACATTTTCTTTCAAATACTTGAAAAGTGCACCGTATTCAGCGGGTGTTGCGTAACCAACCGTATCTGGCACGTTAATAGTAGTAGCACCTGCTTGAATAACTTGATTAATAATTCTGACTAGGAACTCCGGATCTGAACGAAATGCATCTTCAGCAGACCATTGAACGAGTGAAAACTTTTTCTTCGCGTATTTCACAGCTTCCACTGCAATTTCAACAACTTGATCGGGTGTCTTCATTAACTTATGTTCCATATGAATCGGTGATGTCGCTAAAAACACGTGGATATGTGGTTGTGCAGCCTGACGCAACGCTTCCCAAGTACGATCTATATCGCTTTTCATAGCTCGTGCAAGACCCGTTACCGTTGAGCCCTTCACTGTATTCGCAATGCGCTGTACAGCTTCGAAATCACCGGGGGATGAAGCAGGAAATCCTGCTTCAATAATCGTTACCCCTAGTTTTTCTAACTGACGTGCAATTTCAATCTTTTCCGCGGTATTTAAGTTAATGCCCGCGGCTTGTTCTCCATCTCTTAAAGTTGTGTCAAATATGTCAATCTTTCGCACTAGCCACCACTTCTTTCGCTTTGACTGATTCATTTACAAACGGCATCATTTCGCGAAGCTTTTTACCAACTTCCTCGATTTGATGTTTTTCTTCTTTTTCTGTAATTGCGTTAAATTTCGGACGGTTATCTTTGTTCTCTTGGATCCATCCTCTTGCAAACTCACCTGATTGAATTTCAGAAAGAAGAGCTCTCATACGATCTTTCGTGTCTGCATCGATAATACGGTCGCCTGCAACATAGTCGCCCCACTGTGCTGTATCAGAAATCGAGTAACGCATTCCTGAAAGTCCACCTTCGTACATTAGGTCAACAATTAGTTTTAGTTCATGTAGCGTTTCAAAGTATGCAAGTTCTGGTTGGTATCCTGCTTCAACAAGAATTTCAAATCCTGCTTTTACGAGTGCAGTTGTACCACCACAAAGAACTGCTTGTTCTCCAAATAGATCCGTTTCAGTTTCTTCTTTAAATGACGTTTCAAGAACGCCGGCACGCGCTGAACCAATTCCTTTTGCATAGGCAAGTGCAGTTTCTTGCGCTTTTCCTGACGCATCTTGATAAACAGCAAATAGTGCCGGTACGCCTGCGCCTGCTTCATATGTTCTACGAACTAAATGACCAGGTCCTTTAGGTGCAACTAGGAAAACGTCAACGTTTGCTGGTGGTTTAATTTCATCAAAGTGAACGTTAAATCCATGTGCAAAGACAAGTGATTTTCCTTCTTTTAGTGCAGGCTCGATTTCTTCGTCATAGACTTGTTTTTGTCTTTCATCGGGTAGAAGAACCATAATCAGATCCGCTTGTTCAGCAGCTTCTTTTACTGTTGCTACATTCATGCCATCTTCTTTAGCTGCGTCAAATGATTTTCCTTCGCGAACTCCAACAACAACGTCAAAGCCTGAGTCTTTCAAGTTTTGTGCATGTGCGTGACCTTGTGAACCGTATCCGATTACTGCAATCTTCTTGTCTTGTAGAACTTCCTCGTTGATATCATTGTTATAATACATTTTAGCCATTTTAATTTCCCCCTAATAGTTTGTTTTTTATTGTAATATGGAAAGCTGTGTTGACTGTGGCTTTTGTGTCTCTCGGACAAATGCGGTGGCACCTGTTCGAGTTAAATCTTTAATGCCATAAGGTCGTAGCAAATCTATAAACGCTTCGATCTTTTCAGGGTTTCCAGTCACTTGATACGTAATGACATTTTTAGCCGTATCAATGACGGTCGCCCTAAATGGTTCAATGATGCTATTCATTTCACTCCGCAGATGCGGTGGTGAAATGACTTTCACTAAAGCAAGCTCCCGCATAACGATTGCCTTGTCGGTAATGTCATTGACTTTAATGACATCGATTTGCTTTTGGAGTTGTTTAGTAAGTTGTTCAACTTTCTGCTCATCTTCAACATTTACGACGAATGTCATTTTGGACATTCCCGCTTTTTCTGTGTGACCGACCGTAATGCTTTCAATATTGAATTGTCTTTTCATGAGCAAGCCCGTCACCCGGTTTAACACTCCACTTTGATTAATTACCGTTACGGTAATGACTCGTTTCATTTGCGGCTCACCCCTATCATTTCATGTAAACCGGTACCTGGTACAACCATCGGATATACATTTTCTTGTTGATCTACTCGGCAGTCGATAAGAACGGGTTCATCTGAAAGCAACGCTTCTTTGAATATCGCTTCTGCCTGATCAGGTGTTTCGATTTTATATCCTTTAATGTCATACGCTTCGGCTAACTTCACAAAGTCCGGTTGGACAGGTACTAATGATTGCGAGTACCGTTTTTCGTAAAATGTTTCTTGCCATTGGCGTACCATACCGAGAGATTCATTATTCAGAATTACGATTTTAACAGGCATTCGGTGTTCTTGAAGTAACGATAATTCTTGTAATGTCATTTGGAATCCAGCGTCGCCAACAATCGAAACAACTTTCGCTTCTGGTCTGGCGAGTTGTGCACCAATAGCTGCCGGGAATCCGAAGCCCATTGTACCGAGGCCTCCAGAGGTTACCCAATTATTCGGATTATTGAACCTGTAATATTGCGCCGTCCACATTTGGTGCTGCCCAACGTCCGTTGTAACAATTGCATTTCCTTCCGTGATCCTGTGAATCATTTCAATTGCTTGTTGTGGTAGCAATCTTGGTTTGTTTTCTGTTTCGTACCATAGCGGATAATTTTCAACAGCTGCTTTCAAATGGGTAATCCATTCATCCGCTTTTGGCGATTCAAATTCTTGTTTTAGTAATTCTTTTAATGCTTCTTTCGCATCTGCAACAATCGGGATTTCCGTATGAACGTTTTTCCCTATTTCAGCAGGATCAATATCGATATGAATGACTTTCGCATGCGGTGCAAACATATCCAAATTACCTGTCAGGCGGTCATCGAAGCGTGCACCGATATTGAGTAACAAATCACATTCACTAATTGCAATATTCGATGCGTACGTTCCATGCATACCTGCCATTCCTAGGAACAATTCATGTTCACCGTGAATACTGCCTAAACCAAGAAGCGTATTCGTTATAGGAATGCGGTGTGTTTCAACGAGTTCTTTTAACTGGTCCATCGCTTGTGCATGAAGAACTCCTGCACCTGCAAGGATAAGCGGTTTTTTTGCGGCTGCGATTGCCTTACCTGCTTTTTGTATTTGTAAAAAGTTTGGCGTTGTCGTTGGCTGGTAACCCGGTAAATTTACTTCGTCATTCTTAATTGAAGGAGCTTCGAATATCTCGGTCGCAATATTTTTTGGAATATCGACTACAACCGGACCTGGTCGACCCGTGGAAGCGATATGAAACGCTTCGTTAATAATTCTCGGAAGATCTTTTATATCGTTCACTTGATAGTTATGTTTTGTTATTGGTTGAGTAATTCCGATAATATCGGCTTCTTGAAACGCGTCTGTTCCAATAACTGCTTTCGCAACTTGACCCGTAAAGACGACTAACGGTAAGGAGTCCATCATCGCGTCCGTAATGCCTGTTACTAAATTCGTTGCACCTGGTCCGGAAGTGGCAATGACTACGCCAGTCTTGCCAGAAACACGTGCATACCCTTCAGCTGCATGAATGGCGCCTTGTTCGTGACGAGCAAGTATGTGGGATATCGGGTTTTTATATAACGCATCATAAATTGGTAGTACAGCGCCGCCTGGATAGCCGAAAATAATTTCAACACCTTGGTCCTTCAGCGCCTGAATGAGTACTGCTGACCCATCTTGTATTTCTTTAACTTGCTCATTGTCTTTCATCGATTCCGTGTGTACTTGCTTCGTTTGAACTTCAGCATTCATCGACAAACTCCTCCTTTATAATTTTTCCATAAAAAAAGCCTTTTCACCCCACGCAAAGAAATTTCTTTCTTTGCATAGGGATGAAAAAGCTAATTCATGGTACCACCCTTGTTCGTAGCAAAATGCTACCTCGTGAATAGACAGTGTCTATTCGGTTGTAACGAGCAAAGAAGTTCTTCGCTCGAGACTACATAATCAGTTTCCTTTTCAGTAGTCCACTCCGAGGTGATGTCGCAAATAGTTGTACTGTCGGCTTCCAGCATGACCGACTCTCTGTGAATACAAATATCTATTTACTTTTTCCTCATCATTGTTTTAGTTATATTTAGTTTTTAAATTTAAGTTTAGTTAGTAAGTTTGTGAAATCCATCACTAACTGATTAGGATTGATGTTATCATATCGCGGAAAAGCGTAAGAGTCAACCGCTTTACCGAAATTGTTAATCAATTTAGAATCTTACACTTTACTGTATCCGCTTTCATCATTGATAAATCAATAGTTGTAAATTCATTAATATTTTTAAAATTTTTATTAAATCACTCTAATTCAAAGCGATGTAACCATCCTGGCTCGATAGGAACCCACAAAAAAACCTTTAATGCATCTGTGTGCACTAAAGGTTTTTCCATTTATTCACAAAACATTCCCACCCCGAAAGGTTTCTTCAAATACTTTTAGATTCTTTTTCGCACGTTCAAAACGCTTTTGTCCATAGATTCCAAAGTCATCACCTTTTGCTTCTTTAAACATCGTCCACAAACTCCAAAGATAATCTTGAAAGATCTTATGCATAAGAACTCGTTCAGATTCTACTTGAGATAAAGGCCTTTTAAAGTAAAACGAAAAAAACTGTTCTTCTTCCGATTCTGAAAAACCGGACTCCATCGAATAGGCAGCAAGATCCCACAAAGGATCAAACATTCCACTGTACTCCCAGTCGATCAAATACAAATCTTCGGTGCCCTTTAAAATAAAGTTCGTATACGATGGATCAATATGGCTTGGGCATTCCTCTACGACTAATGATTCATAATAGACTTTCAGCGCTACAACCGCTTTTTTCACTTCTTCGTATCCTTGAAATTTTTGAACATGCTCCTGTAAAACAAGCATTTCGAAACGCTTGATTAAGGAGAAAAGGTCAAATCGATTATTCATTGGAATTGGGGAACTGTGAAGCTTTGTAAACACACTTGCCACCATTTGCATTGTTTCCGAAACGTTTGCGGTTTGTGGCGTTAATGTATTTGCATCGCTAATTTCCTTTGTTATTTTCAAACCACTTTCCACATTGAAATAGATATGTTTCGGGTTAATGCCCAATGCGGCAGTAAGCTTCAAATTTTCTTCCTCTTCTTTTCGCTTAATAAAACTTCCCGTTCCATTCCCAGGTACCCGCACAATATAACGTTCATCGTTTATCGCTACAAGATAATTAATATTCGTCATTCCACCGAGCGTATGAATAATTTCAACATCGGCTTGAGGTAGACCTAGCACTACTTTAATAGATCTGAGTAACTTCTCCATTTCAATCTGATGCCCCTTTCCGGTTAAATGACGGAACTACTCTTTTTAAATTTCAACCGATGCATATTTCTTCGTTTAAAGATTTTAAAGAAGACAAAATGCTTAAAGCGGTTAAATAACTCGTTTGTGGGTTCGATGGCGATGGGTTATTTTCGATTTTCATTTCCATTTCCCCAAAGGCACCGCGCGCCCTAATGCTGTGAATGTTTTTTTCAACAGAAGGATCGGCAATAATCTTCACTTTTGTTTTCTCCACCCCAATACCTGCTAAAGATAAAGTGATGGCTACATTCATATTTTTTGGATAACGTTCGATGGCTTCTTTTGCAGTGCCTTCAAACAAAATCGTTTCTCTCGTTAATGATTCGTTTAATAATGCCGCGAGCGGTTTTCGTGTCACTAAAGCTACTTCATCCAATCCGCCAGCCACTTTTGCTGCTTTTATTATGTCTAGTCCACCTATCGCTCCCGACGGTAAATACACTTTTCGATTATTTAACGCAGAAGTTGTCCTTAACTCGTTATACAATTCTATGTCGACTAACGCCCCAACACTCGTAATTAATAAATCTTTTTTAGTAACTATGCGGGTTGCATATTGTGTAACTACTTGAATGCCTGCACACTCAATTATAATATCTACATCTGACTCCAAAAAAGATTCCAGTTTAGTAAAAGATGACAACGCATATGTCGTCGAGAGTTGTTGCAAAGTTTCAACCGACTTTTCCCTACTGTCGTACACCGACTCAACTCGGTATCCGGGTAATAACTGATTCTTATTGAATGTTTCCAATAAAAACATCCCAATTGTACCGATACCAATTAGCCCAATTTTAACAGCACTCACGCCTTTTCAAGATAATAAAGATAATTTTCAGTAACCCCTGCTTTGCCTTGTCGCGATTACGCCTTATAATTCATTGTTTCTACAGTGTACTTGGCCATCACTTCAAGATTCGGAACATATCCAATCCCGTAATCGGTCGGCACGGTAATATAACCATTTTCGACGACGACTTCGGGTGAAATAATATCTTCCTCCCAATAACGTGAAGACCCGGCTGTATCTCCTGGTAAAATGAAATTTGGAAGCGTCGTTAATGCGATGTTGTGCGCACGTCCAATTCCCGACTCCAACATACCCCCACACCAAACCGGTATATTACGTTCCATACAAAAGTCGTGAATCTTTTTCGCTTCCGTCAATCCACCAACTCGTCCAATTTTAATATTAATAATTTTACTACTACCAAGTTCAATCGCTTTTCTCGTATCTTCGAGCGAATGAATGCTTTCATCTAAACAAATCGGCGTTGAAAGTTCTTTTTGTAATTTTGCATGATCGATAATATCGTCCGATGCAAGCGGTTGTTCAATCATCGTTAAATTGAATTCATCGAACTGCTTAAGAAGCTCCACATCATCCAGCGTGTACGCTGAATTAGCGTCTGCCATTAATGGTACATCTGGAAAGTTCTTTCTTAGTTCGCGCAACACTTCAATGTCCGCGCCCGGTTTAATTTTCACTTTGATACGCTTATACCCTTCTTCCACAAAGCCTCGAACAACTTCGACTAAGTCTGCTACATTTTCTTCGATGCCAATACTAATTCCGACTTCGATTTGGTTTAATTCGCCGCCTAATGCTTTGGCAAGCGTCATTTTGTTTCGTTTCGCATATAAATCCCAAATGGCTCCTTCAACAGTCGATTTCGCCATATTATTTTTCCGAATCGCACCGAATAACTCACTTACTTCGTCGGGGTGCCCTATTTCTCTTTCTAACACAAGGGGGATTAAAAAGTCTTGGATCATGTGTAAATTCGTTTGTGTTGTTTCCTCACTATACCAAGGCGCTTCAAACGCAACCGATTCTCCCCACCCCGTGTTCCCAAGCTCATCTTTTACCTCTAATAAAAGAAAGCCTTTTTCTTGAAACGTACCAAAGCTCGTCGTAAATGGGTTTTTCATCATCATTTTCATTTTCCGAATCGTTATTTCTTTAATAATCATTCAAATTCTCCTCCATTATATTGAGATAGTTACCCGAATAGTATATCAACAATTGTATGTCACTTTTTCCCGTTTTGCTTATTTGTATAATTTTCCACTGGATAACGAAGGCTATTGGCTCTTCCCAAAGAAACTTTTGGTTTCATCTATAAACGCTTGCGTGGCCGGGGACACATATCTGTTTTTCATATGCGTTAAATAGACAGTCCTCGTTAGCGCCGTAGAGTCGATGATCTTACTTACAACTTGCATGTTTTGGCGACCTTGTAAATAGTTTTCTGGCATCAAAGCAATACCTAAGTTTTCCTGGACTAAACTCAAGGCAGTTTCGAAACGTTCAATTTCAAATTTAATGGTCGGCTCCACCTTTTCTAATTCAAATGCCCTCAGTATATCTTCCCTCGTTTGGAACCCTTCACTGCTAATGATGAACTGTTCATTCTCCAATGCTTTCAATAAGATTGATTCATTATTCACGAGTGGATGACTTTCGTGAAGGACGAGAACAAGGTTTTCCTCGTATAAAGGAATGGTTTCGATATCTTCTTCGTCGATTGGCTGATTTGTAATAATGAAATGCGTTGCATACGTCCTTAACGACTTTTTGACGGCATCCCTTGCTAATACTTCTGTAAATGTAATGTGCATATTCGGAAACTCGTTCTCGTAGCGGTGAATTACTTTTGGAATCCAGTGCTTCACCGATTCAATCATACCAATTTGAAGCTCCCCACTTCCTACAAGCTTCACTTCTTTCATTTCTTTTTCCACAATATCCATTTCTAACAAAAGATGAAGCGCTCGATCATACAAAACGTTTCCCGCATCCGTAAGTCTAATATTTCTTGTCGTTCGTTCAAGCAGTTTAAATCCTAACTCATTCTCCAAACTTTTAATCGCATTGCTAAGCGAAGGTTGGGAAATATGCAATTTTTGCGCCGCTTTCGAAAAACTCATCTGATCAACGACATTCACAAAATAACTTAGTTGTTTTAAGTCCATAATAAGCCTCCCTTCGTCACTTATAAGTTCAAGCTATTACTTAATAGTAATTATATATTAGAAATTATAAATATACTCCTATATACTTCAAATAAGTTATGTAGAAAGGAAGGTTTTAGTTATGAAAAATAGTTTTAAAAATATATGGTCTGGAAGAACAGACCACCTTACAAATAGAGCTAGTTTCCGGTATCACCAAGTAATTGAGCCTGCAACAGTCGATAACTTGTCCGGGTCCAATGAAACTTGTGCACTTATTGGATTTGAATCGGACGAAGGAGTACGCCGAAACAAAGGATTACTCGGTGCCGCAACCGCCCCAAACGAACTGCGTAAAGAGCTTGCCAAGCTACCTTGGAAGTTTCCTATAGAAAAACAAATTGTCGATTTAGGAAATATTACATGCCAAGGAAACGAACTTGAAAAAGCCCAGCAAGAACTAGGCGAAACAATTTTCAACGTACTATCGAAAGCAACAACCCCGATTATTCTTGGCGGCGGTCATGAAACCGCTTACGGACATTATTCTGGCGTACGAAAATATATTGGTGAAGATGCAAGCCTTGGCATTATTAATATTGATGCACATTTTGATATTCGGTCTTATGAAGAACAGACTTCTTCTGGAACAATGTTCAGACAAATACTTGAAAATGATGAGCGCACGGATTATCTTGTTCTCGGAATCCAGCGCTATGGCAACACGCAAGAGCTTTTCGACAAAGCGGACAAATTCGGCGTAACATACATTTACGAAGAAGCGATGGCGGTTGGAAATACCGACACGATACTTGAAAAGTTCATTGACCAACATGATTTTGTCATGCTTACATTATGTACAGACGTGTTAAACGCGGCTTTTGCACCCGGTGTCAGTGCCCCATCGCCCTTTGGATTGGATCCCGCAATTGTGCGCTCGATTATTCAAACCGTCACATCCCATAAGAAAACACTTTCTTTCGATATATCGGAAGTAAACCCTGTGTTAGACGAAAATAACCGCACCGTAAAACTTGGCGCTTATTTAACAAACGAAGCCATTACTTCATTTTTAGGGAGGAACATAAATGTCACTAGAACTTAACCAAGTCACCACCATTTTCCTAGCCATTGCACTGTTAGTTTTAGGGATGGTCTTAACGAGAAGGGTTGGGTTTTTAAAGAAATTCTGCATCCCAGCTCCAGTTGTCGGCGGATTATTGTTTGCCTTGTTTGCAACGTTGTTCAAATCACTGGGCTGGTTGCACATTACGCTTGATACATCATTACAAAGTTTATTTATGCTTACATTTTTCACAACAATTGGATTAGGCGCTAGTTTTAAATTGATCAAACTTGGCGGTAAACTACTTGTCGTTTACTGGCTCGCTTGCGGATTTTTAGCGCTTGCCCAAACTACGATTGGTGTTTCCATGGCTTACTTATTCGATCTACATCCACTAATCGGGATGATGGCTGGTGCCGTATCAATGGAAGGCGGACACGGTGCGGCAACTGCATTCGGTCAAACAGTTGAAGAGTTAGGTATCAATTCCGCACTTTCAATCGGTGTTGCGGCAGCAACATTCGGCCTTGTTGCAGGCGGACTTGTTGGTGGCCCGATTGTCAAACACCTCATTTCAAAACACGATTTAAAACCCTCGGAAACAGCCGTTGGTTCGCATTTCACTCTAGATGAAAACGAAAAGCCAATCCATACAGATACATTTTTCACGCAACTTGTAATTATTACATTTTGTATGGCACTTGGAACGTACTTAGGTGAATTGTTCTCTACTGCAACAGGCTTTGTCCTTCCGGGTTATGTTGGTGCGATGTTCCTTGCGGTTATTGTTCGGAACATTATCGATAAATTCAATCCAAAAATTGTTGATATGAAAAGCATCGGATTAGTGAGCGATGTGACTTTAGGCATTTTCTTATCGATGGCACTAATGAGTATCAAACTTTGGGAAGTTGCAGACTTAGCTTTGCCATTACTTGTAATCGTCTTTGTACAAGTTGTATTCATCGTCCTTTTCGGTATATTTGTCCTTTTCCGCTTACTTGGAAAAGATTATGATGCTGCGGTTATGGTCGCCGGTTTCACGGGACACGGACTTGGAGCTACACCTAACGCAATGGCCAATATGGCAGCCGTCACAGAAAGATTTGGACCGTCAACAAAAGCTTTCCTTATCGTTCCAATCGTTGGCGCGTTCTTGATTGACGTCTTTGCAATACCGATTATCATTACGACTATTAACTTATTTCAGTAATGTCAGAAAGTCCTCTTCAGCTTTAAAGCTGAAGAGGACTTTTTATTTACGCGCTGATAAAATTAAATCAATCCAATCCATTTCCACCACGTAGTCGCAACAAGTATCGTTGCAAGAATCGTTAGGAAGGTTGCATACAAACCAGGTTTTAAAAAATCTTTTTGCGAAATCATTCCTGTACTATGCACCAGCAAGTTGGGCATGGATTCTACGACTAATACATAACCAAACAAACAAGTTAACCCCGTCACAAATCCAACAGCAAGCGGATCGATTCCGGCATTGACGGAGACACTAATTATGATTGGAACTAGCGTCACAACCGCCGTCGAAACGTTCGATATCATTTTATGGAATACTTGCGCAATCAACATCACAACAATAACCGCCAATAACGGGTTCTGAATTAATTCCAAAAACCAATTCACACTCAAATAGTCACTAATGGTATGTGCTGCACCCGAATCAACAAACGTGTACCCCATCGATAAAGTGACGCTTAATAATAAAACGGTGTTGTAATTGATTTGCACAACGGTTTCCCAAGAGGCAACCCCGATTTTCGGTAATGTCATAAGGACAACACCTATTAAAGCAGGAACGCTAGGATGCAATCCGTGAAGCGGCTCAGTCAACCATAAACCAACAAGGACGATCAAAATGACTAAACAACGGATTTCTTTCTGATTGACCGGTCCCAATTTTTCAATTCTTTCAGCCATTTCAGCTTCAATGATCGGAAAGGATTGATGCTCTTTTGGCAATGGAAACATCTTCAACAACAAAATCCATATAGTTGGTATTAAAATAAGCCATAAAGGAAACGTATAGAAAAACCATTGGAAATACGTTATTTTAATTCCCGAAAAACGATTAAGCAGTTCTACGGTTAAAATATTTCCAATCGCTGCGGTCATAACAGCTGTACCGCTAATCACACCACCATACGCCACACCTAGCATGAGCATTCTCCGCAAATTACTACCTTGCTTTGCATCTACCGTTTCGATAATCATCGTAGAAACTGGCAACATAAGGGCCGATCGAACAGCTGTCGATGGGATAAAAAATGCTTGTATTTGCTGAATAACAATAATACTCCCTAATAATCCTTTTGCATCACTCCCCCACTTCTTTACTATTTTGTACGATATCCGCTTAATGAGTGATGTTTCGTTTACGGCTGTTGCAAGCATCATACCCGCAACAATTAAATACGTAGCCGGTGAAGAAAAACCGCTAAAAATTATAGCCATATCAGCCACATTAAATATAAGCATTAGTAATAAGATAATTAGTGCGGTAAGTCCTATTGGAATTGGTTCAAATGTCCATAAAATAATTCCAAATGTAATAATCCCAGTCATCATTTTTGCAGAAGTGGAAAACGTATCTGGTAATCCAATAGACATAATTAGGAAACCAACAACGGCAAATGCAATCGCTATATACATTTTCCACTCTTTATTCAAAGAAATCGTCATAGCTTTCAGCCTTCCCCGTTTGAACAATCTACTTTTCATCATAACTGTTTTTCTAATTTTCCGTCAAGCATAGCAAGACCAATGATGATAGTTTTATCGAGCTGTTGATTTCGGTTGCGAGCGGACGCCCTTCACTACAATCAACTAGGTGTCACATTCTTCAATTCAACCCGTATAGCCTAATATTTTTCCCCAACGAACAGAAACTTCTTTGAATCTTTATTTCACAACGATGAAAGCACTTTCTAATGTTCTTTTTGGGCACCTTTCAATCTCCGTTTACAATAAAAAAGTTTATTTTCATTGTATTTATTGGTCTTTCGTGCTATTAATTAGAATACTCTAAAAAACAACATCAAGATGGGATGGGGATCTTTCATGGTAAAAACACTTAGTTCTGCTTTACAAATGCACCAAGCCCGTAAAGGAAAGATGGAAATCGTTTCTAAAGTTCCTTTAGAAAATAGCAAAGATTTAAGCTTGGCCTATTCACCTGGGGTTGCGGAGCCCTGTTTAGAAATTCAAAAGACCCCTTCTGCCGTATACGAATATACAATTAAGGGAAACTTGGTAGCTGTTGTTACAGATGGAACAGCTGTATTAGGTTTGGGTGATATTGGACCCGAAGCAGCACTTCCTGTAATGGAAGGGAAAGCGTTGCTACTTAAAAAGTTTGCAAACATTGATTCTTTTCCAATTTGCTTGGATACGAAAGATGTCGATGAGATTGTTAACATCGTAAAAGCGATTAGCCCAACTTTTGGCGGCATTAATTTAGAAGACATTTCTGCTCCAAGATGTTTTGAAATTGAAAAAAGACTAAGAGAAGAATGCAATATTCCCGTTTTCCATGACGACCAACATGGTACCGCAATCGTAGTAGGCGCGGGTTTACTTAACGCACTCAAAGTTGTCGATAAAAAAACTAGCGACATAAAAGTTGTAGTCAATGGTGCGGGTGCCGCGGGTGTTGCGATTGTTAAACTACTAAAAGTGATCGGCATTGAACACATTATCATGTGTGATTCAAAAGGAATCATTTACAAAGGTCGTCAAGAAGGCATGAACACAGTGAAAAATGAAATGGCTGAAATCACAAACCGATCACTTGAACAAGGTGCCTTGGAAGATGCCATGCTCGGTGCAGATGTCTTTATTGGCGTGTCAGTCGCCAACCTTTTGACAAAAGAATTAATCGACTGTATGAATGAAAACCCGATTGTTTTTGCACTTGCAAATCCTACGCCAGAACTAATGCCCGACGAAGCAAAAGAATTCGGGGTACGAATTATCGCTACGGGACGTTCTGATTATCCAAACCAAGTCAATAACGTATTGGCATTCCCGGGTATTTTCCGGGGCGCGTTGGATGTTCGAGCAACGGATATTAATGAGCAGATGAAACTTGCCGCAACTTACGCAATTGCTTCGTTAATAAAAGAAGAAGACCTAAGGGATGATTATATTATTCCCGATGCATTCGACAAACGAATTACTGAAGTAGTTGCAGAAGCGGTTGGTCGGGCGGCCATTCAATCCGGGGTTTCCTTACTCAACTAATCGATAACGAGGTTGTCTGGCCTTGGACAATTTTGTTCTAAGACTAAATAGAAATTAAAAAATCCGCCAAAGGGGTCTGAGTAGACGCCTTTAGCGGATCTTTTCATTAATCAATATATGTTCCTTCATACTTGTCCGTCAATTCTTCAAAGACTACTGAGGATAAAAAACCCCTCGATTTCATATTAATCACAAATTCCTTTAGTTCTTCTTTCAACTTAACTATTTCCATGTCTTTTGGTTCATCTTCATACCGTATACTTGTCGTTGCCATCTAATCATCATACTCCCTTCAACATAATGGTATAATGGATTCATTCAATTCTAATGATTACCCTATGATAGTCTTTAGTAGCCATACTTTTTGATCATTACAATATACAACGTCTTTCACTTCTAACATATATTCAATTCCACTTATCATTACAAATACTTTCTATCATTAAACTAACCATAACACGGGATAGTTAACCTTAAAAGATAATTAAGTTGGGACATTTTTTTCTGAAATACGTCTTTTTTCACGTTTTCAATAATTTATTTCACACAATTATTATTTTGAATTATGGTAAATTTGTACTATAATATAAAGAGAGGGATCCGATAATGAATGTTGGGCATTTAATAAGGGCTGAACGAATTCGACAAGAGATGAAACAAGTCGTTTTGGCTAAGGCGATCTGTACTCCTTCGTACCTATCCAAAATCGAAAGAAATTTAATTTGCCCGAGCGAACAAGTAACTACTTTATTATTCAACAAACTAGGTATAGATATAGACATGCTACAGAAAAGTGATCAAGAAACCGAAATCGAGTTCTTAAAACTATTAAATGAAAACTATAAAGCAGTTATTACAACTAGAGACGATAACTTCACTAAACAAAAGTTGGAGTACGTAATCCAACAAAGTTCATTATTCGAAAACGATTCCCTTTACTACACATACTTACTCATTGTACTTAGGTTCCAACTTATTTTAGGTGAAGACTTAGAAGTCCGCAAAAAAGAAATCGATGACCTCGATAAAGCGAGCGCAAACTTCAACACAATGCAAATTTATTTGTTCAAAGTAAATAAGGCACTTTATTATTATGCGATAAAAAACCGCAAAAAGGCCATTGAATACTTTGAAGATGTCATTTTAGCGGTAAATACGATTACATTGGAAGATTGGGAAAAAGCAGAGTTAAACTATATGTTAGGCCTTGCCTACACAGCTGATAACCGTGTTTTTATTTCCATTGAATATATACGAAAAGCGCTTGATTTTTTCAAAGAAAATTTTCAAATGAAAAGAGTACTCGATTGTTATGTTCTTATTGGCGTTACTCATAAAAAAAGCGAACAATTTCAGGAAGCTTTGGAATGCTATTTAAAAGCGCAACAAATATGTATTGAATTCAATTTGCATGGTCACAAAGGGATCATTTATCACAACTTGGGTTCTTTATATAGCATTACAGAGAAGACCGAAGAAGCCATTCATTACTTCAATAAAAGCATTGAGTATAAAACAGATAAACAAAGCAAACTTATCTCTGTTTTAAACTTAGTTGTGGAGTATTCAAAAATGAATAACAAGAGCCTTGTCTCTGTTTGGTGCGATAAAGGAACTGCACTTCTTTTACAATTGAATGATGAAAACCTGACTTCTTATTACCATCACTTCAAATTTTACAAATCCATTCACAGCAAACAAGGCTTATCCGAAACGATTGCCGAACAAGCCATTGAACACTTTAAAAGTTTGCAAGATTATCAACATGTTCATAAGTATTATATTGCACTAGCCGATTGGTATTTCAGCAACAGAAAATATAAACAATCATCTATTTGTTATAAAGAAGCGAATAGATACGGTTACACTTATCGAAAAATTGAAAAATGGGAGGATTTATAATGAAAAAAATCTTATCAGTACTATTATTAGTAACAATCTTGGGCGGCGGCTTACTAAGTGATACTGCAGGTGCATCTTATGATGAACTACCCAAAATGAGAGCATACAGCTCACCTATCGATGTAGTACACAATTTCAAATAAGAATCCAAAAAAAGAAGCCACTCTACGTAGAGTGGCTTCTTTTTTTGGGATTCCCAATCATCAAAAATCAAGTAAATTAAAGAAATCTTTCGACAATTTTCGCGTTTTATAAATATGTGGATAAGTTTACTAACGTTATACACATGTCCACGCATAGAGATTCACACATTATGAACAAGTTGTGCACAAGTTATCCTATACCCCTTGTGGATAAAGGAACGGTTGTTCCAAACCTGTATTTCTGATAGATTATAGATACAGCTAGATCACTTATCATTATATGAATGAATTCCATAGATTATTACATCTTACTAGAAAAAAGTTAGGGGGGTTTTTGGGTGGCCAATATGTCAGATAAGTTGTTGATTGAATCCTATTATCATGCGATTAATTTAGGTCTGAACTACGACTTTATAAAATTATTAGAAACCGAAATCAACAGCCGTTCCTTAGGTAATATTATTAAAATATCCTCTTGATTTTCTACAAAAGTTATCCCCATCTATGTGCAAACCATAGATGGGGATAACTTTTTTCACTTATATGGACGTGTTTCAATAAGGCATCCCTATTGAACCAGAAGTTTAGATTCGTTAGTTCAATGTATATAAAATCGGATACTTTATTTTTCACCCAAATAAGTAATTGCTAAATTACAAAATGCACCAATTCCAAACATCATCGCCTCTTCGTCTACATTGAATTCGGTAGTGTGAATCCCATTGGATGTTGAGGCCCCTGAGTTTGTACCTAATCGGAAAAACACAGAGGGTACTTCTTGGGAGAAAAAGGCGAAGTCTTCCCCGCCCATTGACGGATTGGAAAAAAGAACGGCATCCGAGCCAAATGTAGCAGTTGTTGTACGAACGAAAAACTCTTTTGATTCTTCATCATTTTTTAATGATGGAACAACGTAGTCATATTTCAATTCACATATGCCACCGAACGCAGACGCAACATTTGTTGCAACTTGGTTAATGTGTTCTTCCATTCCTTCTCTCGTCTTCGGATTCAATGTGCGTACAGTCCCGTTGACAGTAACTGAATCCGGTAGAATTGTACCTTTTGTACCGCCTTGGATTTGGCCAACACTAAGAACAACCGAATCTACTGGATCAATTTGACGGCTTACAATTTGTTGTAGTGCGACTAGAACTTGTGCGGTTATCATGACAGCGTCTACCGCCAAATGTGGATGTGCGGCATGCCCACCTTTTCCTGAAACCGTTAGTTCAAATAAATCAACAGCCCCGCCGCTATAAATGCCGTTTGAAACTGAAAACTCACCGACCTTTAACACTGGAGCGACGTGGAGTCCCGCAATCAAATCCATTTCCGGATTTTTAAGCACGCCATCTTCAATCATTTTTTTCGCGCCTAATCCGACTTCTTCAGCCGGTTGGAAAATAAGTTTAAGTGTCCCTTTTTCCAAACCAATTTCAGAAAACACCTTCGCAACACCTAACAAATTTGTCGTATGCACATCATGTCCACACGTATGCGCAACGCCTTCATTGATGCTCCGGTATTCTTTGTCAATTTCATCTGGCATTGGCAGTGCATCCATATCAGCACGTAACCCAATCACACGGCCAGCTTGTCGTCCTTTCAAAACACCAATAACGCCCGTTCCCCCGACACCCTCCTGTACTTCATAGCCCCATGACTTCAAGTAAGAAGCAACAATTTTGGATGTTCTTTTTTCTTGAAAAGCTAATTCGGGATGCTTTCGCAAATCCCGACGAATTTCGACAAACTTTTCGTAGTTTGAAACAATCGCATCATATAATTTCGGATGTTTTTCTTTTAATTTTTCAAAACGCTCACTCGTTAGTTGTTTTACCATTTATTCTTTCCCCCTCTTAAAATTCCCGAATAAGTTAACCCTTTTGCTTTAACTTACTTATCACACTATTCGTAATCCATTTTCAAGTCAATAGTCTTCTCCCGAGTTATTGAACTAGGTAGATTTGTCTGTATAATGAAAGGTAGACAATAACTACTACAAAGAGGTGCACATAATGAGTACAGAGACGAGCCATACATTTTTATTTGCCAATGAAGAGCATATTAAACAAGATTTACTTACACTTGTCAAAGCAGAATCACCAAGCCACGATATTCAATTGTTAAAAGAATGTGAGCTAGTAGTAAAAGAAATCTTCCAGAAACATTTTGCGGATCGGTTTACATTACAAGAATTCAAATCAGAAGGAAATGGAACCCATCTCCTTTATGAAATCAAAGACGATTCGAAACCCCGAATTCTTTTAATGAGCCATTACGATACCGTTTGGAATAAAGGCGAATTACAAATTGTAGAAGAAGGCGATACGATATACGGACCAGGTATTTTCGATATGAAAGCCGGACTTATTTCTTCGATTTGGGCAATCGATTCGTTACTGCACGTAGAAAAAGAACTTCCTTTCTCACCCGTTTTTCTCTTTACCGCAGATGAAGAAACGGGAAGTGAATCTTCTAGAGACATCATTGAAACCGTCGCCAAAACATGCGATGCAGTTTTCGTTATGGAACCAGCGGAAGCACATACAGACGCACTAAAAACTGAACGAAAAGGCGTCGGTCGATTCGATATCGAAGTGACTGGTAAAAGTGCACATGCAGGAAATCACCACGAAGACGGCGTGAATGCCATCGTTGAAATTGCAAAGCTTATTGTGAAGCTTGAAAAGCTAACGGACTACTCCACTGGAACGACCGTAAACGTAGGAACAATTCATGGAGGTTCAACGAGTAATGTCGTCCCTGAAAAAGCGAAGATTGAAGTTGACTTTAGAATAACTTCCGCTGAGGAAGGCGAACGTATTGAGAAAGTGATTCAATCGTTAACAGCTGAAGACGATCGAGTATCTTTATCAATCAAAGGCGGCATCAACCGACCACCACTTGAAAAAAACGAGAAAAATAAACGACTATTTGAACTTGCACAACGTACAGGTCAAAAACTCGGCATGAACATCACTGAATCTAGCGTTGGCGGCGGTAGTGACGGCAACTTCACCTCTCCGCTTGGTATTCCTACCATTGACGGACTAGGCATCCCAGGAGACGGTGCACATGCAAGAAACGAACATATCCTTTTCAATAAATTCACGGAGAAATGCGCATTCGTTGCAGAACTTTGCATGGAATTCAGTGAGGCGAAAATCAAAGAGAACGTATAAGCAAAAAGAGCCGGTAGACTAGGAAATAGTCTACCGGCTCTTTTGTATAATGTGAATCCGTTATTAACACTTACGACTCCGAAAGTTTCTAAATCTGCCGGAGTCCCAGAAGTCTTCATCTATGAACTGAACTAAAGAATTCCGTCAAATAAGCTTCGGCTGCACCTCGTAAGGCGCCTACGCTCAGTTTATAAACGTATTCATATGTTCAACATATATATTAGTTAATCCATTCCAATCGCCACATACTGCGTCTCCAAGAACGCTTCCAATCCTTCGTGTCCGCCTTCTCTACCTAATCCACTTTCTTTCATGCCACCAAAAGGAACTTGCGCAGCTGACGGCGTGCCATCATTCCAACCAACAATTCCAAAATTCAATTTTTCGATTAAAAGCGTTCCTTTAGAAACACTTTCAGTGAAAACATAAGCTGCCAATCCATATTCTGTATCATTTGCTAATTGAATGGCTTCTTCTATCGTCTCGATTTTTTGAATCGGGGCAACCGGTCCAAATGTTTCTTCTTGCATAATAATCATTGATGGATCAACTCCACTAATGACCGTTGGCGTATAAAAAGTTCCGTTTTCATCTGTTAACTCTTTTCCACCCGTTAACAAAGATGCACCTTTAGAAACGGCGTCTTCAACGTGACGAGATACTTTGTCCACACTGCTTTGATTGATCAATGGACCAATATCTACTTCATCATTGATGCCGTCCCCTATTTTCAATTGCTTTACAGCAGCCGTAAATTTCTCCACAAATTCATCGTGAATGCCAGATTGCACATAAATCCGATTTCCACAAACACAAGTTTGACCCGCATTTCTAAACTTCGAAGCAATCGCACCTTTTACGGCAGTCTCTACATTGGCGTCATCCAAAACAATGATTGGTGCATGTCCACCAAGCTCCATAGATAGGCGTTTCACTTGATCTGCACTTTGTCTTATTAACAGCTTACCGACTTCGGTGGATCCAGTGAATGTTACTTTTCGGACTTTATCGTTTTCCATCATCGCTTTTCCGATTTTCGATGAAGAACCCGTCACTAAGTTCACAACACCTTTTGGAAAACCAGCTTCTTCGCATAACTCTACTAACTTAACTGCCGTCAACGGACTTTCCCCGGACGGTTTAATAACAATTGTACAACCCGCTGCCAAAGCCGGACCCATTTTACGTGTTAACATAGCCGCTGGAAAGTTCCACGGCGTAATTGCGGCAACTACCCCAACAGGTTTTTTCCAAACTTGCATTCGTTTATTCGCGATATGGGAAGGTACCGTTTCACCATAAATTCGTTTCCCTTCTTCCGCAAACCATTCAATATATGTGGCGGAGGAGGCTGCTTCCCCCCTCGATTCTTTAATTGGCTTGCCCATTTCAATCGTCATCACTTGCGCCAATTCTTCTTGGTTTTTCAAAATAAGATCATTCAATCTTTTCAAATACGTCGCTCGTTCATAAGCAGTCGTTTGTGACCATGTTTGAAAAGCTTCATGTGCGCTGTCAATTGCCTCATTCGCTTCAGCTTCTCCACCAATTGGAACCGTCCCAACAACTTGACCATTCGCTGGATTAACAACTTCCAATTTCTCAAGATCTTTCCCGACCCATTCCCCGTTAATGTACATTAAATTATTTCTCATTTAGTTTGCACTCCCCAACTTATTTATTTGAATGAATTTCAATTTTTTTATTCGTTACCTTCTTTGAAAATACGGTCTAACTCGTTGTTCATATGCGCGTCCGAATTCGCGGTTCCATATTTGGACATCGATACTTTATAAAAAATGGTTCCTAATAAAGCCCACACAATAACAATGACCCACTCATACGGCCAAATAAGCGCTGACGGCATTCCTGGCATATACAAAATACAAATACCGACTGACATAAGTACAGCTACCCAACCAACTACATTACCTCCGCGAAGAAGAAATGGTCGTTCCATCTCCGGCGCCTTCTTTCGGAGAATTAAAAACGATGCCGCAACCATGAACCAAGCAATGACTAAGGCAAGTCCACCCGCGTCGACTAACCAAACGAGGGCTGGTCGACCAAATAACGGGGCCATCGTTGTCAGTACAGCGATTAACATAATTGCCTTATGAGGCGTGTTATGTTTTGGATGTAAATCCCCAAGGAATGCAGGAAGCATTCCAGCTTTCGCAAGTGCATAAATCGCGCGACTTCCACCAACGTAGAAACCAATCCAGCTTGTTAAAATACCGCCCACCCCGCCGAGTACAAGGATGTTCCCCATCATTTTACTGCCGCCAAAAGCTTTTGCCATTGCATCGGCTGTAACTAAGTTTGAATTGTTTATTTCCGTTGGAGTCAGGACACGTGACACACCAAATATAATGGCTATGTACCAAACGATGGCAAGAATAACGGAAAAAATTAATAATTGACCAATTCTTTTCCTCGGTAGATTAATTTCTTCTGCCGCTTGTGGAATAATATCAAAACCAACAAACATAAACGGCGTCATTATAAGAACGATTAATATTCCAACGGAACCCTGTTCAAACAATGGCTGCATATTTGCAGCATTTCCCGCGATTGAACTACCGGTAATTAACAAAACCCCGGCTATTATTATTAATAATGTTAGAAGAAACGTAACGAAACTTGCTAACTTAATCCCCTTAAAGTTAACCCAAGCGATGAATATCGAGCCGAGTACGCCTACTGCTACCCAAGTGAAGTTGACATCCCATCCCGCAATTGTATACATATACCCAACACTGTAATTGGGAACGATGTACTCAAATACAGTAGGAAGTGCAACCGCTTCAAAAGCAACTACAGACACATACCCAAGCACAATTGCCCAGGTGGTTATAAAGGATGGAAGTCTTCCCATCGCTTTAAATGTATAAAACAATTCCCCACCTGCGAGCGGAATGGCTGAAGCCAATTCTGCATAGGTAAGTCCAACAAATACAACCATCATTCCCCCGATTAAGAAAGCTATAATCGCTCCTACTGATCCGGCTTCAGTGATCCAAAGACCCGCAGTTACGACCCATCCCCAACCAATCATCGCACCAAATGCTAAAGCAAGAACGTCCCTATTCCCCAATACTTTCAATAATTTCTGATCTTCCATTACGTTCCCCCCAGTTGAAGTAAAAATGGAATTCATCTATATAGCGTTGAAATAAAGGATCCTTCTAAATTCGCTTGGCGCTAGGAGATGCCTCCGCACGATAAGCCAACTAGAAAACCACTAGGAAGGGATTGATACTATATCCCTCCCTAGTATTATCGCTTCGGCTATACCGGTAGACATCTGTGCTGGATTCATGTTCTGATTCATAAGTTCAACATATATAGTAAATTTTATATATTGACACTTAATTCACTTTCGACTGATGCAATCGAATCATGTAATTTCTCTACAAGTGTCTTGATTTGTTCTTCGTTAATTGTTAGCGGTGGTGAGAAACAAATAATATCCGTACTCTCATAAGTAACCGCGCGACAGATAACGCCGCGTTCATGCAACGCCTCAATCACTTTCGCCGCAACCTTCAAATCCGAAGAAAATCGTTTATTTGTTTTAGGATCTTCAACAAGCTCGACTGCCCCAAGTAGACCGACTGCACGAACATCCCCAACAATTTTTAAGCCCGCTTTTATCTCTTTGAACCCTTCGAGTAACAGCTCGCCCATTTTACGAGAGTTCTCAACAAGTCCTTCATTTTCAATGATTTCAATATTTTTCAACGCCACTGCAGCTGCTGTTGGATGCCCACTGTACGTAAATCCGTGGAACAATGTCCCTTCCGACTTCTCTTTTAGAACGTCGTGGATTTTGTCCGATACGATGACGCCGCCTAGTGGGAAGTAACCACTCGTGACCCCTTTTGCAAACGTCATCATGTCTGGTTCAACACCCCAATGTTCAAGTCCAAACATCGTCCCTGTTCGACCAAACCCAGTAATTACTTCATCTGCAATAAATACAATGCCGTATTCATCGCAAATTGTTCGAATTTCTTTAAAGTAATCATTTGGTGGAATAAGAACTCCACCCGCCCCTTGAATCGGCTCAGCAATAAATGCCGCAATCGTTTCAGGGCCCTGCGCTTCAATTACCGCCCGAATGGAAGCAATAGACCCTTCAGTTCCTTCCCAGTAAGGTGTTTCTGCATGGACAAACCCAGTTTGTTGTTGACCCGCCATATCCCAAAACTCTGGAATTCCCGTTGCACTTGTCGAACCCGCAGCAACTCCGTGATACCCACGCTTAAGAGAAATAATTTTATTTCGTTCAGGTTGACCTTGAATTCTCCAATAGTGACGAACTAGTTTAAACGCAGAATCATTCGATTCCGAACCGCCTGAAGTAAAAAACGTTGCGTTTAAGCTTGGTGGTGCTAGATCAGCAATCTTTTTCGCCAACTGAATAATTGGCTCATGACTGAACGTTGAAAATGCAGAACTAAATGCTAGTTTATCCATCTGCTCTTTCGCAGCTTCGCCCAACTCTTTTCGTCCATGTCCAATATTGACATTCCATAACGAAGACATCGCATCGATAAATACTTTCCCCGTCTTGTCCGTTAAATAGATGCCTTCTCCTTTTTCGATAATGATTTTTGCCCCTTTTGCTTGTTGGTCCTTGATAGATGATGTCGGATGAATAAAATGCTTTTTGTCCAATTCGATCAAGTTTTCCATTATAAATTCCCCCTAGTATGGTCTTGATGTAGTACTTAGCTCCAGTGCGGCACCATTCTTTCCATAAGCATATCCCGGTATTGCCTGGTAGACTTCGGCAATATTTTATTCGCAATCGCACCTGCTGCAATTCCCGAACTCGCTAAGCGCGCGGCATATCGAGGCACAGTTTCAGAAGTCATCACACCTCCGCCGGAGTGAAGGACTAATATATCCCCTTCATAACCTTCTTCTTCCATTTCCCCTTCTAGCCTTTTAATATAATTGCTGACAGTCGGTCCAAGTACAGCGTTAACAATTGTTGTACTCATTCGTTCATGCTCAAATATTTCGGGTAACACATCATTCGATGCACAAATATAGACGTCGCCCAATTCCTCTTGAAGAATCTTTTTCACCAAAACTTCATTTTCTCCATTGATATACGCATTAATAAAGCAAATCGCAACTGATTCAACACCGCGTTTTTTTAGTTTAATAGCTAAAGTTCGCACTTCTTCAGGATCAATCTCTTCCAACACAGTGCCCGTATAATCCATTCGTTCAGTTACTTCAAATCGGTCGCGACGTTTAATATAAGGCGGCGCAACATCATTATATGCATCCCATAAATCCAATCTTGTCCCATCACGTATTTCAGTTACATCGCGAAAGCCTTTTGTTGTAACAAGTGCAGTTTTAGGCAATTTCCTTTCGATTAAGGCATTCGTTCCAACAGTTGTGCCATGTGAAAATTGCAATATGTCTTTACCAGATAACCCAGTTTTTCGAACGCCCTCCATAATCCCTTTTTCAGGACTCGAAGGCGTGGAGGCTACTTTTGTAATAAACATTTCTTTCTTTTTTTCATCAAAAACAAATACATCGGTAAACGTACCTCCAACATCGACTGCAAAACGATAATTCGACAAATTATCTCCCCCCTTTTAGCTATCTTTTAATAGACATATCTTCTTTTTACATAAAAATAACCAGGCAAATTATCCAATCGTAATTGGAGTAATTTAACTGGTCACGATCTACTTTTTGATCAGTAGATTCTACAGTTTTGTTAGCATAGATTGCTTGCGTTTCACCGGAAGTAAGTAGTGACAAACTACTTTACATGTGAAATCGTTGTTCTTAAGAGTCAATATAGCCCGATTCAAGTCGAAATATAATTCAGTATTTTCTAACTAATTATACAACAGATAGCCTTAAATATCCAAAAAACATTTCGACAAACTTCGCAAACTAACCTTTTACGAACCGACGTCCGACAAAAGTTCTTGTTCATAGGCATATGCAAAACGGTACAAATTGCTTTCGTCGAATGCTTTTCCTATTAATTGAAAACCAATTGGCATACCATCTTTTGAAAATCCACTTGGTACTGACATTGCCGGGAGACCTGTTAGATTTGCGAGGCCTGATAATTTGTTTAACATAGAAAAGACGTGAACTGTTTCTCCATTTATCGATATGTTTCTTTCACCAATAGTCGTTGGCATTACAGAAGTAACCGGCGTAATTAGAACGTCTATTTCTTTAAAGACATCCGCAAATTGGGCCATTGCTTCTCTCTTTAAAGTTTGGGCTTCAATATATTCAAATGCAGTGGCATTGGAACTAGCAAGTAGTCGTTCAATCACTTCACTTTTCCAAGTATCTGTGTATTTCTCGAGATGTTCCTTATGGACAGAGTACGCTTCACTTTGAAGTATGACTCGATGTGCATGCATGTACTTTTCTAGATTCGGCAAATCAATCGGTCTGATTTCCGCTCCAAGACTTCGGTAAACAGAAAGTACTAAGTCTATAGCTTCTTTTATTTCATCATCAATTCCGTCAAAGAAAAAAGATGTCGGAACCCCAATGATAGCCCCGGCCAATCCCTCGGCCATTCGAGACGTGTAATCTTCCTCACTTCGTCGAACTGAAAATTGATAGTTCAAATCAAATCCCGCGAGTGCATTTAACATGAGTGCGTTATCATGCACCGTTTTCGTCATTGGACCCGGATGATCCATCGTTTTACTAAGCGGATAGATACCATTCGCACTTACTAAACCAAACGTCGGTTTCATTCCCGTGACATTACAGAACGACGAAGGGATCCGAATTGAACCTCCTGTATCCGTCCCTAATGCCCCGTAACATAAACCCGCCGCAATAGCTGCTCCCGAACCGCTACTCGATCCGCCTGTAATTTTAGTTAGATCATATGGATTGTGCACCGGACCGAAGTGAGATATATCACCGGTTGTTCCGTAAGCAAATTCATGCGTATTTAGTTTACCAATCACAACTGCCCCTGCATCCCGCAAACGAGTAACAACCGTTGCATCTTCTATCGGACAAAAGTTTTCATATAAACTGGACCCCATCGTCGTTCGACAATCTTTTGTATCAATCATATCTTTCACGCCAATTGGAATCCCGTGAAGCGGACTTTTTATGTCCGAATTCATCATCTGCTGTTCTGCCAAATGAGCAGCCTCTAGTGCTTGTTCTTCCATCACTGTAATAAATGAATTTAACAGCCCATCTTTTCCTTTAATATCATCAAGAGTCTCCCGCACAAGTTCAACAGGCGACACTTTCTTACTTTTAATTAGTTCACTTAATTCCGCGATTGTATATGTCTTGAATCCGGTTTCCATCTTCTCACATACTTTCTAAGGTTATTTTGCGATTGGAAATACGATTGGTTGAAGTGGTGCACCAGTCGCTCCTTTAGAATGTTCTTGTCATATCAATCGATTTCATTACTTTTTCTTTTGATTCAGAAGCAATCAGATTCAGACGACCAATTTCATCTTCAGGACCCCAAGGACTTTTACTAGGTTTTAATTGTCTTTTATGAACATATTCACACATTTTTAGTGCCTTCTGTTTTGGTTTTCTACTATTTTATGTGATTGCAACGAACTCTTTCTTTCTCCGGATAAACTGAACGAGGATTAATACAGCAAACAAACCAAGTCCTATTGCATCTGTCGCAACGTTTGGTATCACCAATGAAAGTGCACTAATTCCAGCAACTACCCGAAAAACGGAAGTCATTTCCGTAAAGAGATAACCTTCAAATGCAATTCCAAGTGCTAGAATTCCAATTAATGTTGTGATGGAAACCCAGGCAATTTCTCCCCACCCGGCATTTTGCATAAGAAGTGCAGGTGCATAAACAAATACGTACGGAACAAGAATTCCAGCTCCTGCAAGTTTAAGCGAAATAAATCCGGTTTTGTTCGGATCCCCACCAGCTATCCCTGCTCCAGCGAATGCCGCAAGCGCCACTGGGGGTGTTAAGTTTGCAAAAACACCAAAATAGAACACGAACATATGTGAAACGAAAGGTTCTATTCCAAATTGCATTAAAGCTGGAGCTGCCATAGATGACGTTATAATATACGTCGGAATCGATGGAAGACCCATTCCCAAAACAATCGATGCAAGCATCGTAAAGAACAATGTCAGAATAAGTGTATCTTGTCCTAAAATTAAGATTGCCGAAGTCATTTTCAAACCGAAACCTGTAAGTGATGCGACACCAACAATAAGTCCCACCATCGCACAAGCCATTGCTACTCCAAGTGCAGCACGTGTTCCTTCTTCGAGTGCCTGAGCGATACTTTTAATAGTCATTCGTGTCGACTTTCTGAACATGGCCACGACAACTGTTGAAATAATTGCCCAAGCCGCAGCGTAAATGGGTGTAAATCCTCCAAATAGCATATAAATTAATATGAAGAGTGGGATTAATAGATGTCCTCTTTCTTTCATAACTTCTTTTATATTCGGAAGTTCTTTTGCGGATAATCCCATTAAACCAAGTTTTTTCGCACGTAAATGAACAACTGTAATTACTCCAATGTAATATAGTAATCCTGGAATTATTGCAGCAAGCGCAATTTCAGAGTATTTCATTCCTAATGTCTCCGCCATAATGAATGCTGTAGCTCCCATTACAGGCGGAAGTATTTGTCCACCAACGGAAGCGGCTGCTTCAACCGCGCCGGAGAAGTTTTTGGAATAACCAGTTCTTTTCATAAGCGGTATCGTAAATGCCCCTGTCGTTACAACGTTAGCAATTGCCGATCCATTGATAGAACCTAGAAACCCACTGGAAATTACCGCCACTTTTGCAGGTCCACCTGAACTTTTACCCGCAATCGCCATGGCTGAATCATTAAATAGTTGTCCCATACCTGTTCGGTTCAGGAAGGCGCCAAATAAAACAAACAAGAAAATATATGTTGCTGAAACCCCGATTGCTGTTCCATAAATTCCTTCTGTCGTTAAATACATATACGTAATGATGTCATCGAATGAATAACCACGGTGTGCGATTACTGCTGGTAAGTATGGTCCGAAAAATGCATACAGTAAAAATAGAGAACTTAATATCGTTAATCCCGTTCCTACTACACGGCGTCCACCTTCAAGAACTAGCATCACCATCAAGAAACTAAAAATAAGATCGGATTGATTTGGAAGTCCGGCACGTTGAACAATACCAAGGTAATCTACAAATATATAAACAATTGTTGCAATAGATAAGATGGCCAACAAAAAGTCAATAATTGTTGCCCGTTGTTGTGGTGCTTTTTTTCTAGACGGATATAACAGAAATACAAGGGCCATAATCACACCTGTATGAAGTGCCCTATGTTGTAACGTAATAAAGGGTCCCGTAAATGAAGTAATAAGATGAAATAGAGCTAAACCAACAGATAATATTGTAACGAGCTGAACCATCCAGCGAATATTTAGGTTCCTGTAACGTGATTCCGTATCAAACTTCTCCATAATTTTTTGACTATCAATTTCTGGTGGATCATCTATTTGTTTATCAAGATATTCTTTACTCATCTAACTATCACCCTCGCCCTTTAAATTTTAAATAAATCCAATCATGCAATCTCAAAACTTTATAATGAATTTTAACATTTTCATATTCAGGGACAAAATCGCTCAGTATATACTTTTTGTTATTAATTTTCACATAGTATTGTGATATTGGAATATACATAAGTGAGTAACTTGGGATGATTCGTTCGATTCCCGTAACACGCATAAAACCATTCGGAAGCAGCTCTACTACCCCTTCCGTATCTGGAGTACCTGCTCCATAGGACATATAAATCGTTGATTCAAGGGACAAGTTTCCTTTTTCTATAACTTGATACGTCTCTTCCCATGGAGTCAACTCCACTGAATGACGCCATCCAACGGTCATTTCCTTTGTTTTATTCGGTACAAAAAGAACAGTTTCTTTTTCATTTATTGTTAATAAAAAACCGGATTGGACCGGAATAATAAAAGTTCCGGTTCCAACCAATAAGAAAAGCATAATTATTATAAACTTTTTCATATAGCAGTGGAATTACTCCGTAACTCCTTCTTCATCGAAGTACTTTTTCGCTCCCGGATGAAGAGGTGCGGGAAGACTTTCTAATGCTTTTTTTACATCTATATCCTTAGCTGCGTTGTGACTATTTTGTAGTTGATCAATATTTTCAAACAACGCTTTTGTCATTGCATATACAACATCGTCAGAAACATCTTTATGTGTAATTAAAACGTTGTTGACACCGAGCGTATTCGCGTCTTTTTCCATTCCCTCGTAAACATCTTTGGGGACAATTGTCGGGAAAAATGTTGGATAATCCTTTTGCATTTCTAAAACTTTATCTTCTTCGATTTCCACAATTACAATATCTTTGCTTGTAGCTAGCTCTAAAACTCCAGCGTTTGGAAGTCCGGAAGAAATAACAACTGCATCAATATTTCCGTTTTTCATTCCTTCTACACCTTCTGAAAAGGATAGATAGTCCGCTTTAATATCATCGTACGTCATACCGTAAGCAGCAAATATACGTTTAGCACTTATTTCTGTTCCGGATGCCGGCGCACCAACTGCAACCCTTTTACCTTTTAAATCTTCAATTGTTTTAATACCAGATCCAGCAATTGCAACGATTTGCATATAATTTGTGTAAAGTGATGCAACCGACCGAATATTTTCTTGTGCACCTTGTTCTTCGAAGCTGTCAATCCCTTCATAAGCATCAGCCGCAGCGTCACCCATGGAGAAACCAATTTCTGCTTTACCTTGGTTCAAGGTTGTCGCATTCGCCGCAGATGCAGCAGTAGATTGACTATTAGATTTAGCGCCCAAATCTTGATAGATTTTAGCCATTGTTCCACCTAAAGGAAAGTAGACTCCCGATGAACCACCCGAAAGAATCGTAATAAATTCACCTTTAAGGGCATCTGCATAATCATCACCATTTGTCTTACTATCTTCTGCTTTATCTCCACTACCTGTGTTTATATCATTAGTTGCTTTCCCGTCATTATCGGCATTACAAGCCGCAAGCAGTAGAAATATTGCTATGATCATACTAATAAACGATAGATTTTTTTTCATGATATTATTCCTCCAATTTAAGTTTTATGTACCAATGCTGAAAACGTTCACTTTTCCTGTCGGTCCTTGCTTGATAATATCGGATGAATAAAATGCCTCTTGTCCAATGCTGTTAAGTCTTCCATTATAAATCCCCTCCTAGTATGGTTTTCCTTCAAAACAGTGATCCAACTACTTTTTATCTTCCCGCTAACGAGCATGCTTTCTTTTTCATAAAAATAACCAGGCAAATTATCCAATCGTAATTGAAGTAATTTAACTGGTCACAATCTACTTTTTAATCAGTAGACTCTACAGTTTTTGTTGGCATAGATTGCTTGCGCTTCACGGGAAGTAAGTAGCGACGAAATACTTTACATGTGAAATCGTTGTTGCTAGGTGTCAATATAACTCGCTTTTAGTTGAAAGTCAATTCAATATTTTCTAATTATAGAGACGGAAAGCTTGCCTTAAGTATTTTAAAGCATCTTTCAACAAATTTCGCAAAATGTACATCCTTAGTTGAAAACGCTTACAACTGTATGTAAAATTAAGTGCCATCTGTAAAACATCTACAGATGACACCCACTTTTTCAGTTTATGATTTAATTAGTTCTTCTTCCCAAGCAGGAAGCATTTGGTTTAGCTGTTTATCTTCACGATAGCCCAATACGTACTCTGCTTGCATGATTGTATGGATTTCGCGTGTTCCTTCGTAAATGACTGGTGCCTTGGAATTACGTAAATAGCGTTCTACTGGGAACTCATCTGAATAGCCATTAGCTCCATGTATTTGAACGGCATCATCCGCTGCTTGGTTCGCAAAATCACAAGCCTGCCACTTCGCAAGTGACGTTTCTCGCGTATTTCTTTTCCCCTCATTTTTCAGTACGCCTGCACGGTAAACGAGCAAACTACTCATTTGGAATCCTGCTTCCATTTTGGCAATCATTTGTTGGACAAGTTGGTGTCTACCAATTTGTTTTCCAAATGTTTCACGTGTATGGCAATACTCAACACTTGCTTCGATACAAGCCATGATCTGCCCAACAGCGCCTGCTGCTACAGTGAAGCGTCCATTATCAAGTGCCGCCATCGCAATTTTGAACCCTTCGCCTTCTTGGCCAAGCAAGTTCTCTTTTGGAATTTTAACATCTTCGAAGAATAGCTCCCCTGTATTTCCAGCACGGATTCCGAGTTTTCCTTTTGTAGCTTTCGAAGAAAAACCTTCCCATGTGCGCTCTACGATAAATGCAGAAATTGCTTTATGTTTATCTGCTTTGTCTCCTGTATAAGCGAAAACTAGGAAGTTATCCGCAATATCACAAAGAGAAATCCATGTTTTTTGTCCATTTAAAATGTAGTGATCTCCTTGTTTCACAGCAGTTGTTTCAAGTGCCGCTACATCCGAACCTGCCGCTGGTTCAGTTAAACCAAATGCACCGATTTTTTCACCTTTTGCTTGTGGAACCAAATACTTTTGTTTCTGTTCTTCATTTCCCCACTGCAATAGTGTCAAACTGTTTAAACCGATATGAACCGATACAGCCGTACGGAAAGCTGTGTCTCCGCGCTCTAGTTCCTCACAAACGATTGCTAATGAATTGTAATCCATTCCGCTTCCACCGTATTGTTCTGGTATACAAACGCCCATCATTCCGAGTGCCGCAAGCTTTGTGTAAATTGCTGGATCCGATTGGCCTGCACGGTCCCAATCACCGATATGTGGCATAATTTCCTTATCGACAAATCCTCTTACCGTACTACGTAACATATTCTGCTCTTCTGAAAATGAAAAATTCATTATATAATCTCTCCCTTTTTTTAAGTTGTTTGTTTAAGATCTAATCGACTTAAGATTTCATCATTATGTTCCCCCGGATTCGGTGGATGGTATTTCATTTGAACAGGTGTCCTCGATAACTTAAGTGGACTACCTATCATTTTAATAGGCCCCGCCGTTGGATGTTCCTGCGTAATGAACATGTCGCGCGATTGAAGTTGTTTATCATTCACAACATCTTCCAAGTTCTGAATCGGGCCACTCGGAATATTATTCTTTTTACATTGTTCCTGCCAATACGCCGTTTCTTTCGTTAAAAAAGCCTCTTGCAATAAAGGAACAATTATATCCCTGTACTCCACACGCTTTGGATTCGTCTGAAAACGTTCGTCCGTTGCGTACTCGGGTTTACCCAATACATTACAAAGTGCCTTGTATTGGTTGTCGTTTCCGACCGCAATCACCATTTCACTATCTAATGTTTTGAACGTCTGATAGGGAACAATATTTGCATGTATATTTCCAAGAGCTGATGGAACTTTTTCAGCCATCAAATAGTTACTCCCGATATTAACTAACGAACTTACCGCTGTATCGTAAAGCGAAATATCAAGCTTCTGCCCTTTTCCCGATTGTACGCGTTCAAGCAATGCCGCCTGAATTCCAATGCATGCATACAGCCCAGTCAATACATCTACAATCGCAACACCGTATTTTTGCGGTCCTGATTCTTTCGTACCCGTGATGCTCATTAACCCGCTCATCGCTTGAATGATAAAGTCATATCCGGGCATATCTTTTTCCGGACCCGTTTCACCAAAACCTGTGATCGAGCAATAGACAATACGAGGATTGAGTTTTTCAAGCACATCATAACCTAAGCCAAAACGATCCAACGTCCCCGTTTTGAAGTTGTTAATAATGACATCGCTTTCGAGGACAAGTTTTTTAATGATCTCGACGCCTTCTTCGGATTTCAAATCTACAGTAATTGCTTTTTTGTTTCGATTCGCACTTAAATAATACGCACTGACATCATTTTTAAATGGGGGTCCCCATTTACGCGTTTCATCGCTCCCACCAGGCGCTTCCACCTTTAAGACTTCCGCACCCAAGTCTCCCAAAATCATCGTACAATAAGGGCCTGCAAGAACACGCGACAAATCGAGAACTTTAATATTATTTAATGCCCCAGCCAAACCTTCACGCCCTTTCTTCAAACCAAAAAGCCAATTCAAAAAGACCACAGATTCGCTGTTAGTCATGATGAACTGGCTTTTTATCTGCGATGAGAAGTTCTGGTAAGAACTTTCTGCAGATTAGGCAGTATTGGCTTTTCATATTCCGTAATGCTGATCATGTGTAATGAACGTTTAAACGTTTCGACATGATTCCTTACTTCCAATACTAGTACATAATTTCAAGTTTGTAAACTAAATAATTTAATTCGTTCAAATATTCTACAATTAAACTCTCGAAGTTGTGTATGCTTCATAATGCTTATATAAGTCCTTTAAGGCAGACATTAACGCATTTCCAGCCTTCCCTAAGTAATGGTTTTTCACAACTTCCAACGGTTTTTCAATACCATCTTGTAAACTATGCCCACGCAACATATTGTGAACAAACTCTTGTCCATGCACTGTCGCTAACGTACAACTTGCCGTAACAATGACGCCATACTTTTTGTCGATTTCTGCCGTAATTGTCAATGTTTCATACATATTTTGTGCCGCCATTCCCGCCGGCAACCTCGCATGCCCCGCAATAAAAACTGTATTCATAACGCTTCATACCCTTCTCAGACGAATTTTGGCAATCTACTAGTAACAATGCCATTCATACCTTAAGGATACAGCAATAAGACTATGTTGAATAGCGTTTCTACAATAAATAGTTAGTTTATTACGAACCTTTTTTATACTTTTAACGGTTTTTTATCCGTTCGATTTTATCAACAATTTCTTTTCCAATCTCCAATGCCGCGGTTGCAGCCGGTGAAGGTGCATTACATACGTGAACACTACTGCGTCCGTTAATAATAAAGAAATCGTCTACCATGCTACCATCGTTTTTAAGCGCTTGGGCTCTTACACCGGCCGGAGCCGGGATCAAATCATCTTCCGAAATATCTGGAATAAGATTACGGGCGTTCTCAACGAACTTTTTTTTGCTAAACGACCGAATGATTTCTTCTATACCTTCTTTAGAATTTTTCAACCCCATTTTCCAATAGCCCGGGTACGTAATCATTTCACTAAAATCACGTAAATTAAAAGATAACTTATTATACGCTTCTCTTTTAAAACCCGGAACGGCATTTGGTCCTACATCGACTTGCCCATCAATCATTCGTGTGAAATGCACCCCTAAAAACGGAAAGTCTGGGTTTGGCACTGGATATATTAAGTTTTTAACAAGTGGTCTTTTGGACTCTTTCAGCATAAAGTATTCTCCTCGGAAAGGAACAATCTTCATATCTATTAAATAGCCCGCCATCTTCGCTATTCGGTCACTATGCAGTCCGGCGCAATTGATCAGAAACTTTGCCTTGTATGTTTCATTTGTTGTTTCAACTGTTATTTCATTAAACTGTTCATCAATTGCCTTCACTTCGGCGTTATTCTCGATTACCCCTCCAGCATCACGAATCAGAGCCGCCATTTTTTCCGCAACCATTTTATAATTTACAATTCCCGTCGCTGGAAGATGAATTGCTTGGACTCCATTTACGTGAGGTTCTTTCTCAAATAGCTCTTCTTTACTTAGTTTAGTAACTTCAAGGCCATTCTGGAGTGCCCTGTCGTAAAGCTTCTCAAGTTCAGGCAACTCTTTTTTATTCGTGGCCACAATTACTTTCCCACAAATATCATGAGCAATTTCGTTCTTCCGACAAAAATCGCGCATACTTTCGCTACCTGCTTTAGCAAACTTCGCTTTATAACTTCCCGGCTTATAATAAATTCCCGAGTGAATAACCCCGCTATTATGTCCCGTTTGATGCTGGGCAAGTCCCGATTCTTTTTCTAATATTGTAAGGGTCGCCTTGGGGTTTCTTTCAAGAATGGTCATTCCTACTGCTAAACCTACAATTCCCCCACCAATAATTAAATAATCCTTCATTAGATATCCCCCATTTTTACTTCAGCTAATTCCACAAGACTCTGCAATTATTTCTACAAGATGAACAACTTCAATTTTATCCTGCAAGCCTTCACGCTTCACACCTAATACTAATTGAAGGTGACAACCTGGGTTCGTCGTAACGATTACTTCAGGCACTATCTTTTTTACATGTTTCATTTTATCGTCAAGAACTAGCATTGACTCTTCATGATGAACAATATTGTATATTCCGGCTGAGCCACAGCACATATCTTTTTGTTCTATTTCCACATACGTAATACCTGGAATACTTTGTAACACTTGCAAAGGTTCATCAGTAACACGTTGGACGTTCGTTAAATGACACGATGGCTGATAAGATACGTATTTTTTGATGCTTTTTGTGAACGACAATCCGAGTTTCGACAAAATAACGCTGATATCTTGATTCTTTTCAGCAAAATCCGTTGCTCGTTTAAACCATGGATCGGATTCATCGAAATACAGTGGATATTCGACTAGAGCGGCACCACATCCTCCAATGGCATTAACGATGTGGTCAAGTTCGTATTTTTCATACGCTTCAATATTCTTTTTGGCGAGGGCTATTGCCTGATTCCTTTCACCCGCATGATGTTGAAGGGCGCCACAACATCCTTGCTCTTTTATCGTAACAACTTCGCAACCGCCCATTTCTAGAAGTTTAATTGCAAGATCATTCACATTCGCAAAAAATGTATCCATTACACAGCCCGGGAAATATCCAATACGTAAACGTCCAGGATTCTTTTCTAAAGAAATAGTACTGTTTCTTTTCAATGGAAGTTTAACTTCAGGCGTAATCGATTCCATGCGTTTAATCGATGAAGGTAAGACTGATAATAGTTTAGATTTTCTTACAACGTTAATCATTTTCGTTTTCTGAAGAATATAAAGCCCCTGCCCCATCAGTTTCAGTACTTTTTTATTTGGTAATGTATGATGGAATACAATATTTCTTAACGCTTTTCCCCTACGTCTGCGGTCTTTCTCCCTATATTCAGCTAATACATTTACAGCCGAAGTAAGAATTTTACCGTATTCCACATTCGTCGGACAGACCGTTTCACAAGCTCGACAACCTAAGCAAAGATCAATTGGATTTGCCATATCATGAATCGAAATCTTCCCTTCGGCAGCCATTTTGACTAGATTAATTCTACCTCTTGGCGAATGTGTTTCTTTCCCAAAGGACATGTATGTAGGACAGGCGGGTAGGCAATATCCACATTGAACACAACTGAACGTCTCATCATAAGCTAGTTTCTCTCTTAATTCTTTTTCATTAATCATTTCGCAACTCAAACCTTTGCCCCGATTCTGGAAAAATCTTTCCCGGATTTAATATATTTTGTGGGTCCCAAGCTTCTTTAATCAGTTTCATCATGTGTAAACCGTCTGTACCTAATTCCATTTCCATGAATGGTGATTTCATAAGACCAATTCCATGCTCACCTGACAAGGTTCCCCCAAGACTTACCGCTGCTTCAAAGATTTCTTCCACGGCCTGTTCAACTCGACGCATCTCTTTTTCATCACGCTGATCAGCAATAATATTCGGATGCAAATTTCCATCTCCCGCATGACCAAAAACGACTAGATGAATATTATATTTTTCTCGGATTTCCTTTAAACGTTGAAACATTTCCGGAATTTTACTGCGGGGAACAGTTGCATCTTCTGAAATTTTTGTCGGTTTGATTTTGACGATTGCCGGTGAAACAAGCTTTCTTGCCTGCCATAACTGCTCGGCTTCTTGATCATTCTTTGCCACTTGCACGCGTCTTGCGTTGACCGCCATACAAGCATCTGACACAATCTCCATTTCATCTTCCAACGCAAGCGGATGACCATCCAACTCGATTAAAAGGATCGCCTCAACATCCGTAGGCAATCCAAGAGAAGCATATTCTTCAACAGCAATAATCGAATGCCGATCCATTATTTCCATTTTCGAAGGCATAATACCTGAACGAAGTACTTTAGATATCGCACGTCCAGAATCTACAATTTCATCAAATAAAACCATAGCTGTTTTCGTAGCCATCGGTTTTGGAATAAGCCTCAAGGTTGCCTCTGTAATTATGCCTAACGTACCTTCTGAACCGACAATTAACTTCGTGAGGTCATATCCCGTTACATTTTTCACAGTCTTGCCACCAGTTCGAATGACTTTTCCTTGCGCTGTTACTACTTCAAGCCCAAGAACATAGTCTTTCGTTACACCATACTTCAACCCCCTCGGTCCACCTGCGTTTTCAGCAAGATTTCCACCGATTGTTGAAACGTGCGCGCTACTTGGATCGGGAGGATACATAAGTCCAAAGTCACCAGCTTTTGCATTAATGTTTGCAGTAATAACACCTGGTGAAACAATTGCGACTAAGTTATCTGGATCGATTTCAAGCTTCGTATTCCACAAAGAAAAGTCGAGTACAATTCCACCTTTAACAGGGAGCGGACCACCGCTCAAACTGGTGCCTGTCCCTCTTGCAACAATTGGTAGTTCATATTGCCCCGCCAATTTAACAATTTCGACAACCTCAATTGTTGCCATCGGTTGGCAAACAAAGTCTGGTTTATAAACACCAAAAGAAGCATCAAAAGAATAGCTAAACAAATCATGGACTTCTGTTAATACCCTTGAAGTATCACCGACTGCTTCGACAAGCTTTCCAATAATCAACTCTCTTTGCCTGTCCATTTTCACACCTCCTATTCATACATGTGGCGAGTTTTTATCGATTGAAGATGACTCCACATTGCCTTTTTTGCTTTATCCGGTTCACCGTTCATAATCGATTCAAATAGTACACTAGCCTCAAAAAAAGGGGCAAGATTCATGTTCCTTCTATAAAATATAAGCGCTAAAGAAGAACACAAGAAGAGTTTCTAAGAATTTTCAAAATGAATTAAGTTATCAGTCTATGTTATAATGAAGAGAGTGTAACCGCTTGCACATACTAATTTATCAAGGAGGAGAAGAAATTGAAAATGGTTCTCCAACAAAGACAAGAACTCACTTTAAGAATGACAGTCGAATTAAGACAAGCCATTGAGCTACTTCAATATTCTACATATGAGCTTTATGACTACATAAAAGAGCAGGAGTTAGATAACCCCTTAATCGAATTAGAAGAACAAACAAACGACGATACATATAAAGAACGATTAAATAGAAACTCAAGTTCAACGAACTCATCTACATCGCCGCTAGACTATATAAAAAGCAATGACATAGGAATGCGAAACAAGTTATTTGAACAGGCTAGGTTTTTATATGAAGATATCCAGGATCGAAAATTAGTCGGATTCATCTTATTTAATATCGATGATAATGGTTATTTACGATTTAATGATGATCCCGATCCAAGTTCTACATTTAGCGAAACAGAAATCACTAGGGGGATTCACCTTCTGCAACAACTGGGTCCAATCGGGATAGGCGCAAGAAGCTTAAAAGAATGTTTGCTCTTGCAAATAACTTATGAATACCCAGAACAAAAGTTGGCAGAAAGCCTAGTCGACAATTACTTAAGCTTACTAGCGAACAGAAAATGGAACGAAATTGCTTCCCTTATGAATCTTTCATTAGCTGAAGTAAAGGAGATTTCCGATTTTATTAAAACGCTTAATCCTAAACCGTGCTCTTATATGTCCGATTTTACCGCCGAGTATTTGAACCCGGATATAATTGTAGAAAATAAAGGAGAAGGCATTTCATATTACATAAATGATGGGTATTTGCCCACAATTCATTTTAATAATGAATATTCTCCCTTACTTAAAACGAACGATGATACTGCAAAATATATTAATAATAAATTGTCGAATTACAAGTGGTTATTAAGCAGTATCGAACAACGGCGTCAAACAATTTCAAGGATTGTGAAAGTGATTATTAATAAGCAAGAACAATTTTTCAGAGATGGTTTTATCGCGCTAAAACCTTTAACCTTAAAAGAAATTGCGACCGAAATTGATATGCATGAATCTACTGTAAGTAGGGCTACTACAAATAAAGTAATTCAGACACCTATCGGCTCTTTTGACCTTCGGATGTTGTTTACTTCCAAGTTAGAAACCACCGATGGAAATAGTATTTCACAAACAAAAGTAAAAGCACTTTTGAAAAATATAATTGCGAATGAAAATAAAATCAAGCCACTTTCGGATCAAAAAATAGCTGATTATTTCGAGGCAAAAAAAGAGATTACCATTTCAAGACGAACAATTAGTAAATACCGAGAAGAACTTAACATCCCCTCTTCGGCTATGCGGAAAGAGATTTAAATGAAATTCAAAAGGTTGCCTAGGAGGAGATGTACCCTTCCTAGGTAACTTTTTTGGTTAATATACTCAAATGTAATTAGAATAGTCGGGTAACTCCCTCAAAATACTCCACTTCCGCTAAATTGATAGTCATAACAAATTCGGTATAATTCTTCAATCTCACTTTGTGTAGGAATGCGTGGATTATTGTTCGGACTTCCACTCTTTACTGCGTCCGAGGCCATTTTACGAATGACGCTTTCATATTTATCTTGTTCAATTCCCCAATCCTTCAAGTTAGGTATGTTAAGATCCATACAAAGATTTCTAATTTGCTCTACTGCAAAATTAGACGCTCCGTCAATGTCCATTTTATTCGCGTCTTCGCTAAAAATCCTTCCTATTGTTGCAAGCCTTTCTTTACATGCTTCTTTACTAAATTCAAGAACGGCTGGAAGTAACATCGCATTCGATTCACCGTGCGGTACATGGAAAAGTGCCCCTATCGGTCGTGACATTCCATGTACAAGACAAACGGAAGCATTCGAAAAGGCCATTCCTGCATACATCGACCCCGTTGACATGGCCTCTCTTGCTTCCACATCATCTGGATTTTCATATACTCGCTTTAAGTTTGACACAATTAATTTTATCGCGGACAATGCCAAATTGTCCGTCATCGGCTGTGCCCTTTTCGACAAATAAGCTTCCACCGCATGGCTTAGCGCATCCACTCCAGTAGCCGCCGTTACTTTTTTAGGCGATGACATCGACAACAACGGGTCGACAATCGCAACCGCGGGCATAAAGGCTCGTTGTTTAATCATCATTTTTTCATCATTGCTGACATTCGTAATGACAGTTGCATCGGTTACCTCTGAACCTGTTCCAGCAGTCGTCGGTACAGCGATATGCGGCACTGGAGAAATTGCAGCATCTTTCACACCGCCCATATAATCACCTATATAGCCACCATTCGTAGCTAATACAGCGACTGCTTTTGCGGTATCGATGCAACTTCCACCGCCTAGTGAAATAATGACATCACAACGTTTCTCTTTAAATAAAGCTAGCGATTCTTCGACATACAGATCCGTCGGTTCCGAATTGACTCCCGTATATATTTCACTTTGCACATTTTCCGTCCGAAGAAAATCAACACACTTCTCTACATAACCGAGGCTTTCCATAATTTTATCGCTTACAATAAGGGCCCTCATTCCTCTAAGGGATGTTTCTATACCTACCCGATTAAATGCATTTTGGCCGTATACAGTCAATTGCGGCGACCTAAAAAGATTATAGTTCTTCAAACCCATCACTCCATTCTAATTAACACTATCTTACCACAATTCAAACTACTTTAAGAAGTGCTATACTAATAGTTGAGCTTTCTATAATCCAATAAATCAAAACATAGTGCATAGAAAAGGTGATCCTATATGTCAAAAGTACTAAATGAAACGTGTCCACTTTGTAACCAAAGTAATAATTGTTGCAACTCCAAAGACAAGTCTTTAGGTATATGTTGGTGTAACGAAGAAAGCTTTCCTAGAGAGATTTTCAACCAAGTACCACCTGACCAATTAAGAAAACTGTGTATATGCAAAAGTTGTCTAGAGAAATTTAAAATTGAACATTAAAACGACCACTTTCAAGGAACTTACATTCCTTAAAAGTGGTTTTTCTAATTAAATTATTAACCTACTGAAATAGTAAGTGAACCAATTATTTTCTCTAAATTTTCTTTTCCAAGTAACTCTACGGTTCTAGCATCTTGCCTAAAGTCTGTAGTTAGTGCCGCTGAAGCTATGTTGATCAAACCTGTGCAAGTTGGGGTTTCAACGTCTAACATCTGACCCAACGATTCCAGTAATACAAGACCTTCTGGAACATCTTCAGTAATGAATCTCGAATCTGCAACAAATGGACCTTCTGGCGAACTATTTTTCGCATAAGTTATAAATGCTTCTTTTGAATCTATTGTCTGATCCTCAAAATTCCGGAATCTACATGCATCTACATAAGGTATCCTTTTCGCACCGATTTTTTCAAGCACATCCATTTTTTCTTTGTCGAGACTTTCTACCATATTCCAGACGTGAGGCGTGAACACCTCTTTGTACATCCAGTAGTCCCCTTCTGTATATTCAATTCTAGGCATACTCATAATTCCACCAATTGTATGGACAATTAGATTTGGGTTATGAAGAGCTGCTTCAATCACCGAATCGAGATAGATGAAATTATATTGAAGTTCATCTAATTTTTTTTCAATAATTGTTTTATCTTTTTCGGTGAAAATTGCAACAGGATTTCGTACGTTTTTAAATAAAACTTTTACTTTTCCAGGTTCGATAATTCTACAGTCAATTGGAGAACTTTGTGCTTCTACGATTGTGAAGTTTTTATTTCTTTCATGTTTCAAAAAGTAAGCCGTCGACAAATAACCTGGCTCAAGTAACACAATTTGGTCTTCATTCATAAATGGTAGAATTCGTTCAATGACCTGTTCATGGTAATTTGTCTGGACATAAATAATAATCATCTCGGCATCTGTTATTGCTGTTTCAACGTTCGTCGTCACTGCGTCCAGATGTACCGTATTTTCTGCGATACCATCCACAATTGTGATTTCACCTTGATTAGCTTTCAAATACTCAAAATGCTCGTTGTGTAAACCTTTAGAAGTCTTTAGCAAAGTGACAATGTGACCTTTACGTTTCAAGTCAGCAGCAATCGTCGTTCCGCCGTGCCCCGCCCCTACTATTGTGATTTTCATATTGTTCCCTCCACTTTTTTTAGTGTAATACTTGCATCACTTTCAATCAGTGATGAACTCGTTTTTCCACATACAGTTTTCTAAATATTCACTCCTATCACTCAACTATAGCATACTTTCCATCTTTTAACACTATTATCGATAAAAGGAAAGGTTTTTTCACATCATAATTGATATAAAATATCTAGCAATGACACGGTAGAAAACCAAGAAAAAAATATCCCCATCTCTGTCTAATCGACATGGATGGGGATACTTTTTATTTACGATGATTTAGTTCAGCAAGTTACCAACAGACAAGTATTTCGTTTCCAAGTATGGCTCGATACCTTCCGTGCCACCTTCACGTCCAAGTCCACTCTCTTTCATGCCACCAAAAGGAGCATGTGCTGCTGACGGTGCACCATCATTCCAGCCAATAATTCCGAAATCCAAATGATCATGTAAGTACGTTCCCGTTCGATAATCATTCGTAAAGAAGTAAGCCGCCAAGCCATATGGTGTATTATTCGCAATCTCGACCGCTTCTTCAAGCGTTTTAAAACTCGTAATAGGAGCAATCGGTCCAAATGTTTCTTCTTGCATAATGTCCATACTTGCATCCACATTTTTTAACACGGTCGGATAAACGAAGAAATAACCTTGTTCTTTATCTGCTTCATATTTATTCCCCGTGAGTACTTCCGCGCCCTTTTCAATTGCATCATTTACTTGGGCTACGATTTTGTCATACCCTTTTTCGTTAATAATCGGCCCAACGTCAGTTCCTGCTTCCAACCCGTTGCCCACTTTGAGTTTATTCACTGCTGCTGTAAACTTTTCCGCAAATGCATCGACTACATTTTCATGAACGAGAATACGATTCACACAGACGCATGTTTGACCCGCGTTTCTATATTTTGAAATGATTGTTTGGCCCACTGCGTAATCCAGATCTGCGTCTTCCGCAATAATTAGTGGCGCATGTCCACCAAGTTCCATCGTTACGTGTTTGACTGTATCGGCACTACCTTTGATTAAAGCTTTCCCGATAGGCGTAGAACCTGTAAATGTAATTTTTCGAACGAATGGACTATCCGTGAATAGTTGACCGACGACAGATCCTCTTCCGTTCACATATTGAATCGCATCTTTCGGAATCCCCGCTTCATATGCAAGCTCCACTAAAGTCATTGTCGTTAACGGCGTTTCTTCTGCCGCTTTAACAATGAATGAACAACCAGCAGCTAGTGCGGGTGCCGCTTTCCTTGTCATCATTGCCGCCGGAAAGTTCCAAGGCGTAATCGCCGCAACCTGGCCAATTGGTTGTCTGCTAACTGTAATTCGTTTCGTCTCGGATGATGCCGGAATTGTTCTTCCGTAAATACGAACAGCTTCTTCCGCATACCAATCGATATAGCTTGTTGCATAGTTTACTTCACCTATTGATTCTTGCAAAGGTTTTCCGTTTTCCATCGTCATTACTTTTGCAATTTCTTCTTTGTTTTCCTGGATTTTTTGTGACCAAGCTTTTAACAACCTTGAACGTTCGTGCGCGTTCACTTTCGCCCATTTTTCGAACCCTTTTTGTCCATTTTCCAACGCTCTGTTAATTTCTTCAACTGTATGTCTTGTTACCTCTTGAATTAATTCACCCGTTGCAGGGTTTTTCACTTTAATAGTCTTCGACATTTGCTAACACTCCTTTTGTTGATTCTTTTGATCGTGTAACCCACAAACTAAGACCGATTAAGGACCATACGCCTACAATAGCCCACTCAATTGGCCAAACTAAAGCGGAAGGCATTCCTGGTAAATAAAAAGTGATAAACATCACACTTAATAGAATTGCCATAATACCGACAAATCGATAATGTTTGATTTTGTAAGGGCGATTTAATTCTGGCTCTAGTTTTCGTAATCGTAAAAACGCAATAGAAACGAGTAAATAACCAAAAACAATTCCGATTCCCCCTGCGTTTACAATCCATACAAGAGAAGGTCGACCAAGAAATGGTGCAACGAAAGCAAGAATTCCTAGAAATACAATCGCATTTGTTGGTGTTTTATATTTCGGATGAATAAAGCCAAACCATTCCGGAATCATATTACGCACGGACATCGCATACAAAATCCGACTTCCACCAATGATAAAAGCATTCCAACTTGTAATAATTCCGGCAACCCCACCTAATACAAGTAAAGTTCCGAACCATTGATTCCCAAACAAATTGACCATTGCATCAGCCGTTGCTAATGAAGACAAAGTAAGCTGGGATTCAGTCAATCCTACAGATACCCCGAAGACAATTAATAAGTAAAACACTACCGAACTAATGATTGAAATAATCAAAATGCGGCCAATGATTTTAGGCGGTGCTTTAATTTCAGAGGCCACTTGCGGAATAACGTCAAAACCTACGAATAGAAAGGGAATCATAACTAATACGGACATAGTGCCACCAATTCCATCTTTAAACAACGGTTGAACGTTAGACAGTTCTCCATTTTTAAGTGCTCCAAAAACTAAGAGAGCACCTACTAAAACAATAGCGACCGTAAAAACAGACTGGAAAATTGCTGCTGGTTTAATACCAAAGTAATTTAAAGCCGTTAAAGCAATCGCCCCTCCAGATCCAATCAGAACCCACGTTAAATATACGTCCCAACCTCCAAGATTCCACAGGAAGATTTTGTGGTCCACAGGGATAACATAATCAATTACAGTCGGTAAGGCCACTGCCTCAAACGTAATTACTGAAACGTAACCAAATAAAACTGCCCATGCTGCAACGAAGGCACTTTTCTTACCAAAAGCTCGCATAACGAAAACGAGTCCCCCACCCGTTTCAGGCATCGCTGCCGCTAATTCTGCATACGTAAGACCGATGAAGATGATTAGTAAACCGCCGATTAAAAATGCTATGATACTTCCTAAAAAACCAGCACCTACAATCCATTCACCCGAAAGAACAACCCATCCCCAGCCGAGCATAGCGCCCATCGCTAAAAATAATACATCTGAAGTAGACATCGATTTAGAAAAGTTTTTATTCATATACTAAACCATTCCCCTTAATCTATAAAATTATTTAAACGCATTTTCCAAAATAGCTAGACCTTTTGCTAGTTCTTCTTCTGTAATAACGAGTGGTGCTAAAAAGCGAATGACGTTCCCTTTTAGACCAGCTGATAAAAGTAACAAGCCATTTTCATTTGCATATTGAATAATTTCACTCGTCTTCTCTTTATTTGGAACTTTGTCCGTCCGATTGTTCACTATTTCAACAGCGACCATGGATCCTAAGCGTCGAATTTCTCCAACGTAACTATGTTTTTCTGCTAGTTCGTTTAACTTCGCCTCCAGCTTTTGTCCCATAATTTCCGACTTCTCAAGTAAATTCTCTTCTTCAATAATATCGATAACCGCTAATGCGGCTGCACACGCAACTGGGCTTCCGGCATATGTGCCACCTAATTCACCCGGTGCTGCAGCATTTAATATTTCTGCCCTTCCCACTACTCCACTTAAAGGCAAACCAGCAGCCAATGATTTCGATACAGTAACCAAATCGGGGATAACGTCAAATTGCTCCATTGCAAACATCGTTCCTGTACGACCAAAACCTGTTTGAATTTCATCTGCTACAAAAACAATGCCATACTCTTTACAGAACTCACTTACAGCTTGCACAAACTTTTTCGGTGGAATAATGAAACCGCCTTCACCTTGAACAGGTTCCATAACAACACAGGCAACTGTTTCCGGAGCAACTGTTGCTAGGAAAAAGTCTTTAAATTCTTCAATCACGCGGTCTACATATGCTTCTTCTGTCATTTCATTTGGTTTTTGATAGACATACGGATAAGGTGCTTGGTAGATTTCTGGAGCGAACGGGCCAAATCCGAATTTATATGGTTTAACTTTACTCGTCATTCCCATCGTCAAATTTGTTCTACCGTGAAAGCCACGAACAAATGAAACAACTGCTTGTCTACCCGTAAATTTACGAGCAACTTTGATAGCGTTTTCAACAGCTTCCGCACCTGAGTTTAAAAGAATCGCTTGCTTATCAAATGTACCAGGCGTAATCTCACATAGTTTTTCCGCTAAGTTAATATAGCCTTCATACATCATGACGTTAAAACCAGGATGCAAAAACTTTTCGATTTGACTATTTACCGCAGCAGTCACTTTTGGATGGCTATGTCCTACGTTTAATGTTCCTATCGCGGCCGCAAAGTCAATCCATTCTTTTCGTTCAATATCTATTATCGTAGCACTCGTTGCCGAATGGGCAATATTTAAGTTTCCATTACTTACACCTTTGGGAACGTACTTTTTTCTTTTTTCTTGTAGTTCTTCAGTCAATCCAATAGTAGTTACCATGAATATCTCTCCCTTATTCGAATTATATATAAGTATCCCAATAATCTGATATAATGGAAAGTACCAGAACTTAGTTTTTTCAGGTACCAGATTAAGGAGGATATACATGAGGTTTATGACATTCGATAAAAATAATGAACAAGGAAAATACATATACCAACAGATTTATAAAGGTATTAAAGAGCGGATCTTAACGGGTAAACTTCAATCGGATGAAAAATTACCTTCTAAAAGAAAATTGGCTGATCAATTCAAAGTTAGCGTGAACTCAGTTACAAATGCATACGAACAATTACTCGCTGAAGGATATATCTATTCTATGGAAAGAAAAGGATATTACGTAGAAAATATTACTCAGTTTATCACGCAGGACGAACAAAGGATAAACAATTTGCCAAATGACTTAAAAGAAGAAGTGATTGACAAAGAAGGTTGGTTATCGCTATCCCATATGACTTCGGATATCTCATTATTTCCTTTTAAACAATGGTTAAAGTACCAAGAAAAAGCGATAAAAAATCATGCAAGTAAACTTACAGAAATTGAACATCCGCAAGGTCCATATATTGTACGACAAACCATTTCCCGCCTAATTGCATTATCTCGCGGTATTATTTGCGAACCGGAACAAATCGTCATTGGCGCAGGCACACAATCGTTAATTCGCAATTTGATGGGTATGCAGGAAGATGGAACAATCGTCGCCCTAGAAAATCCGGGTTATTCTCGATTTCACACTATGTTAGAAAAAATGGATTTCGATGTCCGACCGATTCCGTTAGATGAAGACGGAATTAATATTACTAGGATTGAGTCTTCCGGAGCTAGATTTGTCTTTGTCACGCCCTCTCATCAGTTCCCAACCGGTAAAATCATGCCAATTTCAAGACGAATTGAGCTGCTTAATTGGTCTGTCAAACTGGAAAATCGCTACATAATAGAAGACGATTATGACAGTGAATTCAAATACGAAACCGATAATATTCCTTCCTTACAAAGCTTGGACCGTAACCAACGTGTTATTTACACAGGCACTTTTTCAAAAACGATGTTACCTGGTTTACGAATTAGCTATATGGTCTTGCCACCCAAAATATTGAGGGATTATCAAAACTATTATGCCGATTTAATTCAGGATAGTAATTCACTGGGCTTATATACATTGCATTACTTCATAGAAAACGGCGATTATAGTAGGTATGTAAAAAAAATGAATCACCATTATGAGATGAAAAGAAAGTTGCTGATTAAGCATCTCCATCTCAAGTTTGGGGACACACTCGACATCAAGGACATACCCGCGGGACTTCATTTTCTTGCCCGCTTCCAAACGACAAGAAGTTACAAACAGATTGACGAAAGGGCCACACAAGAAAGGTTGGAAATTTACTCTATCAAGCGCTTTTCTTTAGAAACAAGTTATAAAGTAGAAAACAGTATCGATTTGATCATTGGTTTTGCGAATATAGATAAGGAAAACATATCCGAGGCTGTGGACCGGTTGTACGAGGTAATTGGATGAGAGTATTTATTTTATTCATTAAGATAAAAAACGTCTATTCCTAACCCCTTTAAAGGCTATGAATAGACGCTTTTATTTACCTGTTTTACTGAAATACTTTTTTTCAAATTCCTTTGTCGTCACCGGATAACCAATATAATACCCTTGCGCACATTTACAAGTTCCCTTATGTAGAAATTCCAAATCGGATTTTGTCTCTACTCCTTCCGCAACTACTTCTAAGTTAAAATGTTCAGCTATTGATAAAATACTATTGACAATTACTTTGTTTTCCTTATTGTTTGCGACATTTCTAATGAATGATTTATCAATCTTTAGAACGTCCACTGGATACTTTTTCAAATAACTTAGTGAAGAATAGCCAGTCCCAAAGTCATCAATCGCAATTTTTACTCCAATCTTTTTTAATAACTGTAACTTAGTAATCGTTACATTCAGATCCATCATTGCAATACTTTCCGTGATTTCTAATTCAAGATATTGAGGATTCAGTTGTGTTTCTTTTAAAACTTCCGAGACAGTTTCAACAAAATTGCTTATATTAAATTGTTTCATCGAAATATTTACGGCTACTTTTAAAAAAGGATACCCTTCTTCCTGCCACTTTTTGTTTTGCGAACAGGCTTCTTTCAACACCCATTCACCGATTGGAAGAATTAAATTTGTCTCCTCAGCTAATGGAATGAATTCATCAGGTGACACGTTTCCAAGTTCTGTATTATTCCACCTCATGAGCACCTCCATGCCCGCAATCTCCCCAGACTTCAGGTCTAATTGTGGTTGATAATGCAATTCGAACTCTTTTCGTTCCAATGCAGTTCGCAATTGTTTTTCGATTATCATCTTACGGTGAAAATTCTGCGTGATTTCCGACGTAGAATATTGAAAACTATTTCCAACACCCTCTTTCACGACATACATCGCTGCATCAGCATTCTTCATTAATGTACTTGCATCTAGTCCATCCGATGGATAAAGACCAATCCCCATACTAGGCGTAATATATAAACTATGACCGTCAACCTGTAACGACTTTTTAAATATCGCAAGAATTGTATTTGCAAGATTCGTTACGGCTTCTCGATTCTTGTTTTCAACAATTACTGTAAATTCATCCCCGCCTAATCGGTACACTTTTACTCGAGGATCAAACGTAGTAGCCATTGTTCCTAACTTTTTAGTTACTTCAATTAGAAGCAAATCACCGACGTTATGTCCTAACGTATCATTAATGTTTTTAAAACGATCTAAATCCATAAAAATAACAGCTACTTGGTTATTATTTTCTTTAGCGTTTTCGATTTTTTTTTGTAAGTCATCATTAAATAACCGACGATTTGGTAAATTAGTTAAATCATCATGATAGGCCAAATATCTAATCTTCTCTTCTTGTTTTTTTAATGCCTGATTCATTTTTTTCACGATGGCGACTTGTAACCTCATCGTGAGTGTAAATATCGAGATTGCGAAGAATACAACTGCAACACCACTCGGATATAGCCTTGCCGCCGGAAACATATTTAAAGTCGCAATCCCATAACCAATTGTAAGAACTACGGTAAATGAAAGTAGAAATGATCTATACTCGTTATTTTTCAGTTTCATCACGAGGAATAAACAAGCCATAAATCCTACTATTAACAAGACAACGTTTAAATTAAATACCCAGGACATGGAACCGTAGACTGGAAAGAGAAAGTCTGATTTAATTAAAACAAGTTCATAGATTCCTTTCGTACTCCATCCAATCAAATATACGAAGAAACCCCAAACATAAAGAATAAATACGACATACTTATTTATAACAAACCGCCAATTACTGTCCAAATTGTCTTTCACCATGTGTTTGGCAATGGAATAGACAAGATAAAATAATGTAGGCGTCAGCATAATCGGACCGAATCTTAGCAAGCGAAATAGTATATCAATAGTTTCCCTTGAAAAATAAAGATGTGAATAAAGAACTGCTACATCAAACTGCCAAATGCTTGCAAAAAATAAAAAGAGAAGTAAAGCACTCGAAACTCTCGTTTCTTTAATAATATTAATAATTAAAATTCCAATTAAAAGAGGTACTATTGCAAAAAACAACGAGATGATTAAGTCCATACTCTCACTTCCTCGTTAAGCTAGTATTTACCAATTAGAATACATGTGTTGTTGCCACTATTTCCGTGTGTTGTAATCGCTACATTATCAACAGGGCAATGTTTTGTTTCAAAAACAATCGGTAATTCTTCAAATCCTTCCCCTTTTGTTAATAAAGTCGGCGGAATGAAGTTATGTTCAATGGAAATCAATGAGGAAATTACTTGAATCGCACCCATTGCACCGAATGTATGTCCAAACATCCCTTTAATAGAAGTAATCGGAACGGATTGCCCAAATAATCGCTCGTGTACAAACGATTCGATTTGATCATTGGATGCTAATCCTAATGCCTGACTATTCACGTATGTTGGTATATTTTTTTTGATGGCACTTTTCATAGCCTTATACATTCCGTAACCTGTTTCATCGGATTGGAACATCCCTAAGCCGTCATTATTTGAATGAACACCTTCGATAACACCATAAATCGTTGCACCTCGGCGTATCGCGTCGCTTTCTCTTTCTAATGTTAACATGCCTGCACCTTCTGCCATAACAAAACCCCGATGTGCATGTGAAAATGGGACACCGGTTTCACCAATTCTTTTATTCAAACCGATTTGGCGTAACTTACTGAAACCAAAAATTGACCATTTCCCTAACGATGCATCTGCACCGCCAACAATACAGACATCTGTTTGACGACTTTCCAATAATAGTTTCCCTAGTGATATAGCGTCAGAACTCGCGGCACAGCCCGTTGTTATCGTAAAAACTTGTCCAGTAATGCCAAGATGAGCTGCAACTGCAGAAGAAACTGTATGAGGGTCCGCTAAATTTAAACCATGAATAGGATACTTCTTTATATCATTTGCCAATGCGGCATTTTCCTCAATTTCTTTTATTCCTCCAGTTGCCGTTCCGACAACTACGGACATTCGCGATGGATCAATTCCAACTAATTTTGCCATTTCAATGGCGTCATCTGCGGTTTGAATCGCAAGTCGACTCACTCTTGGATAACGCTTGTAGTTTTTCCCTTTAATAGTTAAAAAATCATCTTTAATAATCCCCGCTACGATATCAGCGTCATTCGGCCCGAGACCCTTTAGTATATCCATCGTGCAAATACCAAGTTCCAAAGCTTCTTTAAATTCCTCTTTATTATGTATTCCTGGTGCTTTTATCCCATACCCTGTGACCACAATCTTTTCCATAAGTTCCTCCTACATTCAATCAATTAGTTAACAAGTAGATAAGAATACCTAACTATCCATTCTACTCTTAAACCTCTTGTTAATAAAGAAAATCCCCCGAAGTCTAAATAGACTTCAGAGGATTTAACTATTTATCTTCAAAGTAAATTTTAGGTAAAGTTATAACTTATAACTCAGATTGCGATTTAACAAATTCAAATAACAAAGGGACATTGCTATATTGTTCCAACGAAGCTGTATTTTGAGAAACGATGTCCCAACTCTCCAAATACGGATCGGCTCCAGTTACTAACGGCATCGATTTCTGCAGAAAGTCTTCAATTGGCATTTCTAATTGTTCAATAAACTGTTCCACTTCCGGAAACTTTGAACCTTTTTCTGGATTCGCTTCATTAAACAATACATGCTCTAAATTTCTTGAAAAGTAATACATCCGGTAATTGATTTCACCAGATAGGATTGTATCTAACGCCTTCATTGTATTAATGTTTTGGCTTCGGTCCGCATTTCTAGCGACAATTAACTTCTTTTGTTTTTCATGCGGCACAGTTATTTGACGTTCATGGTAGACCGTTAACTCTTTTTGGGTTTCATCAATGACAATCGCGTCTTCTGGAATAAAACACCCATCCATATCAATAATATGGAGTACACAAAATACATCTTCCGGGCGAAATTTACTTTTCATCATAAATTCTTTCACAGCATTCCCAATTACGGACTTAATCGGTTCGTCCGGTTTGCTCAAATCATATAAAATATCTCCGTGTTGGATATGAAAACGGATATTATGTTGCTCAAAAAGGCTACGCAACCGATTGTTTAGCAAGACTTCTTCGCAGCCTCCTTCGACAATTAATAACACAACTTTCTTTTTGTTAATTGTCATGTGGAATACCAGCTTTTCTAAATGCCGTTTTAATATCATACAGATTGGTTTCTGCATAGATTTCTTCGGCTTGACCACCTAATTGTACAGCCCGTAAATAGACATCGCGCGCATTGTTTAACCTTTCAACGCCTCTTAATTGATGGTATCGATCGTTTTCATTAAGCGTCGTAAACCATAAGTTTCGAATTGGAAGCACTTCTAATATACGTAAATTATGAGAAGTAAATAAAAGTTGACCTTGCGCATTATCATTTAGCACTTCCAATATCTCGCCAAGTAAATATTCAAAAATACCCGCATCGAGCTCATCAATGACAACACACGCATTTGGATTATTGTACACAGCGATGAGCGTACTTAAAATGGAAATAATTTTCAACGTACCTTCCGATTCGCTTCGTAAGGGAAGTTCAATCTCCCCTTTTCTTGAAAGAAACTCAAAGCGAACCCCTTCATTTCCATCACTTAACGTTTGCTTATTGATTTGTCTAATCTTTATTTGAAGACCCGGAATAATGGTTTGTAACACAATATTTGTTTGCCTCACTACTTGGTCAATCGTTTCAAACAAATCAATCGGTAGCACCATCGTATCTTGCATCTCATAAGGGATATGTCCGCGCTTCTTTTCCAAATGAACGCTAAAAGGCATAATCAAATTGGCGATTAGGAGACCATAGTGAATTGTATCAATGACGTGTAAATCGCTATTAAAATTAATCGAAATATTTTTCATAAGTTCAGTTTCATGTTCTTCAAATAAGTTTTCAAATACTTCTTTTAACTCTTCTCTAAAGACAAATGAAGTGGAGTTACCGACAGCCATTCGATTGGCTACCATCACTGAAACTCGATCCGCTTCACTCATTTCCTGTATTTTTTTATTTCCAATCAAAATCTCGTTGTCATTCTTTGAAATTAAAGATATAAACGATGTATTTCCCTTGTTTTCCCGGTACGACACTTCTTCTTTGACGACTCGGTATTTCGTTCTCCCCGGTGATAAGGAAACAGTATAATCAACGAAAAATTCACCTAATCGATTTTCGATAATAAATTGAAACATCAACCTAATGGACTTTTCGTTAAAATAGAGTAAGTTCGACGTAATTTTTGGAAGTGGAGCATCATGATTAGCTGACAATAAAGTTTTCAACAAATTAAACGCTTCCACAGCAGCTGTTTTCCCCGAACCATTTTGTCCATAAAATCCAATGACGTCCGCTTTCTCCAACGTAGCAAAACTTGAATTTGTATGAAACTTACCCTTCCTTACATTTTTCAAATTGGTAATTTCAACACTAGTTACTTTGACTACACAAGTCATGAAAGTCCTCCTACAAACTAACCACATTTACTTCCTAATATGGTCTTGTAGGTCGCGAACTATTCAAAAGAAAAACGAGCCAACCATTCATATGGCCGACTCGAATCTTCCCACTATGCAATTGCATGATTCCTTTAAAGAAATGTGATAACTAACTCTTTATCTATATTAATAACTTCCATTAATTCATCATTGAAAAGATAAGGCGTATCGTCTTTATCCTGCGGCGTTACATCTTCATAAATATTATTTGCCGCCATCACTTGGAAAGTAACGGGAATATATCGACCTTTGTTCAGAACTTTTATATTCCCCATCAAAAAGATTTCTTTACTCGAAACCGCAAAGCTTAAATAACCTGCATTCCTTTTCGTTTCATCTGGCGTAAACGAAATGCTTTGAGCTAAAGAAATAATACATAAAACAAAGTCATTAATTATTTCAGCAGACAATTTATTTAAACCATGTTTAAGAAATAACGCATTAAAACCATTTCGGATTTCTTTGAATGAAAAAACATCTTCAATTTTCTTTCTGTTATTGTTTTTACTAAAGTTTTTCGCTATTTCCTCGCACTCTTCAAGATGCCTTCTTATATACCCCATGCTTTTTCCTCGGCTTCCAAGAAAATCACCAAGTTCCTTTATCACTTGAATATCTTCGGCATCTTCCCTAACTAATTGTAGGAAACTATAAAGATCCTTTTCGTCAAAACTCCTTTCAACAAATTTATTGTAATAGTACTTAAATAATTGTTCCTTTTTACGATCCATAACTTTTCCTCCTCATACTAATTCCAAATTAATAAAAAAATAGGAGTTATATATTAAAATAAACATCCGATCAAAACCGCTTGGCGCTTGGGAATACCTCCCGCTAGATTCGTGCTTTAATAGGAATAACTTCTTTCAGTACACCCCGAAAATCGTTGAATGAGGCAAGACTCCTGCGGGAATAGCGTGGGCCTTAGACCCCGCAGCGTAGTGAGGAGGCTAAGGCAACGCCCGCGGAAAGGGAGCCGATTCAGCGATTTTCTTTTTTAGGGAGAATCTTCATTTCAACATATATACTACTTTCTTTCTTCCTTAATCATATCATGTGTTGGTATCAAAGGGTTTCGAGAACCCCTAGAAATACAAAAAGCCAGACAAGAACGAACTTGTCTGACTAGGATTTTATCCGATTGTCGCTAATCGTCTAATCGGTTTGGGTACAGGAACTTCCTTCTTCTCTTCTTGCACCCGTTCTTTGAAAAAATTGATTGCAACACGGTTGAATTCTTTATACTTTTCAATATTACATACATGGCCACACTTCTCAATAACATGTACAGTCGCCGCTTTATCATTCACAGTATCTTCTCGAACAGGTCCTATAAACATATAATCTTGGTCGCCCATAATGTATGTTTTTGGAATCAGATATTTCTCTGTATCTATTTGAGGATATATTACAGGTACTGTAGAGGCAAACTTATACCAACGAATAAACTCTTTTCTCCGAAGCTTTTTCGCTTCTTTTATAAACAAGTTTCTAGATTGTTGATGATGTTTTTTCGGCATAAGAATCCATGCAAATAATTTATAGAGCCACATATAAGGAACGAGCCCTTTAATTAAATCACCTGTTTTCAGCAGCACCCGGGCAAACCTTGTAAACCGGATAATTGCTCCACCTAAAATCATACTCTTAATACGATGCGGAGCGTAAATATGCATACCGTGTAAAATAACGGACCCTAAACTAATCCCGGCAAAATGGGCTTTTTCAATCGATAAAAAATCCAATACTTTAACGACATCTTCCGTTAGTACTTCCGCTGTGTACTCCAGTAATTCAGGCCGATGATCCACCGATCCACCATGACCTTTTAAATCTATAAAAAGAAGGTTAAAATGGGTTTTAAACTCCTTTACTTGCTTGTACCAAATGTTTGAATTACCACCAAGTCCGTGAAGGAATACGACCCAATCATGATCAGGACCTAAAACATGCGTTTGATAATGTAACAAATAAAATTCTCCCCGTTCCTTTATATAGGTGTGTAAATTTTTTTAATAAATGAGTTTTAATAGTGGTTATTCTTTTAATCGCTAAATACCACTGATTATTCAAAACAGATAAAATGTTATCCGTACAAAACTATTATAACATGAATTTTAAAAAACAACGTATATGTATCGCTCGGAATTATGACAATTTAAAAAGAAAAAAACCAACCATTATCAAATATGGTTGGCTTTAATTTATTCATCTGTTACACCGAATGAATTACTCCGTATAGGCCTCAAGTGCATTTACGCTATGGGCAAATGCTGCTCCTGCTTTTAGTGCAACCGCAACGAAAATTGATTCTGCGATTTCTTCCAAACTTGAACCCGCTTTCTTTGCCGCTTTTGTATGAAGATCGATGCAATACGGGCAACCTGTTGCGTGTGCGACTGCGACTGCGATAAGTTCTTTTTCTTTAACAGTCAATTTCCCAGCTTTCAAAGCTTGTTGATCGAAGTCGATAAACGCTTTAAAAACATCGCCATTCAGTTTTGAAAATTCGCCAATTCGATTGAAGTAAGATGCTTTATAAAGCTCATCATCGTTTTGACCATCGAATGAATTTAATGCATTCACTCCGTGTGCAAATGCCGAACCTGCTTTTAACGCCGTTGCAACAAAAATCGCTTCTCCGATTTCTTCTTTTGTAACTTCTGCTTTTTTACTAGCCGTTACATGAACATCGATGCAATATGGGCACCCAGTCACATGTGCAACTGCGATTGCGATCAATTCTTTTAGTTTTACAGATAACTTCCCTTCAGCCAAAGCTTTGTTATTAAAGTTTATAAAAGATGAAAACTGTTCCGGTGCAAGCTTACCTAGCTCCCCGATTCGGTTAAAATTCGATTTTTGATAAAGGCTATCTGTTTTTTGTGTTGTAGTCATTTTGTATTCCCCCATATAGTTTTTTTGTTTGTTTCATCCATACCAATTCACTAACTTAACCAATTGAAAAACTTGGTTTAAAACGTAATACATATTATGATGAATGGCATCCATTCTGAAATAATAAAAAACCTCATCCGATAAGGAAGAGGTCTGATTTTATAAATCAAGCTCTCCCTCATCTTTCAAGCTTAAATAAGCTTGCTGGAATTGGCACCATTTCGTTTAGTTGAACGTTCAGCTAAACAAGGGTTGCCGCGGGATCTAAGGACCAGTTCCTCCCCCGACTCTAGATAAGGAAATACTATTCAATTAGGATGCATTAAGATTATCATAACACAACAGAATTAAATATCAAGTCTAAATTGTAAGACTAGTTAATAATAAGTTTCTAAAACTTTATCGTAAGTGTATATTTCTTGGCAAAGATGCGTAGACTAAGAGTCACAGAGACGCGGCACTTCTCTGTCCCGTGCAGGGGCCCCTTCGACGGAACGTGGAAAAATAATACTACACCTAATCCAACTGGGGATTGCCCAGTAGTGCCGCATGTTACATAGTAAAACCGCCACATTTCTGAGGCGGTTTTACTTTTTCTATTTCTACCACACAACCCTTTGACGTCGTTTATACGATTTACCTTCCCTAAAGCTTTTCTCGCCTTCTTTTCCAACACCTAAATAATGTTCGCGTACTTCTTCGTTTGACAACAGATAATCCACATCTCCTTGCATCGCAACTCGACCATTTTCCATAATATATCCGTAATCGGAAATCGCCAACGCAACATTCGCGTTCTGCTCAACAACTAGAATAGATGTGCCTTCGTCTTTATTAATCTGTTTAATGTTCTGAAATATTTCTTCAACAAGGAGAGGCGCAATTCCTAAAGATGGTTCATCCAATAACAATAACTTCGGTTTGGCCATAATTCCTCGACCAATCGCGAGCATTTGCTGCTCACCACCCGATAAAAATCCGGACTTTCGGTGTTGAAGTGCTTTTAGTTTCGGGAAATAAATATAAATCTTTTCAATATCATCTTTTAAATGCTTTCGATCTTTTCGTGTATAAGCCCCTGCCATTAAGTTTTCCTCAACCGTTAAGTTTTTAAATACACGTCTACCTTCCATACTTTGGAAGATCCCATTTTTGACAATAATGTCCGGCGTCGTATTATTAATGTTCTGGCCTTCATACTCAATCGTGCCGTCCGTAATTTGCCCATCTTCACCTGCAAGCAAGCCCGATATTGCTTTTAACGTTGTCGACTTGCCTGCTCCATTACTACCGAGCAACGCAATAATTTTACCTTCTGGAACATGAAGCGACATTCCTTTTAACGCAAGAATGTTTCGCGAATACACGACTTCAATATTTTTAATGTGGAGCATAGAAATCCCCCTTCTTCTAAAGAAATAAGCGAGAGTAGCAAATGAATCATCTGCTACTCCCATGATCATTCTTAAGCGTATCTACGTATGCTTACTCCTTATAGCTGAAGTAATCCGTTAACTGCTCCCACCTACCGTTTTTCACAACGCCAAGTCGTGTTTGCTCTGTTCCTGCATGGTTGTCTGCGCTGAAGCTAACATTTGCGCCCAATCCACCCATATCATAATCGCTAAGTGATTCAAGACCAGCACGAATTTGTTCTCCCGTAATCTCACCGTCTGTAAGTTTGCTTGCTGCTTCGATACCCGCTGCGACAATTTTTGATGCAGACCATCCTTGGATGAATTTCTGATCAATATCATCAAGCGTTTTACCTTCCTTATCCAAGTACTCTTTTATATCTGCTATTCCTGGGAAGTCTTCATAAGGAAATGCATGTGAAAGGATTGCCATATACCCATCCGCAATATCTTCACCAACAATGTCAATTACACCTTCACCAGAAGCCCAGTTTAAACCAATAAATTGTGTATCAATATTTAGTGTTTTTGCGTCACGTAAAATCGTTGCTGTTGCTCCCCATGTTTGTTGAATAATTGCATAGTCCGGGTTTTTCTTTTCCATATTTAACAATTGAGACTGTGCTTCAGTTGCTTGAACGTCAATTACTTGCTCATCCACAACGTCAATGCCAATTTCAGCGGCATAATCTTTAATATCTTCAATTGGTGAACGTCCGAATGCTGTATCATTATAAAGCAATGCTACTGTCGGCTCTCCACCCTCGTGATTATCTTTTATCCATTTCAAAATCGCGCGACCTTGATCCGAATAAGATGCAGCTACAAGAAAGTTATATGGACTTTCTTTCAAGTCCTTCAAGTTTTCTGAATAAGAAGCGGATACATACGGGAGTTTATCGTTTGCGACTTGCTGACGTAGCGCTTCTGTATCACCTGTTCCCCAACCAAGTATTGCAGACGCTTTATTTTTATCACGCAGTGCTTGGTAAATCTTTTGTGCCTCAGGAATCGCATAGGCATAATCTTCTCCAATTTGTTTAATCTCAATTCCTTCAAAACCACCTGTTGCTTCTAAATGCTTGAAGAAAGCTTGTTCACCTTCAGCATAAGGTGTTCCTACATCCCCAGTTCCACCCGTAATATCGTAAAGCCCACCAACTGTTACCGTCCGAACGCCATCTTCTGCAGCGCCGCCATCCGATTTTTCTTCGTCACCACAAGCAGCAAGCCCTAGTAGCAACATGAATCCTGCGAATAAACCTACGATTTTTTTCTTAGTCATTTTCAAAATTTTTCCCCCTTAGTTTTATGTGGAAAGAAACCAACATACATTTTCCTGTAAGCGATTTCGATTTTCCAATCATTTAATATGAAAACGGCCATAACTTAAAGTAGCTCCTCATATTGTTCCACATATTTGCCAGTCCACCCGGCTCAAAGATTAGGAACAAAATGATTACAATACCGAATACAAACTCTTTAAATGCAGAAAGGATTTGATACAAATCGGGCATGAATAATGTCAAAGAGTCTACCCCGATACTTAGCGCTACAGGTAACAGCGTAATAAAGACCGCTCCTAATATAGAACCAAGTACACTGCCCAATCCCCCGATTAATATCATGGCCAAATATTCGATGGACACATGCATTCCGTAAAGCTCAGGACTTACAATCATCGTATAATGCGCAAGTAGAGCACCTGCAATTCCAACAAAAAATGAACTAATTGCAAAAGCCATGATTTTATATTTAAATAAGTTGATCCCCATAATTTGTGCTGCTACATCACGATCACGTACCGCCAAAAACGCGCGTCCAGTTCGAGTCCGTATAAGATTTGTAGCATAGATTGCTGTGAATATAAGAATGATAATACAAAGGTAGAAATAACTCGTATTACTCGATAGTGAAAAACCTCCAACGGTTGGTCGACTAAGCACCATACCAGCCGTACCACCAGTTAAACTATCCCATCGACTAATGACAAAAAGAATGATTACTTGTGCGGCAAGTGTAGCAATCGCCAAGTACAACCCTTTCAATCGCAGCGACGGAATACCGAATAGTCCGCCAACGACGGCCGTAACAAGACCCGCAAGTGGCAACGCCAACCAAAAACTTAAGCCTACTGTCGACGTCAATATGGCCGCTGTATAACCACCTACACCTAAAAAGGCCCCCACACCTATTGATATTTGTCCCGTATAACCTGTTAAAATATTAAGTCCAATCGCACCAATCGAGGCAATTGCACATAAGGTTAGTAGACCGATAACATAATTGGATATAAAAAATGGAAATGATAGAATGACTAAAATTAAAATTGCTGATCTAATTTTAGCGCCTGCGGATCCAAACATTTTCATGTCTTGAATGTAACTCGTTTTATAATTTCCGCTTTCGTTCACAAATGGATTTCGCACAAACTTACACCCTTTCTATTCCACCTTTTCCGAATAAGCCATATGGTTTAACCATCAATATAAGCAAAACGACAATAAATGGAGCAACATCTTTTAACCCTCCACCAATGAGCGGATCCAAATATCCCCCTGCCATGTTTTGTAAAATACCTATGATAAACCCACCAACGATTGCCCCAAGTATACTGTCCAAACCACCAAGAATAACGACAGGCAATACGGTTAGTCCAATAGCGGCCATTCCGGGACTGACCCCGTTTATATTACCGAGTAAAACTCCCCCAACAGCAGCGACGACAGAAGCAATTGCCCAAGTTGTCGCATAGACAGCCTTTACACTAATCCCCATCGACAACGCAGCTTGCTGATCATCGGCGACCGCACGCATTGCAATTCCCATTTTCGAGAACTTAAAGAACAGTGAAAAGATAATCAGAAGTGCAATAACAACAACAAAGGACCAAAGATAAACCGGTGTAATAATGACTCCTGAAATATTGATTGGTGTTGCTGGAAATATTTGTGGAAACTTTTTTGTCTGGTGACCCCAAACCATATGCACCGCACCGGCTAGCAAACTGGACAACCCAATGGTAGCCATGATAACCGAAATGACAGGCGCATTTTGGAGGGGCCGTACGACAAGCCTTTCGATAACAAGTCCTAAAACTGCGCTGAATACAAGCGTAATTAGTAAAGCGAATATAAACGGTATGTTATAAGCCGTAATTAACGTTAAACAAATGTACGCACCTACAATAACTAATTCACCATTCGCTAAGTTTAGCGCATCACTCGCCCTATAGATTAAAACAAACCCAAGTGCAACAAGTCCGTAGATACTCCCTACTACGATTCCTGTAATTAGCATTTGAAAGAAAAATGTCATGAATTTATGCCACCTCCTGCTTCATTACTAGTTTTATAATTTGTAGATTGATTTCTTCGGGAGTCTCTTTCGTATCATCTAAAATATTCACACTTCCAGCTTCTGAATATAGTCCCGCAATAAGCGATTCATAATTATCCTCAATATGCTTTCTTCTAACTTTTAACGTTCGGGTTAATTCCCCATCGTTTGCATTGAATTGCTTATGAAGAATAGCGAACTTCTTGATCCTTGCTTTTTCTGGAAGCTGGCTCATTAATTTCGCGACTTCTTCTTCAATAAATTCAATCACTTCCGCATCCCGGGCTAACTCGGAATAAGTCGTATAAATAATTCTTTTTTTATCGGCCCATCGCCCGACATTATTCATGTCGATATTCAAAATTGCGGTTAGATAAGGACTATCCTTTCCAAAACATATTGCTTCTTGAATATAAGGACTGGCCCTTAATTTGTTCTCCACCATACTTGGATAGACAGGTTCACCGGTTGACGCCGTAACAATGTCTTCTTTGCGATCTAAAATATATACATGCCCATTGTCATCTATGCGCCCGCAGTCACCTAGTGAAATCCACCCTTCGATAACTTTCTCCCGATCTTCCTCGTGTAAATACTTCGAAAATATCGCCAAGTTTTTCACTAAAATTTGTCCGTCTTCACCGATTTTCACTTCTGTATTTGGAAGTGGTACGCCCGCGCTTTTTATATTGATATCCTCATCACGGTGAACGAGCGCGATACCCGCAAGTTCTGTCCCTCCGTAAGACTGCTTCACATTGACACCAATGCTTTGGAAAAAGTAATACGTTTCGGATTCAAGTGCAGCGCCGGCAATGTATGCCCTTCTTACCCTTCCCAAACCAAAATGATCTCGTATTGGGCTAAACATAATCCAATCACCAAACGCATACATCAACTTATCGAAAGAAGAAATCGGTTGTTTGTCAATTTTCGCCCTTGTCACCCGATCGCCGACTTTTTTGAATGCATGATAGACTTTTTTCTTAAACCAGCTCGATCCTTCCATTCGAATCGTAAAATTCGACATTAACGTTTGGTAAACCCTTGGAGGCGCCAAAAGCGTTTGCGGACCAATTTCTCTCAAATCGACCATAACCGTATGGGGCTTTTCAGGAAAGTTAACAACCATGCCCGTTAGTAATGGGTTCGTAATGCTTAGCACTTGTTCATGAATCCAAGCAAGCGGTAAAAATGAGAAATAATCGTCTTTCTCTTCCGAAGGGTCAATCGCATTTAAATTGGCAGCTGCTGCTATTAAATTGCTATGTGTCAACATGGCGCCTTTCGGATTTCCAGTCGTCGCGGCACTGTAGGCAATAATTGCGACGTGGGCCCCGAGCGAACGCTCAGTTTGTTTCGGAAAAAAATCAGGCTCGTTCTTTAGTAGTGAACTACCGCTTTTTAAAAGATCGTCAAATCTCGATAATTTAGGGTGATCATAATTACGCATACCTTTTCCATCGTAGTAAATGATGTGTTCGACTAGCGGGATCTGTTCTTCTATTTCTAGCAACTTATCGACTTGCTCTTGGTCTTCAACAATAACGACACGAGCACGGCAATCATTTAAGTAGTAAACAAGCTGACGCGGCAACGATTCCTGGTACACCCCGACAGAAATCCCGCCTAAAACCTGTGCCGCCATTTGTGAATACAACCATTGCGGTCGGTTTTCGCCTATTACGGCTAGTTTCTCGCCACTTTCAAAATCAAAGTTTTTCGAAAGTGCAATCGCTAGACGCTCAACCGTGTGGTAATACTCTCCCCAAGTAATTTCATTCCAAATCCCTAAATCTTTTTGCCTTAATGCTACTTCGTTTGTTTTCATCGTTGCCCGTTCAGCTAAAAGTCTAGGTAATGTCTCTTCCGAACTCATCCCTTGGTCCCCCTGTCTAAATAACTTTTTCTTCCCCTATATACGCTTTAATTACTTCGGGGTTGTTTTGTATTTCTTTTGGTGTCCCGAACCCAATTTGCTTACCAAAATCAAGTACCGCAATGTGATCAGACAAATCCATTACAATTCCTAAATCATGTTCAATAAGCACAACTGTAATTTCCATCACTTCGTGCATATCTAAAATAAAACGAGCCATTAATTCTTTTTCGGCACCGTTCATTCCTGCCATCGGTTCATCTAGCAAGATTAACTCAGGCTGTAACGCAAGTGCTCTGCCGACTTCTACTCGTTTTTGTAATCCGTATGGAAGCGTGCCGACCGGCGTATGTCGAATGTCTTGTAACTCCAAAAAGTCGATCACTCTTTCTACTTCTTTACGATGTTCGATTTCTTCTTGCGATGCCTTTCCAAAATAAAGTCCCCCACTTAGTGCTCCTGTTTTCATTAACGCATGTCTTCCCAATTTCAAGTTATCGAGTACAGACATATGTGCAAACAAAGCAATATTTTGAAAAGCTCGTGCGACGCCAAGTGTAGTTCGTTTGTCCGGCTTCATATTCACGATTTCTTGTCCTTTAAACCGAATGGACCCGTTTGTTGGGTGATATAATCCACTGATGCAATTGAGCATACTCGTTTTACCCGCACCATTTGGACCAATAAGGGAAAAGATTTCGCCTTCCTTAATATGATAGCTGACACTATCCAATGCCTTTACGCCACCAAATTGCAAGGAAAGGTTCTCTACCTCTAGAATATTCCCCATAAAAATTCCCCCTTTGTCACATTTTAGTAGTTTAGTATCATACGTGGAAGTATTCCAATGAATTTATCACATAAGGAATAGATATGTCAACACGATTTCAGAGTATTAAATAATTTGAAACCGCTTTCACCAATTTGCACACCTAAATTACAGCGGTTTCTTGCGTATGATTGTATAATTCTTCAATAAAACTAGGGTTTTCCCTATTTTTCAGCATAGGTATTTACAAATACACATATACCTTTCGTCATAGTTCAATATAATCTTACAGAGTCAGTCCCCCCCATGCCATTTGTCGCTTTATTATAACAGGTATTTCAAAACTTTCATATAGTTCGAATAACTTTAATTATTATTTTATCTGCATGGAATTATTTTCTATTTACCATGAAATAAAAAAACGAGTCAGCTATAGTAAAGCATCGCTGACTCATTTCATCCCTTATAATAAATACCAAATATACATTGCCTCATCTATTGAGCCTGGTAAAATGGATAGTTGCTTAGGGAGTGGTAGCTTAGGCATCTCGTTGTCAATTAATGCATCCACAAACGGGTTCGCTTCTTCCGCTTCCTCATACATTATTGCACCAATGTCCGATTCCCCCTGAGACAATTCCATTTCCAGTAGCCAATCTAAAAATAAGTAAGCTGCTTCTTCTGACGATTGCTCTTCATAGTCCTCCATAATCGATTCTGCTTTATCGAGATTTTCCGAACTAATGAAAGAAGAAACTGCAAAATATCGTACGCCTTGATGATCTCCCGGGTTGATGTTAAGTAGGCTGTCAAAAAGATCCGCAGCTTCGCTGAACCGTTTATCATCAAACAACCAAATCCCATACGCAAAAATCGCCCGCATATAAGGTCGATTTATCACGAGTCCCCACGGAATTTCGGGTTCCGCGTCGAATTCCGACTTCCCTATTTCAATCGCCTTTTGGTAAAACTGCTCCGTTACTTGGTCGATAGTCGACATTTCGGCTTGAAACAATAATGCATCCACGTTCTCCGGGGCGAGTGCATATAGCTTTTTCGCCAAACGATAACGTTCTTCTTCCTCTTCCGCTTCATACGCATCGTAAGCAATCGCCTGCGCTTGTTGCTTTTTCCCCTTAGGTTTGAATGGCTCGTTTATCGTTTCTTCCATATAAGCTTGGGCTTCCTCAAGTGATTTAAAGTTTTGGAGCGCCATCTTACAATACATTTCCCAATTCATGCGTTCTGTTGGCCACGGGTCCGTTCCTATATTGTAGGCAATTTGGGGGTCTTCGTTCGAATCGTCGCTTATTTCTTCCATTAACTCTACGGTAACCTCATAGAGTGGTTCCACATGTTTCATCATGGAACTAACGGAAACGTCAAACAACTTCGCAATATTCGATTGAGAATACGCATACCCATCGAAAACGTCATAATCGCAAGCAACTTTAAACACGGCTGCGGCAACAATTTCCGGTTTCCTAAAGGATGCCTGTCCCTTTATTAAATAAGTGATCGCTATTACTTGTATGAATTCCAACACTTGCGGCGGGGCACCGTGGGCAATTGCTTCCTCTTCAAGAATTTTCAATACTTTTTGTTGGTCTGGTCGGAGTTCACGTAGAACTAAATCCTCCATACTAGTAATTTCTCGGTCCGCAATCGCTTTGTAAATATCAAGCATATGCACTTTAAAGAAATCATAACTACTTGCCTCTCCACTTTCCGCGGCCATCGATTCAACTACTTTTGTAAATTCCCCGTTCGAATCGTAAATGAACGTCAGCCCTTCAAGATAACGAACCCCATTTTCATGATGCCTACGATCAGAAAGAACGACCCCAAATACGAGTTGACTTACCTCTATCTCCATTTCCTGCTCCAAATTCATCCGGTAAGTTGTATGACCAAGCACTTCATCGACAATGAAATGATCTTCGTGAACCGCCTTTACCTTCCCAAATAAAACCATCGGGTCTTGCCACGCCTCTAACACCTTACGTGTTACTTGACGAATCGGACCGTTAAGCACTTTCAAAAGATACCTTTTCCATAGATCACGTCGCGCTATGAATAGAAAGTATTCGGCAACCGACTGTTCAATTTCCCCACGAGGCATCGCTTTACTAAGTTTGCTCATCCATTCCCTTTCATAGCTTCCAAACTCCGCTAGGTCTGTCGGACTACTAAGTGCACTTTCATAAAAACTACCAATAACTCGTTCCAGTTCTTCTTCGACGAGGTTTTCGTTAGTTGGTTCATTTTGTAGCGCACAACATTTTTTATATTTTTTCCCACTTCCGCATAAGCAAGAATCATTACGTCCAACCATCGAATACACATCCTTTTTTATTTACTATACCAAAAATTAGGCCTCGTGTATAAAGATTGTTCGTGATCCCGGTAATAAGGTTCTAGTCATGTCCATATACTAATTAGACTACATACGATGAAAGGATGGCGAGTTGAGAAAACTAATTTATGCGCTAGCTATAGTAGGTGGCCTTTTACTTGGTTTGATAGTGACTTACTTAATAAGCTGAAGGAATCTTTCCCTTTCAAATAGAAAATGAGCCAGTCATCTATTGATAGGACTAGCTCGTCTGTTTATATTTGAAATTGTATTGCCTTCATAAGTACTTTCTATAATTACGTGATTCCTCGAAACTTGTCGAATTTTCATTCTCACTCCGAACTGTGGATAAGTTTATTAATCCACAGAGTTACTAACATATTACCAACAACCCCACAGAAGGTTATCCACACAACAACTTTACCTTCTTGCACTATGCAAGTACATTCGTTGCGCGAACACAAACAACACTATATTTGTATAATAAAATAAGTGAAAGTAACTTTTTCATTGTAGCTGAATCTCACTATATAAAAAGTCGTTGAAATAGTTCCCGTGGAAAGGGAGTTATTTCAACGACTTTCAGGGTGTGCAGAAACTAGGTATTAAGTCTTAGGTATTCTTTCTACGTCTGACGAAATTTCGGATAACCAATTAAAATCGCAACAACTCCACAAACCCCCATCAAAACCGGATAAAACGAATAGGGAATAATACTAATCGGTGAAATAGCAGCTAATCCGGACACGGCAAGCATTTGTGCTCCGTAAGGTAAAACCCCTTGCAAACTACCCGAGAATGTATCGAGCAAACTTGCGGACTTTCTTGGATCCACACCATATTCATCGGCGATGCTTTTCGCCAAAGGTCCCGCGATTACAATCGAAATTGTATTATTCGCCGTAGCCATATTCACCATACTTACCAAACTAGCAATTCCAAATTCCGCGCCTTTTTTCGTTTTAATTTTACTCGTGATGAAATATAACAGCGAATCAATGCCGCCATTATGCCGAATAATTTCAACGATACCACCTATTAAAATCGCGATAATTGCTAAATCTTCCATGTTCATAATCCCTTTAGAAATCGCTTGTACAAACCCGCCTAAGCTATACGACCCGTCCATCATCCCAATAATTCCAGCAAAAATGGTGCCGCCAACCAAGACAACGAGCACATGCGCACCCAAAAGCGCTGCCGCCAAAACAGCAACGTATGGCAGTATTTTCAACAAATCATACGGGTATTCCCCACTAATTGTAGCCACATTTCCCCTTGTAATGGCACCTAGAATAATTGCTGTAAGAATGGCACCAGGCAATACGATGAAAAAGTTCACCTTGAATTTATCTTTCATTTTGACATTTTGAGTTCGTGCGGCCGCAATCGTCGTGTCTGAGATCATGGACAAATTATCTCCAAACATCGCACCACCTACAACCGTCGCCATCGCAAGTGCGAGTGGAATACCCGTCTGACTAGCGATTCCAATTCCAATCGGCGCCAGCGCAACGACAGTCCCCATTGAAGTCCCCATCGCAATTGATATAAAACAACCGATAACAAAAAGGCCAACGAGTAACAAATTCGAGGGCAATAGCGACAGACCTAGATTGACAGTCGATTCAACTGCACCCATCCCTTTGGCAACTTCGGTAAATGCGCCCGCTAATATAAATATAAGACCCATTAAAATAATGTTCGGATGCCCCGCACCTTTAGTAAACCGCTCGACTTTACTAGAAAAGGTTTCTTTTTGATTCATCAGCAAAGCGACAGCGGAAGCAATAAGCACCGCTACATTTAATGGCATTCCCGAAAAGTCTTTTGTAAAAATTCCTGCGCCAATAAAAAGTAATACAAAAATAAGTAACGGAAAAAGTGCGAAAATATTTCCTTTTTTCACTTCGCGATTTGTCACAAATATCCCTCCAAGTACACTATATAGATTCTAACAAATTTCTAATGGATAGTGTTTCTATAACGAACTACCAGAATCATTACTTTTTTTGCTTCTTGGCTCTCTAACTAAACTTCCCTAAAAAAACATAAAAAAGCCAACCAAATGAACATCTGGTTGACTTTACTTATTCCCTTGCAAGTAGATCTAATTATTCCATACCGGATAAGTTGAATTAAAGAATCCTTCTTACAACACTCGGCGCTAGGGGATGCCTCTCGCCAAGAATTACATGAAAATAATAAGCTCAAACTACATATAAAGACTCAATTTATGATTATGACACCCAGTTGATTGTAGTGGAGAGCGGCGACTCCAGCGGGAAGAGCAAGAGATCCGAGACCCTGCACGGAGCGTAAGCGAAGGAAGCGGCTCGGTCCTTGCCCGCGGAAAGCGTCCGCTCGGAACGGAAATCAACGGCCCGATAAAGCGATCATAATTGGACTTTTTTAGGTTAGAATCTTTATTTCAACTTATTTCTTTTTTAGCGAGAACTTTTTGACGCATCAAGCACTTCGGTCAGAGCTTTAGAAATAATCGAAGTTCCGACAACTAGCACATAATTTGCGCCTCGTTCAAGTTCTCTTTTTACTTCTTTACTACTTCCCGCAACAGCACCCAATAAAACGCCTTGTTCTCGACCTTTTTCAAACAATCCTTGAATTACCTTTTGGACTTCCGGATGATCCGGACCGTCTGGATAGCCCATACTTACCGCCAAATCAGTCGCCCCAATAAAAGCCATATCAATACCTGGAACACTCATAATTTCCTCGAAGTTCTCAACAGCTTGTGGCGTTTCAATATGAACAATGACTAACGTTTCATTATTCGCATGTTCCAAATAGTCCGTTCCGCTTAGCTTGCCATATTGTGCCGCTCGAATATAATAAGCTGCCCCTCTTTTCCCACTAGGCGGAAACTTAGCGCTTTGCACTACACGTTCAGCATCTTCTTTCGTATTCACCATAGGTACGTGAATCCCCTTCGCACCACGGTCTAGCACCTTCTGTATACTTGACGCATCATAAGACGCCCTAACAATCGGCGTTAGATTCACAGCATCCGCAGCCCGCACCATATTTTCCAATTCCGAATAACTAAAAGCCCCATGCTCATCGTCAATAAAAACAAAATCAAACCCTACATGACCAATTACCTCAACCATAGAAGGCGAATAATCACCAATAATGACACCAACTACTTTTTCCCCATTCAATAATTTACTCTTCAATGAAATCCCCATCAAAGAACCCCCTTAAATTTCTATTTCCATTCCTTCTTCCGCGATGTAAAATCCTCGCTCTTCCACTTGTTTTGTAAACGTATTAGAAGGATTAATGGCCGGATTCGTATGGTTAAAATGAGTGAAGTATATTTCTGTTCCCCCTACTAAATCTTGAAGACGATCCATCGTCTCCGTCATAACTGGATGCGGTATTTCACGATAATCTCGTCCCATTTGTTCAATTTCCTTCGTCGAATGAAACGTCGCATCCAATAAACAAATATCCGCTTCTTTAGCCGCACCGTGAATATCTATCGACCACTCATCCCAACTGTCGATATCCGGAATATATAATAGTTTTCGATTAGGTCCTTCAATCCAAAACCCAAACGTCTCCGAAAACTCATTACGATGCGGTACTTCAACCGGCCTTATCGAAACGCCCCCACCAAGCGGAACTGCCTTACCACCTGTCATCTCGTTCACATCAATATTTCCGATTTCAGTTAACAAACTCCACGGCGCCTCATTTTCTAGTAATGTCTTCATTTTTCTTCCAGCATATGTAGTAATCCCTTTCGCTCCAATCGCTTCCCGTCCTAAAAACAGTAACCCGGGATAATGACCAATATGGGCATGCGTCAAAAAAATGCTTTCCATTAACTGTCCTTCTAGCCCATACCTCATTTGAAGCGTCGATAATTGCTCTTTAAAATCAGGCGATGCATCGATTAAATGCCATTGTTTTTCTTCCGGAAAGACAACCGCTAGCGAGGCGGCAAGCCTTTTGAAACTATGATCAGTCAACGCTTTCTTACAATGCCCACAAAAACAGTTCGGATGTGGTATTCCCGCATCCTGCGCCGTGCCAAGAACATTTACAATTACTTTAGACATTCCGTAACCTCCTACTTGTTTCTATTTTGAATAACTCTTTTTCGTAATCGTCCATCCCGTGTATCCATATAAAATATTGATTAAAGGAACGAGAAATGCCAAGAATGTTGAGACGATCGTCATGCTAATTAAGGAACCGGTTGTTTTTACCTTTTCAAGCATTTTACGAGTTAACACTTGAAAAGCACCCGTTTCCTCCAATAGTCCTCCCAAGCTCGTCGCGAGTATCGGAATAATTGCCATCCCGACAGATAATCTTTTTTCCATCCTAAACCGTGCCTTCTATTTGCACTACTGAACTATAAAAATACTCTATTCAGTATTTTGCATAACCTCAGTATACATTACTAATTAGCTTAATGGAGATAGTATAATCACGCCTGTACAACAGAAATTAACAATCCCTTACACGATGAATAGGACCTGAAACTTAGTAAACTATCTATCATCGGTATGGATCATTTATCCAACTAAAACACGAAAAAGAGTCAGCCATTTATTGAAGTGGCTGACTCGTTTCTTCGCTATTCAATTCATTGTACAGGCCTGACACGGTCACACTAATGATAAACACCAATCCAATGTATCGTCTACTTCGGTTTTAGTATTCATTTAGTTCTTTTTTATCACCTATTAAAAATGTCAGGATGAACATTAGCACATAAAGCGACAACATAATGCCGAACGTGTAATGATGGTTTGTCGTCCCGTCGTAGACCACCGCAATTAGCAGAGGCAATAATCCTCCTATGATGAAACCGCCTGTTTGCATCATCGCAGTCCATGCGTTTGTTTCTTCAGGCGTCTCCGTCTCGTCAAGCGGCAAAAGCAAGGCTACCGGGAATAAGCCGCCAAGTGGGATTCCCATGACAAATGCGCCAATCCACATAAGTGAATGAATACCGGTCCAGAAAAGTACGATCGAAATCATTCCCGCTGTAAGCATGAAAAGCAGCCACAACTTTCTTGATGGAAAACGTTGCATTAAAAGCGGAATTATAATGTTCAAAAATATTTGTACGATGGTCATAATACTAAGGAGCGTTCCCGCCTGTAACAACGTCATTCCAGCGGCGATTGCGAGTGGTGCGAGCCATGTAATGATGGAGAAAAATGCAGAGGATTGCAATCCAAAGAACAGTAAAAATAGCTACGCCTTTCTTGATTTCCACGGGGACTTTACATGCCTTTTCTGAACTTCCACAACAACGACATCCTGTTGACGAACCTTCAGTTTTCCCTTCATTGCCACGAACCACCCCACTAGACCAAGAAGCGCCAATACGGACCAAATACTAAGTGCAAATAAATAGGAACCTGTCTTTTCAAAAAACACGGCAGTCAATCCTGCACTCGCTGCCGACCCAACTCCCATTCCGAATGAATAAATCCCAATGACGGACGCGGCACGGTCCGGGAAATACTGTTTAATCATCGCAGAAAGAAGCGGTCCGATGACGGCAATGGCGATACCAATGATAAATGCGGTACCGAGGAGCACAAGAAAACCTGAAATAAGCCCCCTCAAAGCAGTCATCACACCAATCAGTAAAATCATTGCAATCATTACCCGATTCAATCCGAACTTCCGGTTCATTACCGGAGCCAATGTGGCAAATAGGCCCATGCAAATAACGGGTACCGCAGTCAACAAACTTACCTGCGCATCGGACAGCGACAACTGTTCACGAATCGTTTCAAGCATTGGCCCAATGGATGTAATCGCCGGTCGCATATTGACGGATATCGCAAAAATGGCGACCATAATAAGAATTGCATTCCGTTTATTCATTTTTCCAGACATACACTCGTTCCTTTCTCTCTATCAGGCAAACATTACGACATTCATTCGCCTCTTCTTAAGGGCTTTTTTAACGACTTTTTCTAGTCAAGCCCTAATAATCACCCGATGAAAGTTTAGACAAATGATAACAAGGTCACTGAAAAAGTCTAATTTCCTTCAATCCCGTTGATTTTCGTTCTGAGCGGACGCTTTCCGCGGGCGGTCCGTGAGCCTTCTCGCTTCGCTGTGTGGTCTCACCTGGACGCGCTTTTCCCGCTGGAGTCGCCGCTCTCCACTCCAATCAACTAGGTTTCGCTATACAAAGAAAGTTTTTCAGTGGCCAAATGATAACCTGGCTGATTTTTTCTTCTTACGTTATTGTAGTTTATTTTATGAAGAGTGTCTTGCGTAGCCATTCGTTTTTATTTGAGAAGATTGAAGCCGTGCCCACGGAACGCGTCCTCCTGAAGCGAAAATCAACCTTGTTCGTATTTCAACACTAAATTTCCCGTTATGAAATTAACTCTGCTAATAAAAATAAAAAATAAGCCCGCCATTTTCAACATGGCGGACTCATTTATTTTAAAGTACTATTAAAAAACTCAACAATTTTAGTATTCATTGTAATATGGTTTGCTAACTTCTCTGTTTGGTGCCCTTCATCTTCAAATATAAACAATTCAACGTCTTTTTTCATTTCACGCATTACTTTAGTTAATTGCTCTGCTTCACTAACCGGAACGCGCGTATCATTTTGACCATGGAAGACTAACAAAGGTGATTCGATTTTAGCTAGATGATTTAGAGGTGCAATTTCTTCGAAAAATTCATCATCCACACCAAGCGTTCCATATTCGCATTCTCTTAACTTCCTGCGCCATGGTCCCGTGTTCTCCAAGAAGGTCTTGAAGTGTGAAATCCCTACAATATTAACGCCTGCTGCCCACAAATTCGGATAATGTGTTAATGCGGCGAGAACCATGAAACCACCATAACTTCTGCCCATTACTCCGACCTTGTCACGGTCAATCGACTTCGTTTGAACGAGATCTTCTACTAAGTCCGCAAGATCCGCAACAGCATCCATTCTCTTTCTACCATCATCTAACTGAATATATTTACGACCGTACCCCATGCTCCCTCTTACGTTCGGAGCGACTACCGCAAATCCCTGAGAAACCAAATACTGAATAACAGGGTTAAATTCAGCCCTGATTTGGCTTTCGGGGCCCCCATGTACGTAAATAACCGTAGATTTCGGATTTTGTTCCTTTGAATAGTAAAAGTAAGGAACTTCAAGTTCATCAAATGACTTGAACTTGCACACTTCCGGCTGTATCCAAAGATGCTCGATTTCTTCTGAAACACCAAAATACGTAAGTCTTTCAGCTTTTTTCTCCCGCATATCATATACCCAAATATCCCCCGGCATTGTAGGACTCTTTAAGGAAAATATAAAACGATTCTCATCCATCCAAGAAATTGAATTGATTACTCCGCTTGGAACACCCTCTAAATGATGCACTTCATTCGTTAGAACATTATAGTTCTTAATAATGGAAGTCCCACCAGCATTCACGTTAGTGATAAGTGTTTCTTTAGTAGAAGACAATGAGATTTCCTCTACATCCCACATTGGCTCATTAAATACTTGTTCCAATTTCCCGGGGTTATCAACAGCAAAGCGATACACCGCTAAATTGTCCATCTCGAAGTCCGATAACACATATCCAGTTTTTCCATCTTTCGAGAACACCAATGATTGATATCTCGCAAAACCTTTTTCAGGTCCAATCTTCGTCATTTTTTTCGTTTCAATATTTAAAATGTGTAAAGAACTATCAATATTTGTTTCTTGAATAGTAATTACAATATGTTTATCGTCGCCGTTCATCCAACAAACAGGTATGCAGTTTCCGTCAAATTCAAAAATGACCTCTTCTTTTTTTGTCGCAAGATCAAGGACAAAAATATCAAAACAACCGCTGTTTCGTCGATTACTTGAATACATAATTTTGCTTTCATCTGGAGACCAGCCGCCAAAGTTATGGAAATGATTTGGTGACAGAACAAGTTCCTCGTAATCCCCCTCTTCATTTACTACATAAAATTGTTGCTTTTCATTTCCTTTGTAATCCATTCCCATTATTGTTTGACTTCCAGACGGCGAATGAAATACGGACATAATTCGATCTTCAAAAACACCAAATGGCTGCACATTTCCGTTCTCGCCATTTCCAATATACGCTTGAGGCATTCCTGTTTTTTTACTTAGAAAAGTGAATTTGTTTTTCCCAGGTATTGCGACTGGATCATAACCACTTACAACATTTAAATACAAAGAAAGTTTATCTTCCACGTTTACACCTCTTCAACTATTTTTATCAAACCAAATAATATAGTGCTAAACAGACAAGTGAAGTACCCATAGTAGTAATTGTAATAATAGCGGTCACCCGTTTAGCAATTCCTTTTACGGATGACTTCCATTCAATTAACTTTTGGTCGTTATCGGCAAGCTCTTCCGCTCTTTTTGAAGCCCTCGATTGTGGAAACAATAAATAATTAATCTTTTTAAATCCATTGGTGAATAGATTCAAAAACTTAGATTCAATAATGACTATAATTGCGAAAATGACTAAAGTGATCATACCGACAAGAAATGTTACATCAATAATTTCGAGCAGTAATAACTTTTTCATGTTAATAAGTAGTAACCAAATAATAAGCGTAACACTAGCGATAGATATATTTAATTTCATAGTCTTCACCTCTAAAAATCCAATTAACTTAAAACAACCCTCTATCAAACAACGATAGAGGGTTGTTCAATTATTATTTTGCTGTTACTTCTGCCCACTTCATGAAAGGGAAACGGTTAACATATCTAGCCGCGCCTTCAATATTTTCGTTCATTAGATACGTGTTTGTATAGAAGTAAAGTGGCATCATTGGGAAATCCTCCATTAAAATCGCTTCAGCTTGATGAAGCAACTCATAGCGTTTTTCCTGATCTTGTTCTACTTTAGATTCTGCCATTAAACGGTCAAAGTCTTCATTAACCCAACCTGTACGGTTATTTGGGCTATCTCCCAAATAATAATCCAAGTTTACAACAGGGTCTACGAATACGCCAATCCAACCCATACGAGCCATTTGGAAGTTATGTGTCTTCGTTGTTTCAAGGTATGTTTTCCATTCTTGGTTCGCAAGCTTAATCTCTACGCCAAGATTTTGTTTAAACATTTCTTGAACAGCTTCAGCAGTTTTCTTATGGTTTTCATCTGTATTGTATAGCAATGTAACTTCCGGAAGAGTTGTCCATCCTTCTTCAGCCATACCTTCTTTTAGTAATTCTTTTGCTTTATCGAAATCTTCTTCAAAATAATCCCCGCCGGCTTCACGGAAATCTCCTTCAGGTGTATCCGCCCCTACCGGAACCATTCCGTAAGCAGGAATTTCACCAGCTAAAGTAACATTTTCAGTTAAAACTTTACGATCTACTGACATACCAAATGCTTTACGTACTTTTTCATTTGTAAATGGTTCTTTTTCTACGTTAAACATGTACATATATGTTCCATAATAAGGAACAATTTCAAAATCATCATTACCTTTTTCGGATTCAATTACATCTGTCGGTAATTTCATAATGAAATCAAGTTCTCCGGTTTTATACATTTGATAGTATGTTGTCGCTTCGCCAACCATCTTGAATGTAATTTTGTCCAACTTTACAGTATCTTTGTCGTAGTACTCGTCGTTTTTCTCGATAACAACTTCACTGTCATGTTCCCAAGCTGTCATTTTGAATGGACCGTTACTTACATACGTACCCGCTTCAGCTGACCAGTTTTCATTGCCAGCAACTAGTTCTTCTTTTACTGGGTAGAATGTCCACATCGTTAGTAATGTTTCAAAATAACCAAGTGGCTCATTTAATGTTACTTCTAATGTTTTTTCATCCAACGCTTTTACGCCAACGTCTTCAGCTGTTCCGTTTCCTTTGTTATAGTCTTCCGCACCAACTAAATAGTACATGTAGAATGCAAAAGAACTTCCTGTATCTGGGCTAAGAACGTGTTTCCATGCAAATTCAAAATCACTAGCTGTCAATGCGCTTCCATCAGACCATTTTGCACCGTCACGAATTGTGAATGTGTACGTCTTGCCGTCCTCTGAAACCTCAGTTTTCTCAGCTAATCCTGGAATCGCTTTTCCTTCTTCGTCACGCGTGTAAAGACCTTCAAAAATATGGTCTAACACCCAACCTGATGTTGTATCTGTTGCTAGCGCCGGGTCAATTGCCGGTGGCTCACTTCCCGCGTTTACTGTGATTTCTTGTTTTTCAGCCTTACCTGCTGGCGCATCCCCTTTACCTTTATCGCCACTATCTTTATCTTTGCCGCCACACGCTGCAAGTACAGCGGAAAGTGACAGGATCGTAATCATTAATACTAATAGCTTTTTCATATTAAACCCTCCCTTGTCTTTGTAAATCTACGTAATTGGAAAACTTCTTTATTCTAAAAACCGTTTTCAAGGATATAAATGACACGCCGTCCAGTGGTCCTTTTCCACCTCCTTCCACTCGGGTTCGACAGTTGCACATATATCCATTGCGTGTGCGCAACGTGTTCTAAATCGACATCCGCTAGGCGGATTAACCGGACTTGGCGGATCTCCTTTAAGAACAATCCGCTCCCGCTTAATCGAACTCGGATCAGCAACTGGAATCGCAGACATTAACGCTTGCGTGTAAGGATGTAGCGGATTCTTAAACAAATCATCACTGCTAGCAAGCTCCATCATTTTCCCTAAATACATAACACCAATACGGTCACTAATATGTTTTACCATTCCCAAGTCATGGGCGATGAACAAATAAGTTAGTTGTTCTTTTTCTTTTAAATCCTCTAATAGATTGATTACTTGCGCTTGTATAGAGACGTCTAAAGCAGAAATGGGCTCATCCGCCACAATAAACTTGGGCTGAACAGCGAGCGCACGCGCAATACCAATACGCTGCCTTTGCCCGCCACTAAACTCATGAGGATAACGTTGGGCATGTTCAGGTCGAAGCCCTACTTTTTCCAACAAACTATAAACAATTTCAAGTCTTTTCTTTCCTTTGGCCAAATTATAGCCATCGATACCTTCCGCAATAATTTCACCAATCCTCATTCTCGGATTCAGTGAAGCATGTGGATCTTGAAATATGATTTGCATTTCACGGTTCATTTCGCGTTGATCTTTTTTATTTAACCCCGTAAACTCTTTTCCTTCGAATAAAATGGAACCCGAAGTAGGCGTATCCAAGCCTACGACTAATTTTCCAAGACTCGATTTCCCACTTCCACTTTCACCTACTAAACCAAGCGTTTCACCTTTATGGATAATTAATGAAATATCATCAACCGCTTTAACGGTCTTTTTATCAGCAACCGGGAAATATCTTTTCAAATTCTGAATTTCAACTAACACTTCACTCATATAGAGACCTCCCTATAGCAAGAACTTCATCCGCACTTGGTGATCGCTCATCATTTAACCAACATTTCGCAGAATGACTAGAACTAATTTCATAATCTGCGGGCATTTCATTCTCACAAATATCCATAGCGTATTTACATCTCGGCGCAAACGGACAGCCTTTTGGAGGAGCAAATAAGTCTGGCGGTGAACCTTCAATTGGAATGAGCCTTTCCTTTGTTGTACTATTAAAATCCGGAATCGACTCCATTAACCCCCACGTATAAGGATGTTTGGGATTTTCAAAGATTTCATGAACGGTCCCTGTTTCTACAATAACGCCTGCATACATAACCGCTACTCTTTCAGCCGTTTCTGCAACAACACCTAAATCATGCGTAATTAAAATAATAGCTGTATTTGTTTTTTCTTTTAACTCAATCATTAATTTCAATACTTGCGCTTGAATCGTTACATCGAGAGCCGTTGTTGGTTCATCCGCAATTAGTAATTCAGGTCTACACGCTAGTGCAATCGCTATCATTACCCGTTGACGCATTCCACCACTAAACTCATGTGGATATTGATCATAACGCTGTTCTGGATTCGGTATTCCTACCAACTTAATCATATTAATAGCTTGTTCTTTCGCATCGCGCTTACTGACGTTGTGATGAATGATTAGGCCCTCTGCTATTTGAGATCCTATCTTCATCGTCGGATTTAAAGAAGTCATTGGATCTTGAAAGATCATACTAATTTTAGATCCTTTTAATTTCCGCAGCTCACTTTTCTTTAACCCCAACAAGTTCTGCCCTTTATAATTAATTGTCCCGCCCTTTATATTCGCAACATTCATCGGCAATAGGCCCATAATTGTTTGGACGGTAACACTTTTACCGCTACCACTTTCACCTACAATCGCAAGAATTTCGCTTTTGTTAATGTGAAATGAAACATCGCGTACAGCTTTGACTTCTCCACCGTACGTTCTAAAATTCACTTCCAAGTTTTTCACATCTAATAATTGTTCCATTTACACACCTCCTATTTTCGATCTTTTGGATCTAACGCATCTTGGATACCGTCTCCAAATACGTTAAACGCAAACATAGTAAGTGATATTAGGAAACCTGGGAAGAAAAGCCTCCACCATTGACCACTTAAAATAACACCTAATGCATCATTCGCCATCGTTCCCCAACTTGCAAACGGGGCTTGAACACCTAAGCCTAAGAAACTTAGAAAGGATTCGGCGAAAATGGCTGTCGGAATTGTAAATGTTAAATTGACAATAATAATTCCCATCGTATTCGGCAATAAATGCTTCGAAATAATTTTCGTATGAGATGTACCTAATTTCTCTGCCGCTTGAACATATTCTTGCGATTTCAATTGAAGAATTTGCCCTCTAATGATTCGGGCCATACCGACCCATCCCGTAACAGACAAAGCAATAATAATAGCTGTTATTCCTGGTTCCATAATTACCATTAATAGAATAACGATTAATAGATATGGAATTCCATAAAGAACTTCAACGATCCTCATCAATAACCCATCAATGCGATCGCCTTTCTTTCCACGACCGGCCATATAGCCGGAAACGCCACCGACGATTACACCTAGTATTAGGTCGATAAGAGCCGCAACAACACCAATGATTAAAGAAACCCTCGCCCCGTACCAACAACGCACCCACATATCTCGCCCTAAATTATCTGTTCCGAACCAATGATCTATGGATGGTGGTAAGTTTGTATTTGTAAGATTTTGTTCAGATGGCGAGTAGGGTACCATCGACGGTCCAAACAAAGCTAAAAATACGATGATCGCAAGTAAAAAGAATCCTAATAACGCAAGTTTGTTTCTTACGATACTTAGCAACGTATCCTTCCAAACACTTAAACTAGGACGTTGAATATCATCAACTACTTTTTTACTAGGATCTACAGGAGTAAATAAGGAATTTTCACCTTGTTTAATGACCACGTTATCCCTCCTTACTTGTAAGACTAATTCTTGGATCAATAAGTCTATACGAAATATCTATTAAGAAAAGTGTAACTACTAAAATAACACTAAAGAAAATTGTCGTTCCCATGATGACCGGATAATCCCGGTTAAATATACTATCCACGAAATAACGACCAATGCCTGGAATCGCAAATATTTTTTCAATGACAAATGTTCCAGTAATCAGTGAAGCAAACAACGGACCTATAAATGATACAACTGGAAGGATTGCATTACGTATGCCGTGTTTAATAACGATTCCAGGTGTACTTAATCCTTTTGCATCCGCCGTTTTTATATAATTTGCATTCATAACTTCAATCATGCTTGACCTCATAAATCGCGCAACAACAGCTAAAGGCATCGAGGCTAACGCGATGGATGGCAGTACTGTATGTTGCCAAGTGCCCCAAGTCGCTACCGGGAATAACCCCATATCGACGGAAAAGACCTTTATTAACAAAGGAGCCAATATAAAACTCGGTATCGATATTCCAATAATCGCTAGTACCATCGCAAAGTAATCAATGAACCGATTATGATAGAGTGCTGCGATTATTCCTAGGAACAACCCGAAAACGAGCGCAATTACGAGTGCTTGAGCCCCTAGCAATGCCGAAGGAGGAAACCCGGATAGAATAATATCATTTACCGATCTCGTTCGTGATTGGATAGAAGGACCTAAATCGAATGTAGCCAAATCTTTCATGTATAACACATACTGAACCGGGACTGGTTTATCCAAATTATATTTTGCTCTCATATTATTTAAAACTTCTTCTGGCAATACATCAGCATCAGAAGCAAATGGATCACCAGGTATAAATTTCATCATTAGGAATGTCAATGATGCAATAACCCATATCGTTAAAATCATCGTAAAAAAACGTTTCAATATATACATCTTAATACTTACCTCCATTCACCTACATATCAATTATTCAGTCGACTTGATACGAACTTTTTGATACTGCTAATTGAATCATTGTGTTCAGTTCTGTAATTTCACTATGTTCATATAAAGAAAGAATTAGTTCTGTTATCTGTTCCTGATTTGCCGCCGCCACTTGTATTAAAAGCGGGTATTCACCGGTTGTTACTGTGATATATCGAATATGCTGAATTCTTTTCAAGTACTCAATCACTTGTTGCAAGCCATTTGGTGTTACTTTAAGTTGAATTACAGCCCCTTCCTTTAACCCGATTGTGATGGGGTTTATTCTACCTACGATTTCTAGTATTCCACTATCAATTAAATTCGTATATCTCATTCGGATTGTTTTTTCAGTTACTTCAAGTGTTTTAGACAACTCTCGAAATGACATGCGTCCATCTTTTGAAAGTAACTTAATGATTCTTTTATCCAAGTCATCTACCATTTTTACGATTCCCACCAACTTTCGGTATACATTTCCAGCATACGACCTTTATAACGGCGTATTTTACCTTTAACGACTCAAAAATAATACATTTTTGTAATTATGTATCGAAAAATGATACCTTATAGGATATTATAGATACATAGCTATCGGAAAGCAACAAATTTTCAAATTATTCGGAGGAGGAGTTATATTGTTAATTATTAAAAACGCTAAAGTAGTTACGGTTTCATCTGAAACAATCGAAGAAGGTATGGTATTCGTGAAAGACGGAAAGTTTGTATCCGTTGGAAAAAACCTAGAGATTCCTTCGGGGGCGGAAGTCATTGACGCACAAGGAAGTGTAGTTACTCCGGGTTTAATTGATGTGCATACTCATTTAGGTGTAAACGAAGAAGGCGGAGGCCGCGATGGACACGATTTTAACGAAGTAAGTTCTGAAGTGACTCCGGAAGTGCGAGCACTGGATGGAATCCTCCCTAGTGATAAAGGATTTGAAGATGCTAGAAATGCAGGCGTCACGACGGTGCAAGTTATGCCAGGGAGCGCCAATATCATTGGCGGAGAAATGGTTGTTTTAAAAACGATTGGCAATGTGGTCGATCAAATGGTTATTAAAAATCCATCTGGCTTAAAGGCTGCAACCGGTGAAAATCCGAAAAGATTCCATGGTGAAAAAGGAAGACCCGGTTCTACTAGAATGGGAGTTGCTGGTCGACTTAGAGAAAAACTTATTGAAGGACTTAACTACATCAATCAAACTGAAAGCGGCCTTTTCGAACGAAACCTTGGGTTAGAAAATATCGCGAAAGTGTTGCGCAAAGAAATTCCTTTACGAGTACATGCCCATCGTGCGGACGACATCGCAACAGCACTTCGCATTAAAAGAGAATTTAACATCGACATGACGATTGAACATTGCACAGAAGGCCATAAAATTTCAAGTTTCATCGCTGAACACGATGTAATGGTTTCCGTCGGTCCGACAATGTCGACAAGGTCAAAACAAGAGCTTAAAGACAAAGGCTGGAACACTTTAGTAGAATTAGTTAAAGAAGGCGTCCAGATTTCAATCACTACCGACCATCCCGTTGTAAGTATTGAACACCTAAGAACGAGTGCAATTCTAGCCGTCAAGAACGGACTTTCCGAAAAAACAGCACTTGAAGCAATTACGTTGAATGCCGCTAAACATATAGGAGTGGCAGACCGTGTTGGTTCAATCGAAGAAGGAAAAGATGCAGACTTCGTTATTTGGGACGGAGATCCTTTCGATTTAAGATCAGCCCCCCAATCTACATTTATAAATGGAAAATGCGTGTATCGTTCATAAAAATAAACAGTCGATAGAAGTGTGGTATTCCCCACTTCTATCGACTGTTTTATCTATACGGGTTGAAATAAAGATTCTTACTTAAAAAGAAAATCGTTGAACCGGCTCCCTTTCCGTGGGCATAGCAGCGCCAAGCGCTTTTAGTCGGATTCTTTATTTCAACATACCTTCTTATTAATCGATATCGCTTTTCACATACTCTTTAATCGTCGCAATAAATTTATCGTATTCATCTTTAATAACTCCATGACTACTATCTTCAAAGATAACCAATTTACTGTTTGGAATTTGTTCATTCATAAATATGGAACCTTCAACTGGTGTAATCCAATCATGTCTTCCAGCAATTATTAACGTAGGTACATGTATAGACGGTAAAAAGTCGACTACATTATACTCCCTTAGGAAACTTCCGAATCCTTCATTCAACGCTTCATAAGAACGATTCGCTCTTTTGCTTCCATTTTCTCTTGCCAAGTCAGCTTCAGCCGTATCTTCATAGCTATGTAAATATAATGGAGCCATCACATCATAATACTCTTGTTGCTGTTCGCTAGACCCGAAAGCGCCGTCCCATAGCACTTGTGCCATCTCTTGTTGTTTCGGCGTCCCTTTTTCCTTCACAATTTCTTTTGCTTTATCCGTGAAGTCGCTACTCGGTGCCGTTACGACAAGCAATAATGCTTTCAAGTTTTCTTGATATTTTTTAGCATATTCCAAAGCAACCATTCCGCCATAAGACTGGCCTAACAAAACAATTTTATCTAACCCTAAGTATTTTCTTAGCTCTTCTATGTCTTCAACATTATTTTTCAATGTATATGTAGACTGTGGACCTTTGTCAGATCTACCGCTTCCCCTGTTATCGATATAAACGAGTTGCATTTCTTCTGCCAAAGGACTAAGTGCAGGTTTAAAACCTGTATGATCCCCACCCGGGCCACCGTGCAATACAAAACAAACTGGTTTTTCTTTCATTATTGGTCCTTCTGGTACAAATCCAGCACCTTCTACATCAAAAAATAACTTAGTTCCATTCACATGAGCGTACATTTCTTTAACCTCCATTGATAAAAATAATTGTAGTATGTAATTTACTTGTTCAAAATTCGTTCGACATTTCCGATAATACTCCTTCTTCTAATAAATTGAAAGAGATATCTCGTTTAGTCATTCGTAAGCCCCTACAGTTACAAACATTAACAAAACAAGTATTCAGATTATTCATTGACGCCAGATAACGAGATTGCTACACTATTTTTAAACGTCTATTAAATAAGGAGTAGATTGTACATGAAATACAATTTTGATAACGTAATAGATCGTCGAAATACCGCTTCCTTGAAATGGGATGCGACGGAGGAACGATTCGGTGACGAAAACCTACTTCCTCTTTGGGTTGCGGACATGGATTTTAAAGCTCCAGATGAAGTGATTCAAGCCATTCAGGCCCAAGCAGAACACGGAATCTTCGGGTACATGAAGGGAATGGATAACTATTATAATTCAATCATTCATTGGATGAAAAAACGACATAATTGGGCTGTAAAAAAAGAATGGATTTGCCATAGTCCTGGTATTGTTTCAGCTTTAGCTTTAATTGTACAAGCCTTCAGCAAACCGGGGGACAAAATTATTGTGCAACCTCCTATTTACTATCCTTTCATGAACATGATTGAAAACCATGAAAGACAAATCGTATACAATCCGCTTCTATATAATGAAGGTAAATATGAAATGGATTTTGATGACTTAGTATCCAAAATAGATTCTTCCGTCAAAATGCTCTTCTTGTGCAATCCTCATAATCCAGGGGGACGTGTTTGGAGCCGCGAGGAACTTGAACGTCTTGGAACGATTTGTTCAGAACATGGCGTGCTAGTTATATCGGATGAAATTCATGCAGATCATGTATATAAGCCAAGTAAATATACACCATTTGCGGCTATTTCAGAGACATTTTCGGATAACAGCATTATTTGTACGGCCCCTAGTAAAACATTTAATCTCGCGGGGTTACAGACGTCGAATATCATTATTTCAAACGAGGCGTTAAGAGAGAAGTTTGTGGCAGAAACAGATCGATACGGAATCGGCATGCTTAATTCATTTGGACCAGCCGCTACAGAAGCAGCGTACACTTACGGTGAACAATGGCTTGATGAATGTATCGACTACGTTCATGAAAACTTACAATTTGTAACGAAATACTTCGAAGAACATTTGCCCGCTCTAAAAGTTCTTCCTTTAGAATCGACTTATCTCGCTTGGATTGATTGCCGAGAACTAGGACTGACAAAGGAAGAGTTAGAAAAACTATTTTTAACAAAAGCGAAAGTCGCATTGAATCAAGGCTACATATTCGGACCTGGCGGCGATGGCTTCGTTCGGATGAACCTTGCTTGCCCCCTTTCAATAGTAGAAAAAGCCGCTGAACAAATCGAAAAATCCGTAAAAATGACGCTGGCTAATAACCCGGTTTAAATCTCCCTTCTACAATACCTAGTTATAACAATTCATGTAATCAAATAACGAAAAATAGAGTCAACCATTTATTTGGCTGACTCTATTTTCACATAAGTAGTATCACCCTAATTACTATTTACAACTGTCGGAAACTTATCTGTTTTCCATAATAATTATTCCAATAGTCAGCGTAAACAACTTTTTAAAAATTTATTTCTTCAAGTATTACCGAATTATTACATCCCAGCCCCTTCCTTAACTAAGCCAATCGCTTCTTCATCATTTAATTGTGCTGCTTTTGTTTCAATTTGTAAGGCTGCCTGAAATCCTTCTAATGTAGCTTCTTCAATTGTCCGAGGGGCTAAACAATCCCCAATTTGACTAACAAATGGAGCTGATTTTTTTATTTCCTCGTACAATTCAATATTAGGAATTCGACCGGTCGACAAAACAATCACTTCATAAGTGTCCACTTCTTCTGTTACGTGTGTAAATAAGTTTCTAACAATAACTTTACCGTTTTTAATACCACCAAAGTCATGGTGAGTTTTCAACGTAACATTTAATTCATCAAGCTTTTTCATATATTCATTGCGAAGATATTGATGGACCCCTTCTCCTACGTGTGGCCTTGCCGTAATAAGGGTTACTTCACAACCTGCTTCAGCTAAATGGATTGCCGCTTCCATTCCCGCCCAGTCGCCGCCAAAGTCGAAAACAACAGCATTTCTGCCCTTTTTAACATCCATTTTATTAAACAACCCGTCCACTGTAACAATCCGAGGGTCGTCTATTCCCTCTACTTGTGGTAGATATGGTCTTGAACCAAGAGCACAAATAACTGCATCCGGTGCCAAGGCATCCACTTCTTCTTTTGTAATTTTCTTCCCCAATTCAACATTTATATTACTTGCAGCTAATTGTTTAGAGTAATTGTCCAACATCGATTCAGCTACTTCACGACGCATTGGGGCTTTTCGCATCGTTTTAAGTAAACCACCAATTGTTTCGCTTTGATCTGCAAGTGTTACGTCGTAACCCTGTGCATCGGCTGCAACAGCAGCTTCCATTCCACCTGGTCCCGCACCGATTACAAGGATAGATTTTTTACTCTTCTTCTGTTTTAATAGCGGCAGAATCTGTGCTTCTCTCCCCGCCTGCGGGTTTTGAATACAGCCGATTGCCAAACCTTTATGGTAATGCCCGATGCAAGCTTGCAAACAACCAATACACGCATCTATTAAATGAAAGTCACCATTCAACGCTTTATTTGGCATATCAGGATCAACAATTGTAGCGCGTGTCATCCCAACCATATCCGCTTTTCCGGTGCCAATGATTTGCTCTCCTTGAATTGGATCGACAATTCTTGAACCGACAAATACTGGAACAGCCGCTGCCATCCGGATTTTGAAACTATCCGTCGATAGATAGGCTTGCTTCATTGGTGAAGGCGGTACGATATGGGTTGATCCTGAAAATGTGCTTGAATCCCCGGCTGTAATATCGATAAAGTCGAGACGAACTTTTTCAGCAAGATACTCAGCAATCTGTACAGCATCCTTTATCTTCGTACCGTCCATCGTCATTTCATCAGAGCTCATCCGAATACCGACTGTGAAATCTTCACCTACTGCTTTCCATACGCGTTCAATCACTTCAACGATAAAGCGCATGCGATTTTCAAACGAACCACCATATTCATCTGTTCTTAGATTCGTATGGGTTGCCCAAAATTGTGCAGGAAGATATCCGTGTGAACAACAAATTTCAACACCGTCAAGCCCACCTTCTTTTGCTAACTTCGCTGAAATGGCAAAGCCTTCAATTACTTCATCTATTTCTTCTAAACTCATTGGTTTTGGCATCGTACTAAATCGTAAACTGGGAACCGATGAAGGAGCCCATGCTGCGTTACGGTAATCGCTTGATACGACTTCTCTTCCACCGTGAAAGAGCTGTGAAAAAACTTTTGTTCCATATTGCTTCATCCTTTTGGATAAATTCGAATAAGCCTCAACAACCCTTTGATCGAAACCTGCAATTGTCTTTGTCGTCAGCATACCAGAAGGATGAACTGCGGCGGCTTCAAGGATCATTAAACCTATTCCACCTTTAGCACGAGCCTCATGATATGCAATCAAATCATCCGTAGGAATACCATCTATGACATGATTCGTTTGGTGGGCAGTACTTAAGATTCTATTCTTAATCTCTGTATTTCCAATCATTACTTTCGTGAATAAGTGTTTAAATTGCGTCATTACAAAACGCCCCTTTCCGTTAAGTCAATTTAATCAAATAATTATAATTGTTAACATATCGTTTAGACAACTTAGCTTTGCGAAAGTGGCCAGTAATAGAAAATGAATGTAACAGCGATAATGAATACACCACTAATCATTAAGTAAACCGGGTACCTACGCGTAATAGCCATTTCTTTCGCTTCGTTGTCTTCAATTGGACGCTGTAACAATCTAGCTTGATATGCTCGCTCTTCATCCGTGATAACTCCAAATCTAGAACCAATTACAAGAGCTGCCCCACTTAAAATGACACCGATAATAACTGGGTTTAAGTAGACTGGTAAAGCGATTACTAGCTTTAATAGTTCTCCAAAAATGACACCTAAGAAACCGACGATAATACTCCAAAATGCACCTTCTTTTGTTACCTTTTTCGAAAATACACTGGAGAATGCGACAGGCCCCCATGAAGCCGCAAATAATGTTGCTGCAAAATAGCCTATCCACATGACCGCTGGAGGTTGCCATAAACCAATTAACAAAATGATGAAAGTAACACCAATCATTGAAATTCGACTTACTTTTAACAAATCTTTATCTGTATAGCTTTTACCTTTTAATTCTCCCAATATATCCCTGGCCAAACTATTCCCGATTAGTTGTAAAAACGTAGCGCAAGAAGATAAGGCAGCTGCCATGATTCCACTAACAATAATAACGCCAAGCCACGTCGGAACTATATTCATCGCAGCCCATATAAAGACTTTTTCTGTTGGTACGATATCCGTTTTAATGTTGTTAACAGTAGTGATACTAATATGCAAGAACAAGTAAATTGTAAAAATTGAAATTGTTGCCCAAATACCAGAGCGAATTGCTACATGTTCATTTTTCGCCATTAAATAACGACTGCTTTGCCAAGGGCTTATTGCAACAACAGAACCCCAAACTAGCCCTAAAATAATTGCCCAAATAATCGTTTCAGCTGGAGTTCCCATGTACGCCCCGGGTCCGGTCAATCCATGCCAGCTGAACATATCGGGTTTTTCAACGCTATTTGCTGCATTAATAATTGCATTTGGAAATCCGCCCGTAGACTTTATAATAAAGGGAAAAGAAATATAGGCTGCAATTGAAAAGATAAAGAACATGATTGTATCATTAACCATTACGCCTTTAGCACCTGAAAGAACTGTAAATGATGCGTAAACAATACACATAACAACAATTGCTATGGCGTACGGAATTTTAAAAATCTCAGCAAGTAAGATTGAAGCTCCTTGTGTTACTGCAACTAAGTAAGCCGAAATACCAAGAACTGTAGTGATTGCAGCAACCATTCTTACCTTCTTGGATTGAAAGCGGTTACCAAAATACTCAGGAACTGTTAATGATTTGCTTCTACGTAAGTAACGACCAAATAAGAATACGCCAAATATATAACCACTCGCATTAAAAATAACGAGAACAAGTAAAGGTATGGCATATCCTTCATACGAAAACCCAACTTCTCCCATAAAAGAAACTGTACTTAAAAAAGAGGCGACGAGCGTTCCAGTAATCATTAAAGTTGTCCCGCTTCTGCCTGATACGTAAAAGTCTTCCGTATTTTTGACAGTTTTAGATAGAACAACGCCGATTAATACGTAAATGATAAAAGATACGATAATTCCTACTATAAAAACCATTATCTACACCACCTCTTTATAATTACTTGCAGTTTTCACACTTCCAATGCTTTCAGTGCTTTCAGCCTCCCGGGCTTCTCTTTCCATTTTCTTCAGGAAACCTTTTGTAACAAATCCCATGACAATCAACGAACTTCCATAACAAACGCTAAAGATTAGTTCCCCCACAAAAATCCCTCCTCTTATAACTGGTTTTCCACTTCGCAATAAGGTGAATCTGAAAATCCTTTTTCTTACTTAATAGTTTAGTTAGCTACTATAATCTTGCTACCTACTCCACTTTCCACATTAATCCTGTTACACTAGTACTATACTCATACTTTAATTAACCCTAACTTAAAAAAACAAATTAAATTAAGTAGAGCTTAACTATATAGTAATCTGAAAAATTAATCAAGGAGAGATTTTAGATGAATGAGAAAATTGGGTCTATAGGCGAACAGATACGGTCTATTCGAAAAAGTAAAGGAATTACAATCAATGACGTCTCGAAGAAAACAGGATTCACGTCTAGTTTCATCAGTCAACTTGAGCGCAATCTAACAAAAGGGTCTGTCGCATCAATTCAAAAAATAGCAAGTGCATTGGAGATAAATGTGTCCTCGCTCTTTCATGGAATTGATGAAGAAAACCATAAACTACAATCAGTTTCAATCATTAGAAAAGAAAACAGACGAAAAATGACTTATCCCGATGGAAAAACTATTGATTATTTATTAACGGGCCAGGAAGGTAATTTAGAAGTTATTTATTCAACAGTCGAACCGGGGGGAGGAAGCGGCACTCATTATTCGCATGATAGCGAGCAAGAATGCATTATTATCTTGGATGGACAAATGGAGATTTCCGTTGATAAGTCTACATTTATCCTCAATACAGGAGATACGATAAACTTTTCAAGTCGCTTGCCACATGCTTGGAGAAATATTGGAGAGGATTCCTTAAAAGTTATTTGGATTATTACACCACCAACCTTTTAGTAATTACATAAAAGAACTGAAATTGGTATTCCTTTTCAAGGGTGCCATAATGAAATATAATAAATAAAAGACCAGACAGGAATGTCTGGTCTTTTTCTATGCAACACAAATCTAACTAACGATTAGTTCTTATGTCTGTCTATAACCACTTGTTCTTACTGATCAATTTGAAAAATCAACATGCTCGGAATCGTAATTTTTCCACCCATTGTAGACTCATAAGTTAACAATCCAGCTGATAATCCCATTACAGTAATTATGTCGTCCTCTAATATTCTTGAATCCACAATACTAGAATCATATGTACCGTAAAGTACTGTATCATAATTACTATTAACCGCTATTCTTATTTGCGTTTCGCCGTCCCCTTCTAAGACTTGAACAACTTTACCACGGAACTTCACTTTATCGCCCTCGTGATCATCGGGATTTCTTGCAATTTGGTTATATGTAATTCCCGTCTCATAGCCCTTTTTCTCTTCCGCTTCTGCCCTTTTCTTAGCTTCCGCTTCTTCTGCGGCTTTTTTATCGGCTTCTTCTTGGGCTTGCTTCTCTGCGGCTAGTCGTTCTGCTTCTTCCTTCGCTTTTTCTTCTTCAATTTTTGCTTGCTTCTCTTTTTCGGCAAGCTCAAACCAAGGTTTTGCTAATTCAACTTTTTCATTTAGTTCGCTGATTTTCGAATCTTTTTCTTTTATAAGTTCGTTTTTCTTCTCAAGTTGCTCTTCTAATGAAGCAACTTCAGCGTTTTGTTCTTTTTTAATTTTGGATATATTACTAGCATTGATAATAAGTGCTATAAGTATAAAGCTAATTATGCCACCAATAATCCATATCTTTTTCTTCGTTTCAGTTTCCAAGTAAACACCCTCCAAAAAATAAGTAAATACTACTATTTATACAACAATGCCAATTGTACTATACACCTATTAAGATTACTATATGAAATTAAAGGATAATCCCAAACAAATAGCTATCCAGGTCGAACTAAAGATAACTTGATTATAATCGAGTCGATTTCATAATTCCCTATTTTAACTTGAAATACGAATGATAGTAGGGTTTTAATTTTTATTGTTCATTAATATAGAAGGCGTTTCGTTGATTGGAGCGGAGGGCGGCGACTCTAGTGGGAACAGAGCGAGCTGAAATCCCCGCAGGAACGCAGTGAAGAGGTGATTGAAGCCATGCCCAGGGAAAGCGTCCGCCCGAAGCGGAAATCAACCCTGTTCGTATTTCAACACTAAATCTTCAATTATGAAGTTAACTCAATCAATAGAATTATCCCATGTAAAAAATAGATATTATCTAAAATAATTATAAAGAACTAATAAGCCTATTCCACCACCACCTAATATGCCAAGTCTTCCATTTGGTCGAACTTACCGACCTATTTCGATGTTTTGTATTCTAACTATTGCCAATTTATTAAATATGGGGTATGTTAGATAAAAACCATATAAGGGAGTGAATAGTTTTTGATGAAATGCGATTCTTATTTGATGGATTGTAGAGCATTAGCAGTTAAATCCTATTTCCTTGATGGATTTCAATCCAAAATTATAACAACCCACGGTATCTACTATTCGAAAATGTCTGCGATCGAGTTGCTTGATACTGCATGTATCCGAAGTGGTTTCACAAAAAAAGGTAGCAAAGAAGCCGTACGAAAATTATTAAACTATTTAAGGAAAACACCATTTCTTATTTCACAAGATGTCGGTGCTTTTCCAACATGCTCTTCGGATAGTTTGGAATGCGTCTGGATTTTTAATCATCGATTTGATGTGAAAGAATTGGGGCAAGGCCTATCCTTAGTGACATTTAAAAACGGGATGTCCATTACAGTAAAAGCTTCCAAACATACACTAGAAAACCAACAACGTAAACTACACACGACTCTCGACATATATCGTAATATTGAGCGCGAAAAGGAACTATACATAAGTAGCAAACCTTGAAAAAATGCCCGAATCAACTCAAAAAATGATCCCCATCTATGACACCAATAGATGGGGATCATTTTTTTGTCTTCATTTTCCAAAAATACTTTACTACTTGTCTTTACACGTCTACTAAGCAGGTTTTAGTAAGTCGATAGGTCACGTTTCGTCCGACATACGTCAAATAAGCCCGGTGGTTCTTCTTTTGGGGATGGACTACGATGAAATCACCCGGGAATAAAAGAATCGTGCACGGTCGAAAGGACCGCAATCGTGACGAAGTTTGAAGACGTGTTGTTGCAATATGAACCGATGATTTCAGCATCTATTCGCAAACTAAATATTTACCGTGACCATGACAGTTTCAGGCAATCAGGAAGAGTCGCATTATGGCAAGCGTGGACCCGCTTTGACAAAGAAAAAGGAAACTTTACGCCTTATGCTTATAGAAGCATCCGCGGTGCTATGTTGGATGAATTAAAAAGGGAAAATCGTTTCGAGGAAAACACTTCACAAATGGAAGATGAAATATTGAAGGCGCTAGTCGTTACAGAAGATTTCGCACCGACGGAATGGTCAGACCAACTAGACAATGCCTTTAAAACGCTCACACATACAGAACGCGAGCTGATCCAATGGTTGTTTGTTGAAGAATTGACGCTTGCCGAATGTGCAAAGAAAGCCGCAATCTCGCTGAGCGGCATAAAGAAACGCCGCCACCGAATGCTTGTGAAATTGAGAGGGATATTGGAGGAATAATCGGCATGTGTAAAAGGCAGCTGTGCACGATGCGATGGTGTTGTGCATAGCTACCTGTTACAAGTTATTTTTTTGTCTGTTAAAATTACTTTACAACCTAGAAAAAAGCCAACCAACTATCAATTGGCTGACTTCCTTTTTCATCTTATGCAATTTCACTTATTACTTGGGAACGCAAAGTCCGTTTTCTCCTCAACCGAGCTCGGCTCAGGCCATCTTTCTGAAACAGTTTTTGTTTTTGTAAAGAATCGAACTGTATCCGGTCCAAACATATGCCCTTCCCCGAACTTAGAACGTTTCCAACCGCCAAAGTTGTGGTAACCGACCGGAATCGGAATCGGAACGTTTACGCCGACCATACCGACTTCGATTTCTTCTGTAAATTTCCTTGCCGCAGCGCCGCTATTCGTGAAAATAGTCACACCATTCCCCAACTCGTGATCGTTTGTTAACGCGATTGCTTCATCTAATGAGTTCACGCGTACAACAATACGTGCAGGCCCGAACACTTCGTCTTTAAAGATTTTCATATCCGTTGTAACATGATCTAGCACAGTTGGCCCTACATAGAAACCTTTCTCTGTTTCACAGATTGCTGGATTTCTTCCATCTACAAATAGTTGGGCACCTTCTTCTAGACTCTCTTCAATGTATTTAAGAACAGTATCTTTTGATTGTTGTGTAATGACCGGCCCAAAATCGGCTTGTTCGTCATCGTATGATCCTACTTTCAATTCCTCCACACGCGATTTCAATTTCGCAGTAAATTGTTCAGCCGTCTTTTCTCCGACCGGAATCGCAGCGGAAATCGCCATACAACGTTGTGAAGCCGCCCCGAATGCCGCTCCAAGGAATGCCGTAACTGCATGATCTATGTCCGCATCTGGCATAATAATCATATTGTTTTTTCCACCGCCGAAAGCAGCAACACGCTTATTATTCCGTGTCCCTTCATGGGAAATATACTCCGCCACTTTTGTAGATCCAACAAAGGAAATAGCAGTGACCGTCGGATTTGTCAGCAACGCATCGACAGCTTCCTTATCTCCATTAACAACACTCCATACACCCGCTGGAAGGCCAGCTTTTTTCCATAATTCAGAGATGAACAGTGCCGAATTCGGAACACGCTCAGAAGGTTTCAAAACGACCGCATTTCCACAAGCAACTGCCATTGAAGTCATAGCAAGGGGCACCATTACTGGGAAGTTGAACGGTGAAATTGCCGCGACAACACCTAAAGGTTGTTTCATCGAATACGCATTAATGTTCCCACCAACGTTGACCGAGTGCTCCCCTTTTAACATTTGTGGCGCATTGATCGCAAAGTCTACAGATTCAATCCCTCTAGTAATTTCTCCCTTAGCATCCGAGAGTGTTTTACCGCATTCCCTACCAATCATTTCCGCCAACTGATCCATTTCTTCTAATAACAAACTTCTGAAACGGTGAATGATTTCTACTCGTCGTCCGACAGATGTCTTTCCCCATGCTGGAAAAGCTACTTGTGCTTGCGCAACCGTTTCATCCACTTCTTCTTTCGTCGCTAATGGCACATGAGCAATTACTTCACCTGTTGAAGGGTTGAATACATCCCCAAACCGTTCACTTGTACCATCTACCATTTCCCCACCGATAAAGTGCTTTAAATTCGTTACTTTATTTTCATTTTTAATTGACGTCATTTATATTCCTCCTAGTTTGTGTTGGTTACTGCTTGATCAATTTACTTTCGCTTTTATCCTTCATCATTAAATAAACAGAAGACATATCTTCCCCGCCGTACCCTTCTTCAACTGCTTTTTCATAAAGCGCGATTAACTCGTCACCAATCGGCAATGGCGCATTATTTTCATCAGCCATTTCTTTCGCAAGCCACTATTTAGTTCATCCACTTCACATACCGTAGTCAAATACCTTAGTCACCCTTATACTAGATTATGTTTTCTAATTAGTCAAGAAGTATATTGAAAACTCAATTCTTTCAATTTGCATGGTACTCTATCTATAGAGCAACAATAAGGAGGACTAAATATGTCAAAATTAACACCGCGGCAAATAAAAGCACAAGAAACTAAAAAGAATCTGTTAGAAACGGCTTTGGCACTTTTTCATAAAAAAGGATTTGACCATGTAACCGTCGATGAAATCGTCACATCATGCAATGTATCGAAAGGGGCATTTTATGTTCATTTCAATTCGAAGTATGATATCTTCCAAGAAAAGTTTAAAGACATTGATGATTTTTACTTATCATTCGTTCCCGAAATCCCAAAAGACATCAGTGCAAGTGAAAAAATACTGATTTTTTACAGAGGTCAAATGACCTATTTGCGAGATGAGTTGGGGAAAGATTTAATTCGCACGGTATACTCGAGCGCACTTTCTTTAACGATTAATGAAAATCACTACTTGGCAAGCCCAGATCGAAACTTGTATAAAGTCATCGAATCATTTGTCAAAGAAGGGATCCAGTCAGAAGAATTTAAGGAAGGTCCAACCGAAGAAGATATTTCGATGCTTATCACACGTTGTATGAGAGGCACAATCTACGACTGGATCATTTTTGGAGACAAGTTAGATCCCGTTGAAGAAATACAAAAGTTCACTTCAAAAGTGTTAGACGGTTTAAAAAAATAACTTTGGTGCATGAATTACTGAAAGCGCAAAAGGGAAGTTAAACCAACGTGGTTAACTTCCCTTTTTCTTTATGAATAAAACCTTCTATACTGCGCACATTAGTCTATGGGAGGTGAACGTCCTTGAATAAAAACAACAAAAAGACAATGAATGAACGAACTCACAACAGTTTAGAACTCTACAAAGACAATAAGATCAACGATAATGACAGTAACCCCAACAACAAATTAAACGAAGAATTTTCCACTGATCTTACTGCTGCATTTGATTCTAAAGGAAAACACAAGAAACAACAACCTAGCAGAAACACGTAATTTCCAGATATGAAAGGTGAGAGCTATATGGACTCTCGCCTTTTTCAATGGGCCGGGCCTAATTTTAATTAGGCGACACATTGATATGCTTCAAACAAATAAAGAAAAGATCAGCCATTCATATAGTAACCCGTTCAGTTGATTGGTTCAAAAAACAAAAAAACGCTTCAAATAACACGAGAATTAACACGATTTCAGGCGATAGTTTCGCCAAAATTTAAGTAACAAATAGCACCGCTAATCGCGGTGCTATTTTCATTCGCTTGAAATCGACAAGTGTCCAAGAAATCGAAATCCAATTATCGGAAATTTAAGGATTTATAAGACAACCCTGCTATAATAAAAGCAGAATAAAAAAGTCGGACTACTTAACAAACTGGCTAACTAAGTTAAGAAGGTTGACTCATTGTAAATAAAGGGGATATGCACTAATGAAAAATATTTTTAATCAAATGCATACAGCAGAAGTTTTAAAGCGTATTGACAAATTGAGTCCAAATTCACAACCGAAGTGGGGAAAAATGGATGTTGCCCAAATGCTAGCGCATTGTTCATCTTTCCAAGACATTGCAATGGGAAATTCTTTTCCACCAAGGAGTTGGTTAGGAATAATAGTAGGGAGGTTTGCAAAACAAATCATTTACAATGACAAGACACTGCCCCATAATATGTCTACTATTCCAACCATTTTGATTGCAGATGATAAAGAATTTGACACAGAAAAAGAAAAGCTAAAACAAAAAATTATCACATTCCAAAATAACGGACCAGAGAAGTGCACAACTCATCCGCATCCTTTTTTCGGAAAACTCACTTCTGAGCAATGGGGTAAAGGAATATACAAGCACCTTGATCATCATTTTAAACAGTTTGAAGTTTAAACATTGAAAAAAAAATGAAGCGATGTGAATCGTTAGTTGAAGAAAGTATCTCTAAGCCTAATTACTATTCTCTTTCGTAAAGATGAACAATGCTTTGATTTATTCTCAATTACTATTTGAAGCAACCAACAGTTTGTCTTTTTATAATCCTTTGTTTTGCCTTAAACGGGCGCAATTATTTAATGAATAATGTTATTTAAAGACTGTAACTGGTCCTATTTTTATTTGATTCCGGCAACTTTTACATTTCTAACCTCGATTAAATTAACCATCTAACTAACATTAATTTTAACAAGAAAAAATCATCTTACAATAATTATTGTAAGTCATTCGATTCATCCGCTAATTGAACTGCTAAAACGAACACTATTTGCTTATAAACGTTGATATAAAGGCATTTAAAAGACCACTATTCTATATGTGAATTAGCGGTCTATTTCGTCATTAAATTAGCGTTTTGTACTACTGAACTGAACGGATTAATTCACATAGAAGGCTGATCTTTTTTATATGTTTATATAATTGAGTTATTTTCATAATAGAAGATTTAGTGTTGAAATACGAACAAAGTTGATTTCCGCTTCGGGCGGACGCTTTCCGCTCCAATCAACGAAACGCCTTCTATTAACTAATTATCAATTTCCGTAGCCGAATGGAATCCAAGACATTTTATAATTTACTCTACTTTTTGTTCCTTCATTTACCAACTTGAACCTGTATCCACTCTTTGTTGAGAATTTTGGTGATTCAAATCTTGTTGTACCGTTTTTATTTACTTTGATTGTTTTGATTGTTTTCCAAGTACCGCCGGATGCTTTGGTTTGTATGTGAAGTGAAAAGGATCCTGTTGCTGAACTATTCGCTACAATGGAACCGGAGAGTAAAGCTACTGACTTTGTACTGCTACTATACTTCCCTTGATAATCTTGCGTCTCTACGTAATTAGAAAAGTAACCGCTTCTGTTTGTATAAAGCCAAGAAGCCTCAGCTTCCTTAGGCGCAACTAAACCCGCGATACCAGTAATAATTACAGCCAACGCAATCATCATTAGCCAACTCTTTTTCATCTTTTCCATTTTGCACGCTCCCTAATAGTTTCCAATTGATACCTGTTTCTGCAACTAAAAATCATTTGCTAGAGTAAAAGGGTGCCCACATCATGTTATAGTTCACTCTGTTTTTCGTTCCTTCATTCACTAGCTTGAATCTGTACCGATCTTTCGGCGAGAATTTCGGTGAATCAAAATAGGTCCTACCGTTTTTATTTGCCTTAATCGTTTTAATTGTCTTCCAAGCTCCCTTACCGCCGGGTTGAATCTGTATATGTAATTTGAATGATCCCTTCGCTGTGCTACTAGCGAGAATTTCGCCTGCATATAAAGTGACGGACTTTGCACCACTAGCAGACGCGCTATAAGCCGGTGTTTCTACGTAATTCGAAAAATAACCGTGTTTATATTTGAATAACCAATTCGCCTTTGCTTCCTTAGGTGCGGCAAAACCTGCAATTCCACTAATGAGTAAAGCAAAAGCAATCATCATTAGCCAACTCTTTTTCATCTTTTTCATGAGACATTCTCCTAATTAATATATTCTAATCCGTATACTAGTCTAGTATAGTTATAGTGAAATGAAAGGTACAAAAGACCTCTAGTCCTTTAGTTTAGAACTTCATTCTCTATTACAATACGCTATTAAAAAAGAGTGTAAAAAAAGTAACCATCCCATTTACTAGCCAGTTAGCAAAGGATGGTTACTTTTTCTATTAGTGTATTGTATATGGGTCGTTATTCACCTAACGCTACTCAATATACCGCTCAAGAAAACGATCTACCGTCATTTTATATTCATCTCCAGCCAATGCAATGGATTCACCGTGGTTTGCACCCGGGACAAGAAGGAGTTCTGCGTCACTTGAAGTATGCCGATACAAATCTTTTGTCAACTTCGTCGGAACAAATGTATCGCTTTCCCCGTGAATATACAAGATCGGGACATTCGTCTTCTCCACTTCTTTCAACGCACTCGCTTCCTTGAATGAATAACCCGCCCTAACTTTTGTTAACAGACTGGTGCTATCCAACATCGGAAATGCCGGCAAATGAAACATCCGGTTCATTTGATACTCGAATAATTGATAGACAGACTCATACGGACTGTCCGCTATAATCGCTTTTACTTGGCGAGGTAATTCTTCCCCGCTAGCCATCAAAACAGTCGCCGCCCCCATCGATAACCCATGGTAAGCCACTTCCGTATTAGGCCCAAGCTTCTCCACCAACAGATGCGTCCAGTCAATCAAATCAAGACGATCGTGCCAGCCAAACCCGTAATATTTCCCCGCGCTCTTGCCATGCCCCCGTGCATCAGGCATGAAAATATTGTAGCCCAAATCGGCATAATAATGCTGTCCAAATAGCCCCATCTGCAACGCATGCCCTAAATAACCGTGCGTTAAAACAACCAATTTATTTGTCGGCTTGTTTGCCGGTAAATAGTAGCCCGACAATTCCAGTCCGTCGCGTGACGTTAACGTAAGACGTTCAAATTCCTGATCATTTACCCAGTCGATCCATTCACCATTCAAAAACAAATCCATCGCCTGATCCGACACTTCCAAATCGGCATTGTTTTGCAAGAACTCTTTCGGTCCCCGCTTGACCGCCATCTCATATAAAATAAAGCTACCGGCGATTTGGATTACCAAAAAGACAATAGCAAAAAGAACAAGTAACCTCTTCCAATTGATTCGAATCGTACTCATTCCCCTTTACTTTTCCAACTTACAGCACACATGCTGCCTATGAATAGTATAGTAGAAAAACGAAGGAATATGAAAGAAAAGATCGCGGTTAGATGAAATTACCAGCTAGTAAGTGTCCGATATTCTATGCTAACTACAATAATTATTTACGCCTGATCTTTATTCCAAAGCAGAGGTAGTCGTATTTGATAAGTGCGGATACTTTCCAATTTTAGAAAGAAAGGAAACGTACAATGAAGTTCTTTCTAAATTCATAAAAAAATAAAAAGCTCTCTTTTAAGGAAATCCCTAAATTGAGAGCCGCTAGTTGTCTAGTAAGTACTAGTAGTATATTGTGGGTTTGTTACTTTCATATCGACCCATTTCTTTTTTAAACAGTTTGCTTTGCGATACGGTATTGTTTTCCTGCATGATGGGCTGGGAGTTGATCTCCTTTGCCAAATAGGTTGTCACGGAATGATGTACCTTCGTATTCTACGGGGACGCGACCTCTTTCTTGTAAAACAGGAACGACCAATTCAACAAAGTCTTTAAATGTACCCGGGGAAACGGCATATGCCAAGTTAAATCCATCTACACCGGCTTCATCCACCCATTTTTCCAGTAAATCAGCAACTTGTTCCGGTGATCCGACCATGGCCGTTCCCATTCCGCCGATTCCGATTGATTCGGCAATTTCACGGATTGTCCATTGTCTTTCAGGATCATTTTTTGTGTAGTTTTCCAATGCCGAACGAATTGCGTTATTTTCAATATATTCCAATGTAGAGTTCGGATCTAAACCCTCTAGATTAACGCCTGTCCATCCGCCAAATAAGGCAAGCGCCCCTTCGTAGCTGACATGCTTTTTATAATCTTCATATTTCTCCAATGCTTCTTCTTCCGTTCTTCCTACTATCGGCGTCACCATTGTCAAGATTTTCAATTCTTCAGCATTTCTTCCGATTTTTATTGCATCGCTTCGCATTCTTTCCACAGTTGTTTTCGCTGCATTCAGAGTAGGTGAACCAATAAAAATAAGTTCAGCATTTTTTGCTGCGAAGGTACGACCTTTTGTTGATGCACCTGCTTGGAATAGAACCGGCGTGCGCTGTGGCGATGGTTCGCTTAAATGCGCTCCAGGCACTTTGAAATACTTTCCTTCATGGTTAATGTCATGCACTTTTTCTGGATTGGCATAAATGCCGTTCTCTTTATCTACTTGTACGGCATCATCTTCCCAGCTGCCTTCCCAAAGCTTATAACAAACCTCTAAGTATTCATTCGCAATATCATAGCGTTCGTCATGATCCACTTGATCGTCAAGCCCCATATTAACGGCGGCGCTTTTCAAATAGGAAGTCACAATATTCCATCCTACACGGCCATCCGTTAAATGATCAAGTGTCGATATTCTCCTTGCAAATGTGTATGGATGTTCATGGCTAACGGAAGCCGTCACCCCAAAACCAAGATGTTTTGTCACAGCTGACATGAGTGGAACAACAAGAAAAGGATCGTTTACTGGAGATTGCGTTCCATGACGAACGGCGGCATCCCTTGATCCTTTATAAACATCGTACGTCCCTAATACATCCGCAAGAAATATCGCATCAAAGCGACCCTTCTCCAAAACTTTTGCAAGTTCAATCCAATACTTACTGTCTTTATATTGATGTGACCGATCTTCTGGGTGTGTCCACAGACCAGGCGATTGGTGACCTACACAATTCATTTCAAATGCATTTAAGTAAATTCGTTTTTTCCCCATTCCATATTACCTCCCTTAAATTTTCAAACAAGTTGCTTGAAACAATGACACTTTCACTTACATCAATCTCTCCCTCTCCCTACAAATTCGATGGGGGTCGCCGCCTTTACTATACCTATTTGTTTAATTGGCTTTAATCCGATAACTATCCCATTTTATCATTATCAAACAAAATGCCCTTCTCCCAAATAAGATGAGAGAAGGGCATTTGTCGTCACGCCAGTCTCATCTTTAGAATACAATGTATTCTTCTGAAATTAGCACCATGCAATACATATTGCTGGTTGCTGAGGCATCATCGGGTCAGTCCCTCTACCTCTCTTAATAAGGGGGTTGCTATTCTTTTATAAAATTCTACTCTGTTTCCAATAAAATAGATTGGTTTATTTATACAAAATAAAAACCACTTCCATAAATAAGAAGAGGTTAAAAGATTCGATGATTCGATTTCTTTACTCTTCTTATCTTCCAAGCTTTCGCTTGCTGGAATTAGCACAGTACTACAAAGTCTGTTGCCGAGGTATCATAGGGCCAGTCCCTCTACCTCTCTCGATAAGAATTTAGAATATATTCAATTGACTAACTATTACTTTAAACTATAAGGAATCTATTGTCAATGAGGATTTCTAAAACCTTTGACTTAGTCAGTAGTTATTCGTATTTTTAATTAATTCCCCCATGTCAACGACACGGTCACCCCTATATAGGACCCGTCACGTAAAAAGGAGACGAAAACTTTATTCATTATGCTCATTATTTTTTCGTTTCGCTAAATTGAGCGTAAGCGTAAAATAATCCACACCTATTTTACGCTTACCCCAAAATAATAAAAAACCCCAATTAACCGGAGTACTTTCGCTTCGGTACCTGAAACTTAATCTAGAAAAAGATTGATATGCGAAAACTACCTTAACAAAAACCGCATCCTTTTTTGTATATTCCTTTTTATGCTGGATACACTAACCTTAATAGAAAGGGTGAGAGATATGTCAGAAAGTAATAAATTTGCACGCCTTGACAGTGAACAGCTTCAGGAAATTAACGAACTTGAAAATAAGCTTGGCTTTACCCTAGTTGCTTACGATACTTCAGCGACTATAAATAGTACGACCAGTGAACCACCATCTTCATAACTTTCCCCCATGCCTTGCAGAAATGCAGGGCATTTTTCTCGTGTAAATTATTTATATTTGTTTCTAGTAGTGAAAGGTACCTGAAATTTAGCGCACCCTTTCATTCGTCAACTTATTGTGCTATGCTAATTATGAAGAGAGTTATCAAAAACTTCATACTAATTTGACCATTAGGGGAATCCTTTTAAAGGACTGAGAGACGAGTTTAACTCCGATACCCTTATTACCTGAACAGGTTTGTACCTGCGGAGGGATGTGGCGCGTCTTCCTACAAGTGCAAACTTTGCCTATGACAGACCACTTTCCTACCGGGAGAGTGGTCTTTTTGTATTCAAAGGAGGAACGACGTGAAACTAATTGCCGTTACTGATGATCGAATGTCCATTCACAAATTGGCGGAGACACTTCTTGCGATTGAACCGTATATCGACGCGGTTATCTTGCGTGAGAAATCAAAAACGGATCGCGAAGTGTTTGAGTTAATCCGAAAGCTAGAGCTGGAAGGTTTTGACCAAACAAAAATAATCGTGCACGGGCGTGCGGATCTTGCTTTTCTTACAAACATTCACAAAGTGCAACTGCCCGGACATGGATTGCCGTTGCCACTTTTAAAGGACCACTTCCCTTCGCTGTCATTTGGCAAATCTGTTCATTCATATGATGAAGCTAAAACAGCTATGAGTGAAGGGGCAGACTGGGTTTTGTACGGCCATTTATATGAAACTAGCTCGAAAGCACGTTTACAACCACGCGGAACAGATGAACTAAACAAAATTATTTCAGCACTTGCAATTCCTGTTTATGCAATCGGGGGAATTAAACCGAGCCATATTGAAGATTTGGGGGTAACAGGTGTTGCAGTTATGTCGTCGATTTTCGGAAGCGACAACGTAATCACAGCTGCAAAATCCTATTATGATGCAATGAATGCTAAAAGGGGGAATTTTTTATGACGATTACAATTAATTTGAATGGCAATTCGCATGAAATACCGTCGGCGGTTGAGAACGTTCAACAGTTACTTGAAAACCTTACACTCGCAGACCGAATTCTCATCGTCGAATTAAATAAAGAGATTGTTGCAAAAGAAGCTTATGACAAGCCAATTAAGGATCGGGATCAAATCGAAATTATTCACTTTGTAGGAGGAGGATGACCATGCTAAAAATTGCGGATAAAACATTTTCATCACGATTATTATTAGGGACTGGAAAATACCCATCATTTGAAACACAGAAAGAAGCGGTTCGTGTTTCAGAGTCGGAAATTTTGACGTTTGCGGTGAGACGGATGAACATATTTGAACCTTCGCAACCAAATTTCCTTGAACAACTTGACTTGTCGAAGTATACATTATTGCCAAATACGGCGGGTGCGAAAACAGCAGAAGAAGCTGTGCGCATCGCGAAACTTGCGAAAGCTTCTGGACTATGTGACATGGTGAAAGTCGAAATTATCGGATGTGATCACTCGTTATTGCCAGATCCTGTTGAGACATTGCGCGCGACCGAAATGCTTCTTGAGGAAGGATTCATCGTGCTACCGTATACGTCGGATGATGTCGTTCTTGCCCGCCGATTATGTGAGATGGGTGTTCACGCGATTATGCCCGGTGCATCCCCAATTGGATCAGGACGAGGCATTTTGAACCCGTTAAACTTGTCCTTCATTATAGAACAATCCAATGTGCCTGTTATTATCGATGCCGGTATCGGCTCCCCGAAAGACGCGGCCTATGCGATGGAACTTGGTGCGGATGCCGTGTTATTAAATACAGCCGTATCGGAAGCGATGGATCCTGTAAAAATGGCGATCGCGATGAAACTCGCCATTGAAGCGGGACGCCTTGGGTATGAAGCTGGACGGATGCCTGAACGTGATTATGCGGTCGCAAGTAGCCCGATGGAAGGGTTGCTGCCAAATTGAACGAACGATATTCACGTCAAGAACTATTCAATCCAATTGGCGAAGAAGGACAGGCGTTAATTCGCGGGGCAAGTGTATTCATCCTCGGGGCTGGTGCACTTGGCTCTTCTGCCGGCGAAATGCTCGCCCGCGCCGGTATCGGACGTATCACAATTGTCGACCGCGATATTATTGACTGGACCAATTTACACCGCCAACAACTGTACACCGAACAAGACGTCATCGATCAGTTGCCGAAAGCGGCGGCGGCGGAAAAACGATTGACCGCTATTAATAGCGATGTTGATGTAACTGGGATCGTCGTTGATGTGACGAGTGATAATGTACTGGATTTGATTCGGGGGCATGATTTTATTGTAGATGGAACGGATAATATCGAAATCCGGCTTCTTGCCAACGATGCAGCGTTAAAGCTCGGGGGCATCCCCTTTTTCATGGGGGCTTGCGTCGGCAGTTACGGGCTGACCTTCCCGATTGGCATTAAAGAAGGACAACCTTGTCTTCACTGTTTGCTTGAAACATTACCCGCACAGACGATGACGTGTGACACAGTTGGCGTCATTAGCCCAATCGTCGTCACAACAGCTGCACGCCAAGTTGCGGACGTACTCAAATATGTAACCGGTACTCAATTTCCACCGAAACTTGAGTCTACGGACTTGTGGACGGGTGAACGTGCGTCGATCGATGTCAGCAAGTTGAAGAAGGATAGTTGTCCGAGCTGTTCTATGAATCCCACCTATCCATTTCTTTCGGCCCAAAATTCGATGCGGACAGCAGTACTTTGCGGACGCGACACTGTCCAACTATCATGGCCAGAGGGTCGGCAGTTTGAACTCGGTTCTTTCGCTGAATCCATTCGTGGGACTGTGTCAAAACTCATCTCTAACCCGCATTTGCTCGCTTGTGAATACGACGGACATCGACTCGTTCTTTTTCGAGACGGACGAATGCTCGTACACGGGACGAAGGATATTGTAGCGGCGAAAAAAATTGCCGCGGGCTTGTTTGGATAAATAAAAATAGGTACCTGTGCGCGACATATTCAAAACAATTCATCACTTTTGTGAATATCGGTGTTAAAATCCTCAATAATAACGGTTTAAAATTCCCCAGTTTTCACGGATAGTCTATTTCTAATAGAGATAGATTGGAAGTGTAGGAATGACTTTATTATTGGAGGATTTTTTTATGTGAAAAAAATTGATATCGACATAGGCCGCTCCGTTCAATTCCTACTTAGTAATAAACCACTCGAATCCACCCCAATTTTCCATATGTAGTCCCCTTTTATAATCCGTGTGCTCTAATTGGCTATTGCCCCCTATATAGGACCCGTCACGTAAAAAGGAGACATAAATTAAAAATCATTAAAAAAGGGGACGGACTAATGAATTTAGCCCCCAAATTCAAAGCGGTCTAGATTCATAACGGGGAACTTATTTCGATAGTAGTGGAGCTTCAAACCTGGGTAGCGCCTATGTAGATCGATTGCGTCTTCGGTCGAGTAATAGGTAACTCGACCAACGTCAACAGGCGGTCCTTGGTGATCTTCGTCTAAAACGAAAATATAAGCCGCCCCTCGCCTTTCTAGTGTTTCAATTATTTTCTCGGTCCCTACCGTAACACCTATAATCATATGAACTGCCATACTTATAGTCCCCCACTAATCATTTGGTTCTTAAGTAAACTCAAATTAAGAATACTCATGAATTCCAATAATATCATGCACCCGTTTTTCCAATAAAAATTCTACTAAGTAAATAGGCTAAAAAGATACCGACCAAATCTATCCCCACGTCAAAGAGCCTACCATTACGGTTAAAGTATAGTTGCAACACTTCTGTCGTAAATGCGAAGAGCCCGCAACAAAAGAATGCAAGTCGAGGTTTTTTGATCCAATGAAAAAGGAATAAATACAATAACCCGAATGCCGCCATATGCCCAATCTTTTGGATCAAATAAAATTCACTAGTCAAATGAATATCACTAATAATAAACAGATCGGAAAATAAAGGGGCCGATTCAAACTTAAATTTCACGATATGAAGATATAAAAAGTCATGCGCATTAGAAGTACAAGTCGCAATTAATATGAAAGCCGCACATAAAAAAGTTAATAAAGGCGCTAAAAACATAATACAACAACCCCTCACTTCAACGGCATTCTGTACAGCTTGCCCATTTACAAGTAGTTAATTAGCAATCTTTTTTATTATCTACAATAGTTACCAAAACTATGCTTCCACACCAAAAAGCGTACCGGCGCTGATTAAAATATCCACTCAGTAATTTGGAATAACTATTTCCTATCTTCACCCCCGAAATGACAAAACCCCAATCCCAATCCGTGGAGAGGTGTGATTTCATCTGATAGAGCCCACTCTATTAATAGCAAATATCATTTCACAAAATGTCCACTAAAGTCTTTCGTTCTTCTATGTAAAGAATAAAAGGGATTTTCCAAATGACAACTTACCTATCCGAATACGCATACTTCACAAACAACAATGAGTTAGACGCTGCGACAAGACAACATGTACCCACACATTGGGACGCTATGAACCCAACTAACCGGGCTCTTCTTGATATGGTTCGTCGCTCCCCCGTTAAATACGGGGCTGCCACTTTGCATGACCTGACAACGCAAAATGCCCTTACCATCGAAGCAAAATTCACCCGAAGGAGAGGTGCAGATTGCCCCGTCTACACATGGCACTTTGCCCCTACCAATAACTAAAGAGTTTAAGAGTATTAAGAATAAACATGTCGAGACGACTCTCGACGTCGGATCTGTCGTTTATTATTTAATCTGTTTGGTACATAAGCATCGACTTTACTTTTTAAACATTGAAACTAGTTCACTCGCAAAACGAACTAATAATAAATCGAAGGAAAAGAGGAATTCTTATGAAAAAGAGCGTACGTATAATTCCATTCTTGCTTATAGTTCTTCTAGTCGTATATTTTAAACCAATACCTACAGCGGCATGTTCATGTATGCCCCCACCGCCTGCAGATGTAGCCCTATCCGAAGCGACTGCTGTTTTTAGTGGAGAAGCCATGGAAGTTGAAAATAATAAGGGAGCTAACGGAAAAACAATTCATTTCAAAGTGGGAGAGATATGGAAAGGGGTCGACAGCGCAAATGTTTCCGTATTCACTGGCAATGATTCAGCGTCATGTGGTATTGATTTCACAGTTCGAAAAGAGTATTTAGTATACGCTCACACATTGGATTTTACGAGGATTAATACTAATGACGGCAAGTTGTCTTGCGTATACGTCTGCTACCCGACACCAACGAATGCATGTGAAATCGTGGAAAACATCGATATAAGTTAAATCGTAAAAAGCAGCTGCTTCTATTTCTAAAGGCGGCTGCTGAAGTTTATCTATACCTATTGGGCATCTGAATCTGGAATTGTCATAGACTACTTACTACACTCGACTTGACAATCTTATTCATGTACTAGTGAATAGTAAAGGTCATATTCTTGTTCATAACCTATGGAAATACTTTCACCTTGATCTTTTAAAAATACCATATTATCCCGATCGAATTTTCCAGTGACAACAGAGAAGGAATGACTACTATTTTGAAGTTTCGGTTTTGAAAAATGAACGACATCGTGCATATGAAATGATAAGTCACTATAGTCGGTAAATATATAATAGTCGTTTAGCAAATAAGCTTTCATTTTCAACACCTTCTTTTCATCAATTTAGACGTGCTTCATTCATCTGAATTCAATTAACCCATGAAATATAATTGCAGCAAGATTGGTGACATAACCTAATAAATATATACTTATTATATGTCTTGAATTAAGGATACACTATTGATAGTGCTAATGGTATAGTTCTAACGGTACAATTATACTGAAGATTCATAATTAGTTATATATCCGTCAAAAGACCCACATGTTCTTATTGTAAATGGTTTCACTTAGTCACACTACTGAAGAAAGTTAATAGGTAGCTAAAAATAAAGTGGAAATTGGAAGTTTCATCCGGAAAAGTGAACCCATACGACTTAATTCGACAAATTCCATCTTTTTCATATTATTGTTCATGCGTTTAGTTTATAATTGAATTAGACGCTTTATTGGTAATCATATGTCTATGAAAATGGAGATGAAAAGTAAGTGAATAAATTCGGAATTCAAATTCGGAAATTACGCAAGGAAAAAAAATTAACTTTAAGAAGTTTAGCCGAACAATCACACTTAAGTTACTCTTTTATCGCCTCTTTGGAAAAAGGTAGGTATAATCCTTCGAGGGAATCTATTTATTCTCTTGCAAAACCATTAGAGACAGATGTGAATGAACTATTAATGCTCGCCGGTTTTCTTCCTGAGCAATCCAAAACAATAGAGATGCAAGAATACAGTCATTCCAGCAATCATTCAACACTCCACGAGCAATTTGCACTAGAGAACATTATGGAGATGTCGGTAACCTTTCAAGGGAACGAACTCAAAAAAGTGGATAAAGTAGCTCTCATCGCCTTTTTACAAACAATGTCGGAAATGAATAGTCCTAAATAAAGTTAAACTTTAAATCAAAAGGCCAAGAACGAGGTTCTTAGCCTTTTTCCAATAACTCATTTATCCTTCATATCACCTATTGGTTTGCATTTGGATATCCAATAGGTTGCCAAACACGCCCTCTTTTTCTCGTGCTAACCGGTCATATTCACCCGCTTGAATAATTTCTCCCTCATCCATTACTAATACCTGATCCGCATTACGAATCGTAGATAAGCGATGGGCAATGACGATAATTGTCATCGTTCCTTTTAATCTTTCGATTGCACCTTGAATCTTCGCTTCATTCTCTACGTCTAATGCACTTGTTGCTTCATCTAAAACAAGGATTGACGGTTTCCGTAAAATGGCTCTCGCTAATACGAGACGCTGCCTTTCCCCACCCGATAGTCGAATTCCTCGATCACCTATGAGTGTATCCAGACCTTGTGGAAGCTTTCTTACGAAATCAGCAGCTACGGAAAACTCTAAAGCTTCCCAAATGGTTTCTTCACTTGCATTCCCATCAATAATCATTAAATTTTCTCTAATCGTTGCGTTAAAAAGAAATGGATCCTGCGGAATATAACTAATCGATTTCCTTAGTGATACTATGTTATCCGTCGTAAGAGGTTCATGATCAACGGTGACCACTCCATGCTCCGCTTGATTTAATCCCATTAACATATCAATTAAAGTACTTTTCCCGGCCCCTGATCCTCCTACTATAGCTGTCATCCGGTTAGCTGGTATGTGCACATTTATATTTTTCAAAGCGTACGTATCCTCATTTGGATTGTACTTAAAGTAAACGTTCCGACAATGTAACCCATATTTAATTTCCATTGGCTTAACGTTTTTAAAATTTCGGTTATGTAACTCTCTCGCTTCTAAACTTTCATTTTGTAAATCCAATAGTGCTTTAAGAGATGGAATCGTGGCGCCTAGTTGCTCTAAATTAGATTGAATACTTGTAATTCTTGGCCATAACCTCGTAAAGATAATCATAATTAACATGATTTGTGCCGGCTGCGCCGCAAACATCTTGATGGAAAAAAACACAAAAATGGCAATTAAAATAGCAGAAACCATTTTGAAGATCATTTGTGAGGTTGTATTTAAAGCGGTTAATTTAATCCTATTTTGCTCTATCCTTTTAGTTAAAGAGAAAAACCAATCCAAATGAGATTCCTCTAATGAATTACTTTTAATATCCTTAATCCCGTTAAAGTGATCCGTGATACCCGCTAAATAGGTTTGTGTTAACTCAAAGGATTCCTTGCCTAAAGATTGAGACCCTTTAATAAACTTTTTCGAAAAAAGGATAAGGATGAACCCAAAAAATAAAATGAAACTTGTCATTTTAACGGATAAATAAAACGCTATCGCGATTTGAATGCACATAAAAACGAGCGAAGACAAAAACTGTAAAAATAAATAAATACCAGCACTTACATTAAACATTTCATTTGTCATAATATTAATAATGTCGGATTTCCTTTTTTTAAGATAAAATCCCCAATTGGCTTGAAGCAAACTTCTATACGTTTCTTCTCTTAATTGTCTAATAAAACCTTGTTGAATTTTCGCACCTAAGATTGTTTGATTCCTTTTAAAGATACTTTGCCCCACCATTAACAGTACGTAAATACCCAATATGATGATAAGACTGATCGTTTCGGGAATTCCTGAAAATAATCCAGTCATCCAACTTAAAAAAGAAATTTCTTCTGTGCTTATATCCATGATGCCTGTTAAACCAATCAATGGGAGTAATAAAAAAATCCCTACGCTCTCCAATAGGCCGATTAACATCATACAAATAAGATTGATATAAAGTATCTTCCCAGAATGAGTATGTATTTGTTTTGTAAAGTGTAAAAGATGCTTCAAAATCAGATCCTCCAATCATAGGCCTTAGTTCCATGTTTCACTTAAATTTTGTAACGACAACAAAGCCTGTTTATTCGAGGTAAGAAATCAAGAGGGGGATAAAGCAAGGTAAACTTCGGGATAGGAAAAGCAATTCAGCGACATGTGGAACCGGGAGTGAAACGGAATGGTTTACAGCGCCTAAGCCAAATATGCAGCCCAAACGTATTAAAATGGCTTAATGAAAACACTAGAAACATCATCCATGTTATTCTTCCAGCCTATTTCTGTTCGTTTCTTTGGCAAATTTCGCAACAACTGTAAACCTGTCCATCACTTCAGCACCCGATACATAAAAAGAACCACTACGTAACCATGCGTGTGCAATAAACGCTCCCTTTTCATCTTTCGCGGTACCTAGGTAAAGGGTGCTTTCAATATTTCTTTTTTCGAGCATTTTCATGCCGGCGATTGCCTTCGTAAGGCATTGGCTTTCCCACAAAGTATAGCGACTCATAAGATGAATGGCTTTCGATATACGCGCTAACTCTCCTTTGTTCGATGGAATAGGAGAAAAAGATGTCTCTTTCATTTCTTCACCGAGAGAAGGAGCCAATTTAGAAAATGGGATGCTCTTGAGATAACGCGCCCTCCCTAAATGAAAGTAAGCCTCAATAAGTAGCAATTTGGTTTTCATATTTAATCTTAAAAAAGTACGTACGCTTTTTAATATGCTCATTGTTTCCTCCTAAAGAGAAAGTTATGGATCGACTAGTTTTCGTTAATTAATCCTTCTTCAAGCATTTGATTCAAAAAGGCAGTAACTTGTTCCTCACACTCAGTTTGCCCAACGTCATAGCGCGACTGTAAGGTTGCAACCATTTTTTCAATTGAAATGGGTTCTTTCATAAGTTCCCAGATCACCCCACCTAATTTTCCTAGATTATAATATTTTCCGCTTTGAATACTTAACATCACTTTTTCGCCATCCATATCACTTACAATGTTTCCTTGTTTTTGATTAAACAATGAATTCTTTAGTTCTTGTTGAATTTTGGTCATGTATGTTTCCCTCCACCTTTAGTGTTGTTAATATAAGTTCGACTAACTCATTAGCTGTAAAACGTTCGTTCGGTCGCTGAATTTGATGAAAGTGTATTTTGTTCATCATTTTCGAAGACATTTCAAAATGCCACTCCATTAAACCAGAATCTAGCATAAAAAAATTGCGATAAGTATGGGTATATAATTTATGAAACCGTTGCATATTTTCAATAGGTTGAATGGTAATCTTCTGCTGATCCCCTTTAACTAATTCGAATATCCCGGCAAGCGGCATTGGTTCGGTAGCGAACTGCGATTCAACAGGAATAGCGAATTTCGTATCCCTAACAAAAAGCGGTTGATAATGAGTAGATTTCATTCCGAAATGCTGCAAGCTTTCCAACCATAGTTTTTGTTGGGGATATGCCGGCGTTACAATTGGCACGTTCGCATGATTCAAGGTTACCGGTATCACATCATCACTCAATAATTCATAACCTTTTTTTAAGAATGCAGAAGCAAGAGTAGATTTCCCTGCACCAGAATCACCTACAATGGCATAAGCCTTCCCATCTATAGCAATCGCACTCCCATGTAACGGAAGGATTTTTCGTTGCAATAAAATTGCTCCCATACAAGTACCTAGGATATAAAGGCGGATTTCATCTTCATCAGCCCCGTCAAATGGTGTATATACGATTCTTTTACCATTCTCAATCAAGAAAATACCCGCTTGAGGCACGCGAAACAGGACCTGATCTTTCTTGCTGACAAAGACATCTTCCGGATCTAATTCCATCGCCAATAAAACCTTTTCAGATTTTTCAATTACAACATCACTTTCATTACTATCTATATTTGTGAAAGGTAATTCAGGAAGAGGGATTTCACTCCAAATTGTTAACCCGAACGCTTTGTAAGCTGTTTTGTTTAGATTGCTAATCATAGTATTAATCTAGCCCTCCATCTATTTAGATTTTCAGCCTTTGTTTGACGTATTTAACGCCAGATGTATGCTTTTTATTGCTATTAAGATGAGACCCCTCTTTATCATTTGATAAAAAGAGGTCTTTTTCTGTCATCTTTTCGATGAAATTCCATACCTATCAACTGGAAGTGATTTGGTCCAAAGGTGTTTTTGCATCATAAGCAGCATCAGTGTGAGTTCCACCTGTTCCTAGCATTGTTTGATTTACATCTAGCACTTCTAATTCTGGTTTTTCCCATTCCATTTTCATATGTATCACCTCCTTTAAAGAAACTTTTTTATAAACCGATAAACAATTAAACTACGCATTAAAATTTTATAATCTGGATCTATTGCATACTCCGGTCTCGGTGTCTGCTTAACCTTTTCGAGTGCCGCCTTGATCACTGGGGGATTTAAAAGTTCCATTACATAATTATCTTTACTCATTTTTTGCAACTCATCCGTAAATCCTTCCCAATTTGGCATCATACGATGTACCCAATCCGCTCCTTGAACACCGTGAATTTGTTGGTTTAATCGTACGTTATCGGGCAAGTAATTTTTTGTTGCTCTTCGAACAAGTGCACGATCCATCCCTTTTTGTACATATTGTCCTTCCGGAAGCGATAAACAAAAACGAATAACGCGTATATCATTGGTTGGATCACGCTTCCACACCGAGTGACGTAAAGAAAGTTTTGTAGCTAGCGTACTACTTGCATTCCAGTGAAAAACATCTTCAAAATGCTTCTTTCTTATACCAAAGATATCTGTATTGGTATACAATCCATCTTGGTTAATGCCCTGTTCTTTAAACTTTGAATAAACACCGGTTTGCTTTGCAAACTCCGGATTGATCAAAGAAGGGAGTTTGTAAGCAATTTCCTGGGGGAAAATTCGATCAAGTATAGGAAAACCACTTCTCGCAATAATTCGTAGTTTGCGTGATCTGGATCCACCCACTTTTTCATTAAAATAATCTAATTCTTGATATAAATGAACCCATCTTAACTTCTTTAAAAGAAGAGAATAGTAGTCATAGGCATCTCCCCAAGAAATAGAAAAATTCCCCCGATCACCACTAAGCAATACACCTATGTCTTCTTCTTGTGCCTTCTCAAATATACCTTTTAACCAAAAAGAGTTTTCAAAAAACTTGTAAGGCATCTCCATTATATTAAGAAAATCATTCATTTCGGAATAGGAATCTTTCCCCTCAAAACTGCAATAATGTTCGGTAATACCACCAACATACTTTGCAGTAGACTGTATATAGGGTGTTTCATCTGCTAATAAATAGTTAGGTGAAAAATCTTTAAAGTCATGGGCAGGAATCGAACTAAATGTATGGAGTCGTTTTTTCCCCATTTGTAGATGCTTTGCAGCAAATCCAACAACGGCTCCTGAATCCAGACCCCCACTCAACTGAGACCCAACGTTTCGATGCGTCCTCAAACGGCATGACACGGCTTCTCGAAAGACATCTTGGAAGGCTTCGACATATTCCTCATTAGATTTTAGTTTCAGTCTTTTTCCTTGCGTGATATAAGAATATCTTTTCACAGTAACTTTATTTTTCTCTACTGAAATGCTATGTGATGGCGGGACTTGTCCTATATTCTTATAAGGTGTTGAAGAGGCGTCTATCGCATCCACCATTCCAGGTAGAGCCAAATACTCCGCTAACCACTGTTCATTTAGTTTTTTCTCTATATACGGTAGTGATAGTAGTGGCTCAATTATCGTACAAAAAGCAAACTTCTCATGATTTTTGTAATAATAGAGCGTTCGACTACCAGAGAAATCTCTTGCCCCGAAAAGCCTTTGTTTTTTCTGATCCCAAATCATAAAGGCAAAATCCCCTACTAAAAACTTCGGAGCATCATCTTGCCATTTATAGTAAGCGCGTAAAATGAGTTCACTGTCCGTGATGTGCTTTTGAACCGACGGCTCAATTCGTAACCGCTCAAATAATTCTTTTCGATTATCGATAAGCGCATCTGAAGTAATGGCACACTGCCTTTCATAATCGTAAAACGGGAGCTGTTCCCCCACAGATTCAGGGGTAATCCATTGTGCGTGACATCCAAGAAAAATTTGATCTGTGTGCCATGTTTGAATCGCATCTGAGGGGTACTTCTGCAAGGCCTTCATCAAATCACGACCATACTGGATATTTATTGGTTCTCCATTTAAATGATAAATACCGGTGATTGCACTCATATTATTCCCTCCCCCCGTTTAAGCAATTATATATTTTTTCTATGTATCCTTTTGTAGGAAAATAGACAGCTTCGTATCGTTCGAAACAACGTCAATCTTTCACGTCATGCCTTCCTGCCCGTAGTGCGGAATTAGTATGTAGATATGCATACGAACAGAAGGTACTTACCCATTTTCACTTGACGTTTCATCATATTGATCAGCCCTCAACATAGACCTTGTGTCGTTTTCCGAAACATCGGTATTAAAAAAAATATCGCCAATCGGTACATTAAAGTAGTCCGATACTTTTTTCATCGTCTTGCCACTTGGAGAGTATGCCCCATTTTCAATTCTTGATAGGGCTGTTCGACCAATACCAATCTGTTTCGCCATTTCCTCTTGAGTAATATTTCCAATTTTTCGATATCTTTTAATGTTGTTAGCCAACAATTCTAGTATCCCTCCACATAGTGCCCTTTGTTTTGTATTACAACACATTGTACCTTTTTTTGACTTTTTCGTCAACACGAAGTCTCAGTTTTCTTTATGGTTCTTTTTTCGTTATTAGGAAAACAGAGGATACATAGTTAATACGACTTAATTTGATAAAATTCAGCTTTTTCTGCAATACCATTCTACTGCTTTTCATGTTTTTGGTTTATTAGGTAAGTAGATAGGTATAAACCTTCAAGAGAATCGGTTTATTCTTCTGCAAATCCATTGGACGTGGATGTGAATGAGCTACTTTTCAAGGCCTCGAACTCAAAACAGCCGAAAAGATAGCGCTCATCGCTTTTCTGCAAACCGTGCCTGGATTAAAGGAATACGAATAAGCATTTTATTTTTATGGCCAGTAAAGAACACCTTTCTTGTAAATGACTGTGTCATCCATCAAATACAAGAAGAGGTGTTTTTTTATGGAAAAGAATACGCCCTTCACGACCCTATCATGAATAGGATCCTAACGTATTTATAATAAAACTAAATGCGTTTTTTTGTCTTAAAAATTCATTTAGCCAATTGAGCGAAACGAAAAAGATAAAAAAGCATACAAACCCAATAAAAAAAGTAGGTATATCTCCAGGAAAGTAATCTTTATGTCCTCTCGAAATAGGTATAAAGATTCGTTGGAAAAAGTTCCTAATTTTAGTATAATCCAATTAACGGACTATTCAGTCGTTTATTTGAACTTCAAAAATTCTATCCAGTCTAGAATGAAGACGGAACTTTATCGAGCATAGCGTTTACCTCAACCATAACTTTGCAATTGCCATTCATACACTCGTTAAAGCCGAATAGATACATAATTACCCACAAATTCGATAAGAGCAGGTGATGAAAATCGAAGCTTATATGATGAACAACTATTATATTTTTACCAATTACAATGATTTATCTTCTTATATTCACGATGTTGTTCATTTTGCAAAGCCAATGCTTCAAGATAATAATCACTCCTTCTCCATTATTAGCGGAAAATTACATCGGGATAAGATGGTGTTTGTAAACGATAATGGTGAAATTATTCCCCTAACGTATGAACAAGAAGATGATCTTTACTATTTAGCATTATGATAATTGATCGAACAGTTCTTATTCCAATTCCAACTCCAACTAAATTTGACTTGCGGTGATAGGATTCCTGAATCCTATCACCGCCTTTTTTTAATGCACTTTACAGTTCAGTTTTCCACCACGAGAATAGTCAGCGTGCAAATATCCCTCTTTTTCTTTCTATACTCATTGCAAAACCAAAAAAAGCACCGAATGTTAGCCCGATGCTTTAATAGTAAACAAGGATTCCTAAGAATCTCAATTTAACTTGTCCGATTTCTTAACACAGTATGATCATTTTGAACGTTTCTTTGTCTGTCTCCATGCCCATAGAAAAGGTCGTAACGGTCTATACATAAATCGAAGGGATTTAGGCAACTTAAGGGTTTCAACATCCTTAGTAGATGGGTGGAATAACCGCCAGATATGTGTAATCTTTTGACTGTTCGGTTTAACGGAAAAAAAATAGTGTCCAAGGGATTTATCCAAATACTCTTCTGACGGACTAAACTTTAATTGCGCTTGCCGTGAAAGATGGATTAATGTTTTTTTCGCCAATTTTTTAGCGCCGTTTCTTTCGGTTACGGATTGCATTGCATTGTTGATGGGTGTATGGAATAACATGGATGCTAAAATAAGGGCTTGCCCTAAGTAATTAACTCCCCACACCAAATGGCGGTAATGATATTTTTTTAGTGTGACCGGATTGTCTTCTGTATTTACCCGATTGTTCATAATTTGATGTATGTCTAACAGCCAACGAAGACGGAACCATCCGTGCTTTCCACCATGGGCAACCAAATATAAAAATAAATCCTCTTTGCCCATAAAATGGATAGGGTAATTTCCAAGTTTTTTTATCCTTTTTCTATTCCACAATTCTTCGAAGTTAGGTTCCTTCGGTGAGTAATCATGTAATTTCCAATGAATTTCCAGTATAACTCTCTTTTGGGGATGAAAATAGGTTTCATCCTTTGTTGGCATTTTCCCTAATAAGATAGGTAATTCCTGTCTTTCATATCCGTAATTCAAAAGAACTTCCCTTGCTTTATCGAGATCGTTTATTGAAATTAGTATATCTAAATCCTTAGAAGTTCGTAAGGAGACATCCCCGTAAAGATCCAAAGCAATAACCGGTCCCTTTAAAAAAAGAGAACGAATATTACTCTCCCTAAACAATTCACTTATGTACCCCATTTCTCCGCTCAATTTAAGCATCTCATAGGTGTTTTTTTTATATTCTTGTTCAAGCGTTTGAATAACAAATGAAGGAATATATGTACTTTCTAGATCTTTAAATTTCAAGTAAATTAACGGGTACACACGATGATACATCGTTAATTGGAGAAAATGATCCCAATCAATCTCTTTTAAAAATTCGTCATTCGTTAACTGGATGTTATCTTCATTAGTTGTCTTCAGCATTTCAATTAATAATGTTAATTCCTTAGGCATTCGTTTCAAGTCAAAACTATAACTAGCGCTCATCTTTTCCCCCCCCATTTATTATTTCATTTTGATTGATGCTTCATCATTCAACATTCTTCATGGTCCTTACCTTTTAAATTAATAGGGAAAAGACACCTTGGATCTCAAGTTTTCAGGACTATTGTTTGCCTGGTACCTATAATAATCACTTAATCCCTCGTACGCAAAACCAGCTTACATAATAAGTCTATACTATCATATAACCAGAAAACTCAAAAGGGATTGATTATTGAATACAACTTCTCCCCCAAATAACAAAAACCCCAATCAACTGGAGCAATTTCTCGCTCCAAGTCAACTCAGGTTATCTTCTATCCATTTTTCCAAACAACATTTCCCCACACTTAAACCCGAACCCGATCCATAATATCCTCCACCAACGCATTCAACGCCACTTCAGCTTCGTCCGCGGAATCCTTCCGTACCCCAAAGTAAATCTTGCACTTCGGCTCGGTACCAGAAGGCCTGATACACACCCATGATCCATCTTCAAGAATATACTTCACAACGTCCGCTTTCGGCAACGTTAAATTCTCCGATGCACCATCCACAAGGCGCATAGTCCCCGCTTTATAATCTTCGATAACAGTAACAGCAATTCCAGCTATTGAGCTCGGTGGATCATTACGAAATTCTTTCATAATCTCCGCAATTTGCTCTTGCCCGTCTTTTCCCGTAAGCGTAATGGATTCCAACGCCTCACGGTAATGGCCAAGCTCGTCGTAGAGGTCCATCAATGCTTCATACAATGATTTACCAATCGATTTATAATAAGCAGCCATCTCGGCCGTCATAATCGCAGCTTGAACGGCGTCCTTATCCCGTGCAAATGTTCCGATTAGATAGCCGTAGCTTTCTTCGTACCCAAATAGAAATTCACACTCGCCGCTCGCCTCAAATTCCTCAATCTTCTCAGAAATAAATTTAAAACCTGTTAATGTATCAATTGTTGGAATACCGAACTTCGCAGCCGCGGCACGTCCGAATTCGGATGTAACGATTGTCTTCATCGCAACGCCGTTTTCCGGAAGAGTACCGTTACGCTTTTTCTGCATAAGCAGATAATGTAACAACAGCGCGCCGAGTTGGTTCCCGGTCAACAACTCATAATCCCCGTCCTTTGTCTTCACAGCTACTCCAAGTCGGTCTGCATCCGGATCTGTCGCAAGAAGCAAGTCAGCATCCTTTTCTTTACCGAGCTTCATTGCGAGTTCAAAAGCTTCCCGCTCTTCTGGATTTGGATAGGCGACTGTTGGGAAACTTGAGTCTTGCACGGCTTGCTCTGAAACGACGTTAACATGACTAAAACCGAAATTCCGTAGTCCTTCCACCACTGGTACAAGACCCGATCCGTGAAGAGGTGTGTATACGATGGACATGTCCTGCCCATACGCTTCAATTGCATCTGGGTCTTCCCGCAATGTTAGTAGACATTCTTGATACGCATCATCGATTTCTTCCAATATGTACGTCAATTCTTCACTTCGTAGAAGTTCTTCTTTATCAGCCGTCTGAATTAAAAACAAATCCTCAATGTCATTCATATGCCGAACAATGCCATCTGCCGCATCAGGTGGTAGCTGTCCCCCGTCTTCTCCGTACACTTTAAAGCCGTTATACTGTGCAGGATTATGACTCGCTGTAATGACGACACCGGCATACGCATTCAGATGTCTCACTGCGAATGACAGTTCAGGCGTTGGTCGGCTCTCTTTGAACAGGAACACTCGGATTCCGTACTTCCCGACCGTTTTCGCCGTTTCCAACGCAAACTCCCGTGAATAATGCCTAGTGTCATAAGCAATGACGACACCGCGACGCATTGCATCTTCTCCAGCCGCTTTTATATGTAACCCAAGTCCTTCCGCAACACGCCTCATCGTATATACGTTCATCCGGTTCGTGCCAGCGCCTAAAAGCCCACGCATACCACCAGTCCCAAACGATAAGTATTGATAAAACCTATCCTCGATTTCTTTCTCATTTCCTGTAATCGACTCTAAGTCTTTCTTCAATTCATCTGTTAATGAATCCTCTAGACTCCACCTAGTAAACGTATCCGTAATTACACTCATGATTAAACCTCCTGTTCACTCAAAACCAGCTTCCCTAATAACTCAAACATCTTATTCTTATACGCCTCGACACCCGGCTGGTCGAACGGATTCACGCCGGATAAATAAGCACTCATCGCACATGCTTTCATGAAGAAATAAATGAGATAGCCAAGATGAAACTCATCTAACTTCGCTAACTCAATTTTCAGTACAGGCACACCGCCCTCTGAATGCGCTAATGCCGTTCCCTCTTTTGAAATTGCATTAATTTCATTGAGCGTTCGATCTACTAAATAATTCAAGCCATCCCGGTCGTCCGAATCATACGGAATTTGTTGATCATCTTCAACGTCATTGAAGTGAAGAAGAGTTTCGAATAGGTCCCGCCGGCCATCTTGAATATATTGGCCAATGGAATGCAAATCCGTTGAAAAGGAAACCGCAGCGGGAAAAATCCCCTGTAACCCTTTCCCTTCACTTTCACCAAATAGTTGCTTCCACCATTCATGTAAATACTTTAACGAAGGTTCAAATGAAGCCAACAATTCAATTGTATATCCTTTAGCATATAAAACCTGCCGGGCTACTGCGTACCTGTAGGCAGAGTTTGACTCCAGATCATCTTCCAACAAATCCAACGTTGCCTGCTTAGCACCCGCAAGCAACGCCCGTATATCCAAACCCGCAACCGCAAGCGGCAATAAACCAACCGGAGTCAAAACCGAATAACGGCCACCAATGTCATCTGGAATAACGAATGAGCGATACCCCTTCTCATTAGCCAATTCCTTCAACGCACCCTTTTCACTGTCTGTCGTGACGACGATTCGATCATTCGCTTCCTCACCGTACCGTTCTTCCATATAAGAACGTAAAACCCTGAATGCGATGGCGGGTTCTGTTGTCGTACCCGATTTAGAAATGACATTTATAAAAACTTCTTTATCTTCTATGTACCGCAATAGCTGCTTTAAATAGGCCCCACTCATATTTTGACCAGCGTACATAATTTCAGGATACACCGAATCGCTACCGAAATAAGGCTTCAACGCGTCATGAACTGCTTTCGTCCCCAAATAAGATCCGCCTACTCCAATGACAATGAAGACCGAAGAACGGCTTTGGATCTCATTTGCAATCTTCCCAATAGAATCTAGAAGCAAGTCCTGATCATCTAAGGGAAGTTCAAGCCATCCCAAATAGTCCGCCCCTACCGAGGTTCCAGCATGCATTTTACTATGGGCACTCCGAACCGCATCTTTATAGATATTTTTATCATTAGTCGAAATATAATTCGACAACAAATCTGTATTTATTTTCAAGATATCCATACTACTCTCCAGTCTAATTTAATAAACGGCCCTCGAAATATTGGAGGGCACAGTTTACTTCAGTATTCAATAAGCATATTAGTAAATCATGTCGATGCCTGTGCGATATACAATTATAACACGTAGTATAACTATTCAATAGAAAAATTAGCCGAAAATTCTTTAATCAATTAATACATTAAAGTTAAAATCCAATACAAATAAGCCCGCCAAGCTGCCAAATAACACAGCCCAGCGGGTAACAACTCTATTTCAATTCTACAAGGTCTTTATTATTTTTTTCAAATCGCCAAGCATCCCGACACATCGCGATAATATCCAGTTTAGCTTCCCATCCTAGTTCCCGCTTTGCCTTTGAAGCATCGGCATAACAAGAAGCAATGTCTCCGGGTCTTCGATCTACGATTTCATAAGGCACCTTAATATCATTAGCTTCTTCAAAAGCTTTCACTAACTCAAGTACACTTGTACCTTTTCCAGTTCCTAAGTTATAAATATGTACACCTTCAGTCAGATTTTCTAGTGCAGCAACATGACCTTCAGCAAGATCCACAACATGAATATAATCCCTTACTCCCGTACCATCAACTGTTGGGTAGTCATTTCCAAACACACGTAATTTCTCAAGTTTACCTTTTGCTACTTGAGTTACATATGGCATTAGATTATTAGGAATTCCGTTAGGTGCCTCTCCTATTTCTCCGCTCTCATGGGCACCTGCTGGATTGAAATATCGAAGAATTGAAACTGAAAAAGCAGGGTTTGCATTTGCTATATCAGTTAGAATTCGCTCACTCATGGCTTTTGTTTCACCGTAAGGATTAGTCGTTGGTAAGAGATCCATTGTTTCTACAAAAGGTACTTTATTATCTCCATATACTGTTGCTGATGAGCTAAAGACGAATCGATTGACACCATATTTCTGACAAGCTTTTGTTAGTACCATTGTACTTACAATATTATTGTAATAATATTCAAATGGTTTTTCTACTGATTCTCCTACTGCCTTAAGACCGGCAAAATGAATAACACCTTCAATTTGATGATTTTTGAAAATGTTATCAACCGCTTTTTCATCAGTTACATCAATTTCATGAAAAATAACTTCTTTCTCGACAATCTGTGTAGTTTTTTCAATATCGCGACGATTACTGTTACAAAGGTTATCTGCTATAATGACGGAATATCCAGCTTCAAGTAATGCAACACAAGTATGTGAACCTATATATCCAGCACCGCCTGTTACTAGTATGTTCATAAATTTAAGTCTCCTTTTTATCAGTAGATTATTTTAGGATTACATTCTGGCTTGCACTTTATTTTCATGACCCTAGGATACAATATCTTTTTACAATAGTAAAAGTTGTTTAATTAGTGTCTTTGCCGATTATTTTCTCACATAAAAAAATAGTACCTATCAAATATCGATATATCTAAGTATCCAAAGCATACAGGAAAAAACTTTATCGATTCATCTGTTTAAGAATCTGGGAAACTTTCTAGCCTTAGTATCCCTTTAAATTTATAAAGAATAATGAATGTAGGTAGTTGAATACCTCACACTAATACTTTTTAATAACTTTTTAATAACTACTACAAAGCAATAGTTACTTGCAAAGCTAGATGTACTAAGAAATTCGCTCTTACTAATTTAAATTTTTGTATTAGTAACGATTGTAGTAACTTAACTGGACTACTTTCTTTTATTAAACTTAAATTCGCATTTAATTTATCAGAGTAATTATAAAGCGCCAACCATACTAGCTTAAAATCCCCAATTTATAAGTTTGAAATAATAATATAGCAATAAAAGACCACTATTTTACTGCGTTAAAAACATATATTCTTTTTCACAAAAATTATTGTTTATATGTTTTATTGAGGGAGTATTACGTCTATACAACATTATATGTTTGGGGATATAAAAGCTATTTTATTAAGTAAATCTTGAATTATAGATTTCTTTTAATGAAGCTGTAATATATACATAACTTTCATTTCTTAAAACTCTTGCCAGACTACAGTAAGTTATTACCCCTAAAATAATTTGAACAATTAATGTTACACTTGGGATTAAGTTTAAATATCGTATAAAGAAAACTACTCCACCCATTATTATAGATAAAAATAACGAAGGCATTATATCTTTTACCTGTTCTAAATATCCATAATTCAGTATACTCTTGTTAGGATATGCATTAATAATAGATCCTATTATTCCGCTTAGAATCATCCCATATGCGATTGAATAAATGCCGAATGGTATCGTCACACCTAGAATCAAAAAGTCTATAATTCTTTTTACTATATTTAATTTCAGTGTTATATCGCTCCTACCCACAGCATTAATAGACTGTTGATTAGCTGTATGTAATGGTTCCAATGCATAGATAGAACAAAATATCCAAATAAATGGTACACTTGGTAACCATTTGTCAGTTAATAAGATTCTTACTAATGGTTCCGCTATTACCGCCAATCCTGTCATTAAGGGAAATACAATGAATGAACTTGTAACTATTGATCGTCTCACCATACTTTTGAGCACAATTCTATCTTCTTGTTGAGCTGCAAAAGCAGGAAACATAACTGATTGTATACTCCCGTTAATATTTGTGGTAATTAAACCAGGAAATTGTGCACCTCTATTGTAATATCCCAATATGTCTAAGCTGAATAACTTGCCAATCACAAATGTTCGAACATCTTTAGTGAGATTGAAAATTAAACTAGACATTAAAATTTTCCACCCAAAAGAAAATAGTTGTTTTACTCTTAGAATAGAAAATTCTAAAGTTGGGCGCCAGCCCCCTGTAATCCATAAAGTTATCACTATTATTAATTGATTTAATATTTGCTGATACACTAAAGCCCAAATCCCGAAGTTTAAATACGCCAAGACTATTCCAACAGCTCCAGAGATAACAATTCCATATAGGCTACTATAAAACAGTCTTTTAAACTCCATTTTTCTTGTGACTATTGCGACCTGAATGGAGTTAAAAGCACCTATGAACAAAGTTAATGCTAATACCCTAATTAAAGAAGATATTTGATCAGACTCTAAAAAAACTGCTATATATGGTGAGATTATAAATAGGAATATATACAAGAATACTGATAGTAGTAAGCTGATATAGAATACAGATGAATAATCTTTATTATCTACTTCTTTCTTTTGTATAAGCGCTGTATTAAGACCGCTCTGAACTAGCGCATTTGAAAAAGTGATAAATATTAATATTACTGAAATTAGTCCAAAATCCTTTGGAAGAAGAATTCGAGCTAGTACAATTTGAACAATAAATTGTACACCATGTGTACCTCCCCGTTCCATAAACTTCCAAAATAATCCAGTTAAAACACTTTTCTTTATTCTATTACCATCCATCTAATTGCCCCGTTCTAAACTACATTGGTATATTTACTTCCTATTAACTATCGGTATTTCAAAGACTATTAACCAATTTAAATGTTCTTGCACAATTATTTTTATCATAATAAGAAAAGAACTCTCTTGCTTTATTAGAATACTCTTCTTCTATTTCACAATTATTTTTAATATAACTTTCAAGTTGCTTCAGCAATTCATATTCATTATTCACTACTGGGCCAAAGACATCAGTTTCATAATTAAAATATCCTTCTTCCCAATGGGATGCTCGGTAGTCCGAATAATCAAAATGAAAGTTAATTGTAGGCTTATTCATATATGCAAAATCAAAAAATACACTAGAATAATCAGTTATCAACAAATTACTTTCTTTTAATAAAATCTGTAAATCATAACTATCTTTATTTGCTAAAATTAATCTAGGATTTTTAACTTCAAAATTATCTAAGTAGTGTTGCATTTCAGGATGGAGATAAAAAATCATCTCATATCCATATTCATCTAGTAAATTCATTAACATTTTATTATTTATTAATTGTTGATAGGCCTTGAAATAATTAGTATCATTGAAGTTATTATTGCTTTCCCTACCTTTATATTTAAGGTTTTTTCTCCAAGTTGGCATGAGTAATATCTGGTTTTTCATTGTATAGTTATTTAGATTATCATACCTACAAAAACCTGTTAATACAGCTTGATTTTCATCATACCCAAATTCTGTTGTAATGAAATCAACTTCCCGTTTTGAAGCGCAGCAAAACAAATCAATATTTGCATTTTTTCTAAATGCCCAATCTATTTTGTTCTTAGTTATTCCATGCTGTAAAAACACCTTTTTATTATTAATCAACTTATATTTCTCAAGAAAACTTATTACTGAGCTATTTATCATACCACCACCAATATGGGCACTAATTTGTATTTCAGCTATAATATAGAATAAATAATGCTTTAGACTACCAAAATAGATGATATTTCGCGGAGAAATTTCCGTCAACTTCTCTAATTCAAGAGAAGTTTTATTGATCACGTAAAAAGTATGTTTGTGGAGTTTATTATCGTGCACATACTTAAAAAACCAGTATCCGTTATCCCTGGCTTCATCGGGCCTTTCGGAAACTAACCAAACATTTTTATTAAACTTACTCAAAATATATCCGATTGGCAGTAATAAAAGAAATATTAACAAATCTTTAATATCGCGAATCTTTATTTTCTTAAACACTTTTAAGGTATCCACTATTTTCTCCTCGCTAAAATTATTATGAATAAATCGTTCGTTAGAGATATCTATTTTACTATCTTAATTTTCCTAATATTATTTTAAGATTAATTTTCCATTATTATATTTATTTTTCATGCTGTGCATACCAATTTGAAAACTATAATCAATTAACGAGTTTTCTTGATCTTAACCCTTGAATAAATAGCATTTAATAAAAATATTAATCTTGTGTTTCAAATTAATAATCTAGGAGTTAATGGTAGATGTTTACTTCACCATACTTTTAAGATTATTAACCCAAAAAATAATTGCTAGGAGGCTTGTTAGATGTTTTCTCTTAAATAAAAAATGAATGATTCTCAGTCTCCTCCCTTTACAACTTGCCTCTATTACGGATTTTTTAAATCTATCATCTTCTATATAGTTCTTAAATTTTCCATATTTAACTTTAAAACTTTCGTTACCTGCAAAAATCATTTCAACTCCTATAATATAATATCTCATTATCATAGCTTTAATTGTTTGATTTTCTTCTTGTGATTGCATTAGTATATTTTCAGCAAATTTTCTAAGCGATAAATCAAGAATTCTAAAATTATTTAAGTAATCAATATTTGGCCTTCTACTAAGTGATGATATTGATAAGTTATTGTAATAACGGTAAAATTCATTATTTAATGCCAACAATTTATCTGTATGACTTAGGACATCTAGCACAAATTTAAAATCCTCAAGTATAGCCATGTTTTTTTCGAAAAACAAGTTATTCTCTTTTAATACAGATGTCCTAATCACTTTATTCCAAACCGAAGATAAATAATTGATTTCATATAAATCAATAAAATGGTTTTTCATATTATTTTTATTGACTTCTATGTTTTCTTTTATCTTGTAGATATTACTATGTGAATATTTCTCTCCAAAGTAATAATCAAATTTCATACCAAACATTATCATATCAAGACATTCTGTTTGTAAGTAATCAATTACAACTTCATATGTATTAATATCAATGGTGTCATCGGAATCAACAAATGTAATATATTCACCTTTAGCCTCTATTATCCCTCTATTCCTCGCAGCACTAACACCTGAATTAATTTGATGAATAACTTTAACTCTAGTATCATTGGTAGAGTAAAATTCGCAAATCTCTAAAGATGAATCTGTCGATCCATCATTAATAAGAAGTACTTCTATATTTCTATAACTTTGATTAAGAACACTTTCTATTGATTTTCTTAAACGGTTTTCTGCATTATAGACCGGTATTATTATACTTATCATTGGTTCTATCATATTTACCACTATTAATCTCCTTACCCATATTATTTCTGAAAATCCACTTATTACTATCAATCATCACTACCAATATTAAGATTTATGAAATTATTTTATGTTAATGTCTTGGTGTGTAATAAATGACGGATACTGGTAACCAATCTTGAATATAACGTCCAACTTTAAAACTAAATCCTTTTTCCCTTAGTAATTTTATTTTAAATAATTTTCCCCAAAGAACCCCCTGAACCTTCATATTTAACATCACATCTATAACTTCATTACCATTATATTTCTTACCTTCGTAAATATTATAAATATTATCATCAAAAGTAACTCTATGACCACAAATAACAATATCCACATCGCTACCTTCTATCTTTTCATACATTTTTTTAACATTGACTCGTCTAAGTAATCATCTGGATCAATAAATATTGTATATATTCCATCAACATACTGAAGTGCATTATTACGAGCTACAGATACACCTTTATTTTTCTGTTTATAAATTTCAATCCTAATTTTAGGGTTTGAATATTTTATTTCCTCTATAACTTCCAAAGTTTTATCAGTAGATCCATCGTCTACTATAATTACTTCAAAGTTTCCGTATGTTTGGTTAATTATGCTACCTACACTGTTTAATATAATTTTGAACAGTGTAGGTAGGTATTATTATCGATATCTACTAATTTACCTCTAATTTAAAAACTATTAAAAAACTCTTTTATATCTTCTTTTTGCTCCTCCTTTTTAACTTTATTATGTTGAGACTCAATGCAAACATAACCATATAAATTCCAATAAATTTCTCTCTATGTCTTAAAGCAGTGCCTGCATTGGATACTCCCCATGCAAACAACAATACGCTACTAACAGCAACTATTAATGAAGCAATTAATAATGATCTTTGTGGAATGTTTTTTTCTATCAATACTCTAAAAACAAACAAGTAGCTTAGTAAATAAAACAATCCACTAAATACAAATGCAAAAATATCATTAAAACCTCTCCAATCCCAAGGTAATGGAGATGCTATAAAATATAACACTCTTATTGGAGTATATATTATGATAGAAGGTATACTATTTGCATTGATTCCAATCGAATACGAAGACCCACCAGAAGCAAATGTAGACGCAGTCTTGCTAAGATCTGTTATTGAATCCACACTTTTAAATTTCCCAAACAACATATCACCGAAAAACGTATTTACAACAAAAAACAGTAATAAAAAGAAAGCTCCCGAAAAAATTGTACTCAGATTAAGTCGATACTTTTGATTAAGACGATCGTAGAAGATATAACATATGACATATCCTACAGCAGGTGCTATCCCACCAGAATGAAATATAGAAGTAACAATAGGCAGTGCAATTGCAATCAATAAATTATATGAACTACCATTTTTCCACCATCTAATAAAAAAGTAAAAGGAATAAGTGAGCAAAAATATCATTATACTTTCTCTTAGCAGGATTGAGGACATAATTAAATAATTTGGGATAAAACTAAAAAGGATAAGCACGAAGACTCTGACTTTTGTACTTAGCATTAACTGCTCTAGAATTTTTTTCACTATAAAGATAGAGTACATACTCAAAATCACATTAAAATACTGTGCTACAATCCTTTGCTCTCCAAACATCATATAAATATACCCTAAAATTATGGAATAAAATCCTCCTCGCCCAGAACCATCCCCATTTACAAAGTTCATTGCATTGCCATTATACATTTCACTATCATAACCACTATTCGGTAAAATAAATATATCTCGACCAAATATGTCAAAGTATAGAATAAAGAGCCTAGCAATATATGCAAAAAATAGTATTAAATACTCGCCTTTATTTTTTGAATTTCTACCTATAGTTACCAAGAATAAAAGGGAATTAACGGCAACAATAATTGTAGATATTACATAAAGATTTGTATTGAGCCCTTCAAACATTTGCTTTAATATAAAAAATAGTAAACCTTCTATTGCAAGTAAAAATAAAACCATCTCATTACCTCTATTTTATTATTTTAATATGTAGAAAGTATTCATATAATGATGGTAACAAAAACATGGCGAAAATCATCATTATTTATTGTATATAGAACGTTTTTAAAAATATGGATCATTTATTATACTTCCCCTATACTTCCTACTATAGAAGGTTCTATAGAATACAAAAAATTTTATTTCTCATTTAATTGCTATTCATTTTCCTTGTATTATATAAATTGATATAAAAGTTCTCTAACCATTTTACATTGGATTCAATATCAAAACCTTTATCCCGAATCTGGGAATACATATTTTCCCTATCTTTTATTGACATTAAATCTAATATAAAGTCTGACCATATTTCTGGCCCTTTATCTAAGCTTAAAAATTTAATATTTTGTGTTAAATCAACTTCTTTAGATATAGTGTTCGACACTATACAATTTAAACCACTTGCTTGTGCCTCAACTAAAGTTACTGGTAATCCTTCATATAAAGACGGAAACACAAAAACATCAATCGCTTGTAATAATTCATGAATATCATCTCGTGTTCCTAAAAATTTAACAGCAGAAGTTAAGCCAAGACTTTCTACTTTCTCCTTCATTTTATCTACCAGGTTACCCACACCAATAAGCAGTAAAACACTCTTTTTATTTTTTTGATATATTTTTTCAAATATATCTATTAAAAACTCATGATTTTTTTCTTTTGTAAATCTACCTATATGTCCTATGACGAATTTATCTTCAATACCTAAAGATTTCCTCTTTTCATATGATATACTTGAATTATAAACAAACTTTTTTGTATCAATGGCATTTTTTAATATCTGGAATTCACTTTTGTTAAACAGCCATTTCCCCGCCTCTTCACCACATGAAAATAGTTGTGTAGCATAGGTTGTTATTTTACTTCGTGAATACATTTTAATTATTTTCTTCCAATTCTTTCCCAAACTTGTTGAATGACTATGAGCGATCCTATTTGGAACTCCATACTTTTTTGCATATTTGAGGGGATATGTACTTAATGTATCTAAATGAGAATGAACAATTTTATATTCCTGATTTTCTTTGAAAAAATTGTCAATCTCATTAATGTAACCATTTGTATTCAAGGGGTTAAATGGCGGGACAGTATAGATTTTTCCACCAAGAGAAAGTATTTCGTCTGTAAAATCATGCTTGCCTTCTCTATGTTCTAAAAAGTCAAATTGAATCCTGTTTCTATCAATATTTCTGTAATAATTCATCAACATAGACTCTAATCCGCCGCGGTTCATCAAAGTAACAACATGTAATACTCGAATTGGTTCCATTTCCTTAAATGCACTCCTTGTATATATTATCAATATACTGTTTAACCTTTTTATTATCAAACTCGTTTAAATACTCCTTGTTAAATAATCCCATATCACTTCTTAAATCAGCATCATTTATAAGCTGCTTTATATACCTATGATATTCATTAACATCTTCGGGCTTTATAAGATAACCACCCTTTTGCTCCTTAACCAAATCAACATTCCCTCTAATTTTTGAACAGATAATAGGCAAACCAGACGCCATCGCTTCCATCAAAGCAACTGATAAACCTTCTCTGAATGACGGAAATGCAAATATATCTGCTACTCTATAAATCTCGGCTACGTCATTTCGAAACCCTAAAAGTTTAATTTGCTTTTCCATACCCAGATCCTGTATCAGCTTTCTTAGATAATCCTCTAATGCACCTTGACCACATATTACATAATAAACATTTGGGTTGTTAACTCTTGAAATAGCTTTAATTACCGTCTCATGATTCTTATTATTGTTAAGCTCTCCAACTGACAGCACAACGAAAGACTTTTTAGGTAAGCCTATTTCCTGACGTTTTAATTCTCTGTTTAAATCTAAACGATTAAATTTCTCAGTATCTATTCCAACTCCTGGAATAGATTTTGTTTTTATTGCATTAAATGAGCTTCTTGCTCTCTCATAATCTTCCTGATTTATTGTTATAAGAACATCAGTATACTTTGATAACCACCGTTCAACTGGATAATATATCAACCAATTTTTTATAGGTGCTCCATTGTAAAAATGAAATCCATGGGCAGTATAAATAACCTTTGTACCATTTTCCCTCACTTTACGTGCAGCTATCCTCACTAGCATAGCAGCAACAGGAGTATGACAATGAATTATATGAAAGTGATTTTCCTCTATAAGTTTCTTTATATCTTGATATGCAGATAAGTTATCCATATTAAAGGGATTTCTATTCATGTTTATTTCATTGAATATAATTCCCTTTTTCTTCAACTCACTTTTAAATTCTTTTACTCTTTCTTTAGATGTGTTGTTTCCTGTATTAAAGTTTGCTGCTACATAAACTTTAGTGGATTTCTGTAAGGTTTTTATATCGTTCATACAAAATTGGTCCAAAGTAGACGCAACTGTTGTTACTACTAAGGATTTCCTGTTAATAATCGCTTCTTTTTTTTTCATGTGAAAACTCCTATCAGACACTATCTTGTATTTTTTTACCGTATTTTTGGAGATGCTCATTAACTTCTTTTTTAATCCCTTTTCAAAACTCATAGGATTATAACGAAAATCATTTCAACATCTCTATTACTCTATTTACTTTAATGAAGAGCCAGTTTCCTTGATGCTCTCAACTTCCTTCTTTACACCAGTTTCACCTTCAACAACTCCATCACTTTTAGCAACACTAACAATGGTTCCAAAGAAGCACTTAACATCCATCCAAAAGCTAATCCTGTCAACATACTCCCCATCCAGCTTCGACTTAACCTCAATAGGAAGCTCATCCCTACCATTAATCTGTGCCCAACCAGTAAGTCCGGGTGGCAAGTCATTGGCGCCATACTTGTCACGTTCCTCAATTAAATCGTACTGATTCCATAATGCAGGGCGAGGGCCAATAATACTCATCTGTCCGACGAAAATATTCCAAATCTGTGGAAGTTCATCAAGTGAAGTCTTTCTCAAGAACTTACCCATCTTCGTAATGTGTTGATCCGGGTTTGCTAATAAATGAGTCGGAGTATCCTTCGGTGTATCAATTCTCATTGTACGGAACTTCAATATGTTAAAATGAGTCTTATGAAGACCTACACGTTTTTGCTTAAACAACACTGGACCTCTCGAGTCAATCTTTATAAATATAATAAGTGTGAGAAGGATTGGTGATAATACGATGAGTCCTATTAAGGAAAGAATTATATCTATCAATCTTTTAACCTTCATATACATCCAGCAACACTCCTAAAAGTTTGTTCTTTAGTAGATTAGGACCTAATTAGAATCTGATATTCTTTATTCCAACCAACTACTAAACCACTAAAAAAATTACATCTATTTATTATTTTCACCTTGTAATAACTATTCAATCTAAGAAGCAAACAATATTTATATTAGCTCGAAAATCAGGTGGCGTTATACACACCACCCACACTATAACCGAGTGCCCCCATTGATAAAGGTCAAGAGTCATCACCTAAACTCAATAATTACAATTCCACTTTACTCGCTTTCACTTTCTCATCCATATATTCCAACAAATGATCTCGAATTCCATCATTCTGCAACGCAAACTCAATAGTCGTAGTAATGAACCCTAACTTTTCCCCAACATCATACCGCTTACCCTCAAAGTCATATGCAAATACACGTTGAATTTGGTTTAATTTTTGAATTGCATCTGTCAACTGAATCTCCCCACCAGCGCCTGCTTCTTGTTCTTCTAAGCACTTGAATATCTCAGGAGTTAGAACATACCTTCCCATTATCGCAAGATTTGAAGGAGCTGTACCTTTAGCAGGTTTCTCTACAAAGTTCTCAACTGCATATCTTCGACCTATCTGAGTAGAAGGTTCAACAATTCCGTATCGATCTGTTTCATCATCTGGTACTGTCTGGACCCCAATAACTGAAGCGCGTGTTTCTTCGTATTGGTTCATAAGTTGTTTTAAACACGGTACATCGCTTTGAACTATATCATCTCCGAGTAACACGGCAAATGGTTCGTTTCCAATAAACTTGCGCGCACACCAAACAGCATGACCAAGTCCTTTTGGTTCTTTCTGACGTATATAATGAATATCTACATTTGACGATTGTTTAACTTTGTCTAGTAAATCAAATTTTTCTTTTTCCATCAAATTTTCTTCTAGTTCAAAGTTATTATCAAAATGATCCTCTATCGCACGCTTTCCTTTCCCTGTAACTATAATAATATCCTCAATCCCGGACGCTATTGCTTCTTCCACTATGTATTGAATTGTTGGTTTATCTACAATTGGAAGCATCTCTTTAGGCATTGCTTTTGTTGCCGGAAGGAATCGTGTTCCAAGTCCCGCTGCTGGAATAATTGCTTTTCTAACTCTCATTAGTTATCTCTCCTCATTAAATAAAAATCCAAAGTGATATTTTTTATTATTTATTCATACTGTTGTAACTCTGTCTTTTCTTTGAACACTCTTCCGATTAGCCAACCCAACCAAAGTGTCTTTGACCTCTTCATCACTCATATCCGGCAACTTCCCAATCACATCTTCCATCTCTGTCTTCGTAATCGGTGTCGCTTTGCCCATATGAATTTTAGGGAATATGTATCCGCTTTGGACTTCGTTTTCATTCAACAGCTCTTCAAAAAGTTTCTCACCAGGACGCATTCCGGAAAATTCAATCTTGATTTCATCCTCACTATAACCCGATAGTTTAATAAGGTTTTTCGCTAAATCGACAATCTTAACGGGTTCGCCCATGTCGAGAACGAATACTTCTCCGCCCGCTGCGAGCGTACCTGCTTGGATAACAAGACTGGATGCTTCAGGTATCGTCATGAAGTAGCGTGTCATTTCAGGATCCGTAACCGTAACGGGTCCGCCTCGTTTAATTTGTTCTCTGAATAAGGGAACGACACTTCCGCGTGATCCGAGCACGTTACCGAATCGAACGGCCGCGAATTTTGTTTGGCTATCTTTCGCCAAGTTTTGGACAATCATTTCTGCGAATCGTTTCGTTGCGCCCATGACGTTCGGTGGATTGACCGCTTTGTCCGTTGAGATCATGACGAAGTATGGAACTCCAAATATGTCCGCTGCTTCGGCGACGTTTTTTGTACCGAATATATTATTTTTCACAGCTTCCATTGGGTTGGCTTCCATTAAAGGAACATGCTTATGCGCAGCTGCGTGGTACATGACATCTGGTTTATATTCACTTACGATGTCGAAGATTCGATGGCGGTCTTGTACGTCCGCTATAATTGAAACAATTTCTGTATCTGATGCAACCTTTTTGCGTAGTTCTCGGTCTATATGATAGATCGAGTTTTCACCATGTCCTAAAAGGACGAGTCGTTTCGGTCTAAACTGACTCACTTGCCTACAAATCTCCGAACCAATCGAACCGCCCGCTCCGGTGACTAGAATGGTTTTATTCGTGAGTTTGTCCGCAATTGCTTTTAGATCGAGTTCGATTTCATCTCGCCCTAACAAGTCTTCGGTTTTTACGTCGCGCATATCGTTGACCGATACTTTACCAGTCATCAAGTCTTCGATACGTGGAATTTGTTGCGTTTTGACGCCTGTTTCGATACATATTTTCGTTAAGTTTGCCATTGCTAGTTTAGACATGGACGGTATGGCTATGACAATTTTTTCGATTCGATTATCTTTCACTAAGTCTGGAATACTATTTGTTCCATTAAAGACTTTAATGCCGAAAATCTCCAACCCACTTTTCGACCGGTCATCGTCTATGAAAAGGACCGGTTGCATGCCCGATTCGGGGTTTTGAAGCAGTTGACGGGCGACCATTGTTCCAGCTTGTCCCGCACCGACGACCATTGTACGTGTGGCAGCTGCCCCGTTATGCTGGATAACGGTATGACGCATAAGCCGCCACGACATTCTTGAACCGCCGATGAGTAAAATATGTAGCATCCACGTAAGCGCAAGCGCTCTTATGTAAATATCTTGCGTAATCGCAAATTGAACAATTGCTACTACTGCGATCGTAAGGGTCACTGCTTTAAATATCGATTTAAGTTCACCAATCGATGCATATGCCCAAGCCTTACGGTACAATCCGTATCGCCAAGCAAAAAAGTGATGTGCGATTTGAATGGTGATAGCACTTATTAAGAGCATTTCATTTGCGAAGACGTTAATGAATGGATGTAAGAAGAAATAGCCTAAGTAGATTGAGATGAAGACGATGAATGAGTCAACAAAAAATAGTAGCGTCATTCTCTTTTTTATAGTCATTTACACGTTCCTTTCTACGATTAAAGTGGACATCTATCTTTATGTTCATATTACTCTTTAAATTAGTACTAGGTTAGGTTAGCTTACTACATTACCTTCTTAACATCCACCAATTTCTCGGTTTTACTTCCATAGGCTCTAGTAAAATGAAGTCATCGTTTGACAGGATTCTCGCATTGTTTTCTAATAGGATATCTGCGATGTCATGGAGTTTATGTTTATCCAACACGTCGAGTCCTTTATGAAACTGGAGCGGTCGCGTTGTTGAATTATGAACGTCGGATCCGTAACTATGGATTAAGTTTGCTTCTATGAGCTGTAAACTAAGTTTTTGAACGCCTTTTCCGAAGTGTCCCGATAGACTGCCCGCGGTAACTTGTGCCAGTGCTCCGTGTGTAATGAGCCGAGCGAGACGGCTCGGTTTTTCGGCGATCGCTCGGTTTCTTTCGGGGTGTGCGATAATTGGAATTTTATCTGAACTTAAAAGGGCTTGAATGATTTTCACTGTGTACGCTGGAATCGCACTAGACGGAAGTTCAAGTAATACATATTTCGACCCTGCGAGTGATAACGCTTCTTTCGCTTCAAGTTTTTCTATAAGGAAGTCTTTGATTCGCAGTTCTTGGCCTGCGTGCAAGTTCATAGGGATATTTCTTTCTTTCAATGCATTGTCCAAGAGAGCTAGTTTTTCTTGAACTTGTGCTTTCGACACGTCAAAATGTGGACTGTACGCATGCGGTGTTGCAATGATATCGGTAATTCCTTCGGCAATGGCTAGTTCAATAAGTTGAATGGACTCTTCTATCGTCTTTGGACCGTCGTCAACACCTGGCAAAATATGTGCATGCATATCTATCATCTAATCCCTCACTTTTCTATGTTTGTTAAATTAAAAAAGAGCAAACAGGGAGTAAAGACCCGTTTACTCGATATTCCCATAGTATTGGTAATAATAGTGATCTTTATCCATTTCAAAGTTATTTAAGACCGCTCCAATAATATTCGCTTGTGAAGAAACGAGTGCTTCTTTCGCCTTCACGACGCCGGCTTTTTCTGTATCACCAGAACTTATGACGAGTACTGTACCTTCGCATTTATTGGAAAGGATTTGTGCATCCGTTACCGATAAAACCGGTGGTGCGTCAAAAATGATAATGTCGTATTTATTTTTCATATCTTCCATTACTTTGTTCATCGTTTGAGACGCAAGTAGTTCCGCAGGGTTCGGAGGAACGGGACCGCATGTAATGACATCGAGTCCAACATCGCTTCTTCGCGCAACATCCGAAAGCTCCGCTTGACGTGTCAGTAGATTCGATAAACCTAATGTGTTCGTTAATTGAAACGTATAGTGAACGGTCGGTTTACGCATGTCTGCATCGACGAGAAGAACACGTTTCCCTTCTTGTGCGAAGACAACGGCAACATTCGCAGCGACTGTCGATTTGCCGTCTCCCGGGTCAGAGGATGTGAATAGAATCGTTTTTAGTTCCCGGTCGGGCATCGAGAAATTGATGTTCGTACGAATTGTACGGAACTGTTCGGATACGACTGACCTTGTGTTAATGCTTGTGACGAGTTTACGTGCTGCGGTTTGAACTCCCTTTTTCTTTCTTTTTCTAGCCATCTGTTAGTTCCTCCCCTTTCTTCGCTTCGGAACTTCAACTTTTGCCGCTTCCATTTCTTTGTTCGGAATCGGGCTAACAACACCCAATATTGGGATTTGAAGAAGGTCTTCGATATCTTGTTCAGTTTTCATCGTCGTATCTAAGTATTCGAGTAAGAATGCCAAACCGACACCAAGCATCAGTCCGATAACCGCCGCGATTGCCATATTAAGCATCGGGTCTGGTTTAATCGGCGATGGGTTGTCCGGAAGTGAAGCGGGTGTCAAAATATTGACGTTATCGACACTCATAAGTTCTACAATTTTGTTTTCAAAAATATTGGCTGTCGCATTCGCAATCTGTACCGCTAATTTAGGGTCAGGATCTTGAACCACGATATTTAGTACTTGCGAGTTTTGCGCACTACCAACAGTAATTTGACTGTTCAACGAGCCGACTGAACGATTGAGACCTAGTTCCTTAATGACGTCTCCAAGAATGACTGGGCTTTTAATAATGACGTTATATGTGCTAATAAGCTGTAAGTCGGTCTCGATGTTTTGTTTATTCGGCTGGTTTTGATCTTGTTGTGTTTGATTGACAAGTATTTGTGTCGATGTCTGGTAAATCGGTGTGAGCAGTAAAAAGCTCACGACGCCACTAATTGTAATTGCAATAATCGTTATGAATGCAATAAGTCCAATACGTTTTTTCAGCGTTCGAAATAAATCTTGTAAGCTAATTGTTTCTTCCATAATATAGACGTGCTCCTTTTCGTTCGTCAAATAATGTCGAACTATGGTATTATACCATAGTTCGACATTATTTGGACGATTGTATTCTGGCCATTTTGTGGGATAATCAATAGACTAGCGTAATTTCTTTATTTTGTTAAGTCGGTAAAAAATCAAGACTTTGTAATTATAACACAATCTACACTTATTAGGCATATGATTTCCGGATGATATATTGACGGTTTTATAGTCTATAAGACATATTGGAGGGTTTTATTGTGAAAGTTCGAACGGTACTCGCGTACATAATTGTAGTCGTCTGTATTGTTTTGTTAGTAGGTAGTTATTTACAGTGGAAATATAAGCTTGATTCAGTGAAAGCCCCCGCCTCCAGTGCGGTCGTTGACAAGAAAAATGCATCTCCTGCTGAAGCTGAATCCGACGTGAAACATTCAACGGATAATGAGCGTCTAATTGGACTGACGGCCAACCAAGATGAAAGTGTCCGTGAAGTTTTTGGCAGTCGGCTTGAGAAAGGTGAAACTCTTAAGTTCTTACTTGTTGGATCGGAATCGATGGATTCGGGTAATCCTGGATATGCAGAACGATTAAGGCTTGCGCTTAGTAGTTCTTACGGCGATTTCGTCGAAACGACGACAGTTCCTTTCAATGGAACGTCTGCTAAATTTATCGCCGAATTGAATGCTGGGCTTGTCGATTTTGGTGCGGGTTACGATGTGATTTTGTTTGAACCGTTTACTTTGAATAATAATGGTGAAGTCTCAGCAGAAGATGGACAACAGCATATTAAAGTATTCCATGAACGTTTGCGGTCGGCTGTTGAAGATTCGGTTCTTGTTCTCCACCCTTCCAATCCAATTTATAATGCGGTCCATTACCCGAAACAGGTGAATGCATTACAACAGTTTGCGAAAGACGAAGGAATTTCATATGTGAATACTTGGTTGAACTGGCCTGACACAGACGCTGACGAGATTAAAGATTTATTGGACGACAAAAGCATGCCTAATAGTGATGGCGCTGAAGTTTGGGCAAATTCACTCATTACGTATTTCATAGCTGACTAATGGAGGAATGACAGATGAGCAGAAAAGATCGTAAGAAGAAAAAGATATGGCCGTGGATTGTCGGCGGATTTGGCCTTATCGTAATCGCAGTTCTCGTATACGGATTGATGGTTTACATGAATTTAACGAAGACCGCAAAAGATATGCACGAACCGATTGATCGCGAGTTGTCGGACAAACGTGAAGACGCCGTTGCATTCAAGGATCAGGAACCCTTTTCCGTCCTCGTTCTCGGCGTCGACGAGCGTGCAGGCGATTCCGGAAGATCGGATACGATGATTGTGTTAACGGTCAATCCTAAATCGAACTCGACTAAAATGGTAAGTATTCCGCGGGATACGTATACAGAAATTGTCGGGAAAGATACGAAGGACAAACTCAACCACGCCTATGCATTTGGCGGAATTGAAATGGCGATGGCCAGCGTCGAGAACTTGCTAGATGTTCCAATCGACTACGTTGTTCAGGTGAATATGGAGAGCTTTAAAGAAATTGTCGACGCAGTCGGCGGGATTAAAGTGAATAACACGCTCGACTTTAACGTTGACAAGTATGTATTCCCGAAAGGTGAAATCTCTTTGGATGGTGAAGAGGCACTCGCATTTGTAAGAATGCGCTACGAAGATCCACGCGGTGACTTCGGACGGCAAGATCGACAGAAGCAAGTCATTCAGGCGGTGTTGCGTGAAGGTGCTTCGTTTAGCAGCTTAGTGAAGTATAAGAGTATTTTCGGCGCAATCGGAAATAACGTGCGCACGAATATGACGTTTGATGAGATGGTTGATGTGCAGGCGAATTATAGGGACGCAGCGAAGAAGATTGATCAGATTATTATTAAAGACGGCGAAGGCAAGAAGATGAATAAGGTTTGGTATTACATTATGAATGATGACGAGTTGGAAAGTGTTAAGGAAGAATTGAAGACGCATTTGGAGATTTGAATGTGTGATAGGTAGATCCGGGGGGGTATCGCCCCGGATCTTTTTTTGTTTTGACGCGGGGTGCGTGGCGATTGGGTGGACATTATTGGCAATTGAGCGGACATTTATCGGGATTGCGCGGACAATAAGGCGGTTTGAGTGGACATCCGCTGATTGAGTGGACATTATTAGCAATTGAGCGGACATTAGACGGGATCGCGATGACATTATCGTCATTTCAGTGGACATCCAGAAATCCCGAAAGGGAGGACAATCACCCAGATTGAGTGGACATTATAACTATTTGAGCGGACATCCGGCGATTGGGCTGACATTTTCAGCAATAGAGCGGACATTTATCGGGATTGCGCGGACATTACGATGATTGCAGTGGACATCCTTGATTTCCGTTCCGAGCGGACGCTTTCCGCGGGCGGTCCGTGAGCCTCCTCGCTTCGCTGCGGGGTCTCACCTGGACGCGCTTTGCCCACTGGAGTCGCCGCTCTCCACTTCAATCAACTAGGTGTCACCTTCTTTAGTTCAATATATATAGATTGAAAGAAAAACCTTAATTGCCAAGTGCATTTTTATTTAATTCTCCCCTTTACAGGAGACAGTTTTAGGAATTAGATGGTAAACTATTCATATGAAAAAATTACTGATGTTTTTTATTTTATTGGCGGTACTGTCGACTCTTTTCTTTTCTTCCGGGCAGACGTATGAGCAACAATCGCTCGTCCCTTCGTTGCAACAATGGCTCCCTGGGAAGCCGCTTGAGGGCTTGCTTTCTAAACTTGAAATCCCGTACTGGGGAAAGACGATTTCCGTTGAGGAGCGGGGCTATTATTATTTCATCGAATTTTTGCTGCGAAAAGGCGCGCATTTCTTCATTTTCGGCGTGCTCGCAGTGCTTGTTTATTCGGTGTTGCCAAATAGACGGTTTCGCACAATTATTGCGGCGGCGGTTACGTTACTCGTCGCAATGAGTGATGAATTCCACCAGTCATTAACAGGTGGTCGAACGCCGTCGATGCAAGACGTCGGACTCGATATGGCCGGGGCCGTGACGTTTTTAGTCATTCTCCGATTGGCTTTACTTATACCCGGACGTAGAAAATCCCGCTAATGTGTATGCATTGGCGGGGTTTTTCTATTCTCTTGAGGGTGCGCCGGATTCAGTGGAGATCTGACTAGATTGAGATGACATTAACGGCGATTGAGCGGACATTGGACCGGATTGCGAGGACATTAACGGCGATACAGCGGACATCGCTGGATTCAGTGGACATTACGCGCGATTGGGTGGACATCTGACTAGATTGCGATGACATTAACGGTGATACAGCGGACATCGCGGGATTCAGTGGACATTAGACTGGATTGCGAGGACATTACCGGTGATACAGTGGACATCGCTGGATTCAGTGGACATTACGTGCGATTGAGTGGACATCAGGCCGGATTGCGAGGACATTAACGGTGATACAGCGGACATCGCCGGATTCAGTGGACATTAACGGTGATACAGTGGACATCCGGTTTAATTCAAAAAAAGAGGTATGCCGGGGCATACCTTCCTCACGCACTATTCTTCACTTTTAAACGACTTCCCTTTTGGCCAGTAGTATCTGGTTGCGACGGACTTTCCTTCTTTATACAGGTGGATTGTTTTCAGTGCATAGTTGGCATCGTGCCTCGTTGCCAGTTGCAGAAAATCTCTGCATTGCCGATTGGAGATCGAGTCCGAGATGAGCATGAACCAATCGGTCAGCGTCTGCCTATAATTGTTCGCCTCAATGGTAGAGCACGCGTTGCATCGGCGCCGCTTATGGTTTAGATAGGTCATTGTCGAGTCGCAGTTTGAGCATAGTTGACCTTTTTTCAGTGAATTTGGATCGATGCGATAGTATTCGCATAGCGGAAATGGGTTGTACGTTGTTTGGCTTTGCCGAATCATTCCGCTGATTTTATTGACTTCCGCCGTACTATAAATTGCCTGGCCGCTCTCCTTCTTTTCCAAGTACATCCGCAAGCGATTCAGATAAACTAAGGGCGCGTTCGGCGGTGCACTTACGACTTTTCCGTTTTTACCGGCGAGAACAACTCGTCCAGAAACATGCACATCGACTCCCCTGTCGGCAAGCCAAGTCTGCAAATAGTATCGCTCGTTTTCCAGCTGAACGATTGGGCAATCCATAATTGTCACTTTTCCTGACGGGAGTGTTTGCTCCAATTGCCGGAGATCTCCATCGGAAATAAAACGGAGGTCGCCCGTCAAATTTTTCACTTCAAGAATAACTACCGATTTCTGGGTGACAAATAACGTATCTAGCTGGAAAGATTTTTGTGGGGACAAGTAAAGGTGTATGTTTGTAAGGATTTCCGGGCGTTGGGGATACGCCTTCAGTTCAAGGTTCTGGTCGACAAACTTTTCGCCAAAGAAACCTGATTGTATACGGTATAATTGGTTCTCCAAGTCTTCGATTCGCGAATGGTTGGGGGGTAAACGCGCAATCAGTCTTGGTAAAGCATGCAAAAGCAGCGGTTCGATTCTTTCTATTTTTTGGATAGTATCTCCTCCCTTTTTTATTTTAGACCGTAATTTGAATATTATGATAGCCTATTTTAATTGAATTGGCAAGGGGTAGGTTGGAAGGATAGGGAGAGTCCGGAAAGGGTGGACATTATGGGCGATTGAGTGGACATTAACCACAAAAGAGTGCACATTATGCCCGATTCAGTGCACATCCACGAAAAGCGCGGACATTACGGGCGATTGAGTGGACATTAACCACAAAAGAGTGCACATTATTCCGGATTCAGTGGACATCCACGGAAAGCGCGGACATTATGGGAGATTGGGTGGACATTAATCACAAATGAGTGCACATTATGCCGCATTCAGTGGACATCCACGGAAAGCGCGGACATTACGCCCGATTGAGTGGACATTAATCACAAATGAGTGCACATTATGCCCGATTCGGTGCACATCCACGGAAAGCGCGGACATTACGGGGGAAAGCGTGGACATTAATCACAAATGAGTGCACATTATGCCCGATTCGGCGGACATCCCCGGAATGCGCGGACATTACCGGCGATTGAGTGGACATTAACCACAAATGAGTGCACATTATACCCGATTCAGTGCACATCCAGGGAAAGCGCGGACATTATAGGCGATTGGGTGGACATTAATCACAAATGAGTGCACATTACGCCGGATTCAGTGGACATCCACGGAAAGGGTGGAGATTAATCACAAAAGAGTGCACATTATGCCTGATTCAGTGGACATCCCCCGCCTTTCACCATAAAAAAAGGACTTCCGTCTACCTTTAACGGGTTCGGTTGATGGGGAGAAAACAATAAAAAATACAGTGTTCGGGGACCCAATTCGCATATGAATTGGTGTCCCTGTTTTTGTTGTTGCATCAACAATTAGATGCTTTATATAGTCGATTTGGCTCCACAATTGGCACAGGAATTAGCAGCAGCGCATAAATTTATGTGCCTTTGCTAATTCACTTGTTAAAATACTTGCTGATTGGATATTGGAAAGAAAAATATAGAAGGAAGAAGGAAGATAAGAAATCTATGTTAAAATATATTGAAGACTATGAAATGATGTTCTTCAACTAACGAGGCAGTTTAGTTGAAGAAGGAAATTTACATCTAACATTGAATTATTACAGAAAGTTTTTTTACAAATTAGGAGGTGTTAGTATGGGTGCTTGGGGAGTAGCAATATTATCCGATGATATTGCTGAAGATATTAGATTTAGATATAAGG